>JBAVYO010000138.1:0-10465 GCA_049698855.1 Terriglobales bacterium
AAGAAAAACGCCGACGCCTCGCATCTACAATCTCTCCGGCCGCCCCGCTTTGGCGGCCGTTACTTAAATGACAGGGGGTGACAGAGTCTCGTTGCAGTTACTACGACATTTTCTCGTTGCAACAACAATGTCTCTCCCGATGTCCGCCGGGAAAACGCACTCTCAGCGAGCAAGATTCACCAGCAGTCCACCGTCTTGCTCACGCGCAGAAATCTCCGCGCAGTTCTGAACAATCCAGTCGGCGCCAGCGCTTTGGAGTTCGCCACTCTCGGATGTCGTAAGGAAAGCGATCACGCGAGCCCCGGCGGCCTTACCGGCGCGAATTCCAGCCGGAGCATCCTCCACCACCACACAATCGGACGCGGCACGATTCAGCATCGCGGCTGCTTTGAGATAAGGCTCTGGATCTGGCTTGCCGATTTTCACATCGCTCGACGTAACCATCGTCTTGGGAATCGGCAGGCCCGCCGCGCGCAATCGCACCTCCGCCAGCGCACGCGTACAGGAAGTTGCGATCGTCCATCGATCTGCGGGCAAGCTCTCCAGCAAACGCAGCGCACCCGGCAGGAGCACAACTCCGTCAAGGTCCGCCATCTCCATCCGCTCGACCTCGCGGTCTTCTTTTTGTATGTCGGCATTCGGCAGAAACTCGCCGATAGTGGTTCGACTCGGCCGGCCATGCGCCATCTTCACAACTTCCTCCGGATCAAAGCCGTGCGCAATGGCCCAGCGGCTCCACACGCGCGCTACCGCCGGAGTGGAATCGATGAGCACCCCGTCCAGGTCAAACAGCATGGCACTACAGCGGATGTCTCTCATTGCAGGCAGGAATGTTCAGTTTCCATCGCTATCCAGCGGTGTTATGCGTGAGGATTGGTGAGCGCGGCAGGATTCGAACTTGAGCCGCTTTGCTGGCGTGAGCGAAGCGCGAGCCAGCAGGCGAAATCCCGAGCGCAGCGAGGGACCTTTCTCATCAGACTTTTGGTGAGCGCGGCAGGATTCGAACCTGCGACCCACGCCTTAAAAGGGCGTTGCTCTACCACCTGAGCTACGCGCCCCACCGATTTCAAATCTAACATACTTTTTGCGCCCGCCCGGCCATGTCGTGACGCGATCGTCTCGTGACGCGATTCGTCAAACGCGATACACTCCGGTCAATGCTCCGTTTGCGCTGGCTCTTGCCCAAACTAACAGTACTTTTTTGCCTGCTTCTTCTTGCGCTGCCAAGCCACGCCAAGAAAAAACCGGAGATCGCTACGGTGCGTTGGACCGCGGGCGCGCCCGGTTGCACCTTCGAACGCGGAGACGACGGCCGCTATCGTTGGACCATGAGCGATAAAAACCTGGACGTCACGCTGCTTGTCGATTCGCAGGAACTCACGAAAAGCCGCCGCCGCTTCTACAACGTCTTTGGCATTTACACCAGCGTGACCTACAAAGGCCAGGGTGATTTCGAGTATCCCGCCGACCTGCGGCTAAATTTTCTTCGTCATCATGAGGTGACTGAAGGCTATATGGATCCGGCCGAACTTGAAAATCGCCTGCAGAATGACCTGGATACGCTCGTATTCGAAACCGAACGCCAGATCAAGAAAAATCCCGCGGTCAAAGAGCAGAAAACCGCCTACCTACAGCAGTACGAAAAGGAGGGCGCTGAATTCATCGAATTCCTGACCTCGCAATATCTCGAACCGGCTAAGCTCAACCCTGGTAATGCCGAGGCACACGGCTGGGTGTTCTTTAGCACCAGCAACAAATGGATTGGCCCCTGGAAAGAACGCGAGGACTTTATCCTCGAGGTACGGATGAAAGATAGGGCCTGGCAGTTTCCCTTCTCGCTGCCGCCATCATCGGATGATTTGATTCTGCGCAAACCGCCTGAGTAATCTTCGCTGCCTGCATCGCGTATTGTGCCTGCGGGTGGCCGCGTCCGCTGCTTTTTGCACGTGTCGCGGAATCTGCGAATTGTGTTACAGTGCCCTGCTCATGGAGATCGCTCCTAAACCCGCGTCCGAAGCCCATCAGCCAGCCGTGGTTCTCTACTGTCCCGTGTGTGCGACGGAAGTTACCGATCCGCTGACCTGCGGCGATTGCTCGGCTGTAATCTGCCGACGCTGCGGAACGCCGCTGGAATCGTCGGATGAACTGGCAATGGGCTGATGGAAGGGTTCCTAAGGCGGCTTGTCGCTGTTCGCCATTTACTGTTCGCAAAAACCTGATGGAAGCGTGATCCAAGCAGAACGAGAGAACGAGAAGCGAACGGTGAATAACGAATAGCGAAAAGCGCGATGAAAATCGAGAAATAATGACGAGCAACATTGAATATTTCTGATGGAATCTATATCCGCTCCCACGCCTCACACGAGTGAAAACAACGCCGAGCAACCGAGTCTCGTGCGCGGATTGAGTTTGCTCGATTCAGTATTGCTGCTCGTAAGCGGCATCATTGGCTCGTCCATTTTTCTTACCGCCAAAGATATTGCCACGCCGTTACCCAATCCGATTTTGTTCTTTGGAGTGTGGGTGCTTGGCGGATTGATTTCGCTCTGCGCTTGTGTCGCGTTCGCGGAATTGGGGTCGATGTTTCCCGACTCCGGCGGACAATATATTTATCTGCGCGAAGCTTTCGGCGATCTCGTCGCATTTCTTTATGGCTGGATGTTGTTCGCCGTCGCCAACGGCGGAAGCATCGCCGCACTTTCGGTGGCTGCGGCTGCATACATGGGAAATTTCCTTCCCGCTATTTCGCAAGCGCACGTCATATTTTCTGTCGCCGGAATTGCGTTCACGCGGGCCCATCTGGTTGGCCTTATCTTGATTGCTATTCTCACTTGGGTCAATGTCGTCGGCCTGCGCTGGGGCGCGCTTCTCCAGAACGTTTCCACCTGGACGAAGTTCACCGCGATGACTCTGTTCGTGGTCTTAGGTTTCGCCATTGGCAAAGGACACTGGTCGAACTTTACCACGCACGCGCCTGGTGGGCTGAGCATGGGCCTCTCGCCCAGTCAATTGATCTCCGCGCTGGGGATTGGGTTGATCGCGGTCTTCTGGGCCTATGATGGATGGGTTTACATCACATGGGTGGCCGGTGAAGTGAAGGAGCCGCGCCGCAACGTGCCGCTCTCCATGGTGCTGGGTGTGCTTATCGTCGGCGCGATCTACCTCGCCATGAACATGACTTACGTCTACGCCATGCCGTTGAGTGAAGTTGCTAAATACGAGACGATTGCTCACGCGGCCGCGGCTGCACTCTTCTCGCCGGGAGCCGCGGTCTGGCTTTCGGCCATGATTGCAATCTCTTGCTTCAGCGCGGCGGCCACATGCACTCTCGCCGGTGCGCGTGTCTATCTCGCCATGGCGCAGGACGGCCTTTTCTTCAAACGCATGGCCGTCATTCATCCAAAGTGGCGCACTCCCGCATTTAGCCTGGTCGGCCAGAGCCTATGGGCGGCAGTGCTCACGATGAGTGGGCGCTATGACATGCTCTACACCTTTGTCATGTTCGGCATGGTTCTTTCCTACACGCTCACGGTCATAGGACTGTTCGTGCTGCGCTGGAAAAAACCAGATTTGCCCCGTCCCTATCGCTGCACCGGCTATCCGTGGTTGCCGGGGATTTATGTTCTGATCGGCGCCGCGTGGACGTTGAACACGATCATCACGCGGCCAACCGAGGCATTTTGGGGCGTAGCGATCATAGCGGCAGGCGTGCCGGGATATTTATTTTGGAAGCGAAAAATGATCCCTTAAACTGGTGCCGCTGTCTTTCGCTTAGGATTAAAGAACGGCAGCGGCACAACCGTTGCGGTCGTCTTCATCCGCTGCGCTTCGATCGTCAACTCCATCTGAAGTTTCGTCCCGGTCCTTGAATACTCCGTGCTCACGCTGGCGAGCGCAATCAGCTTCTTCAACAGTGGAGAAAATGCGGTCGTCGTAGCTTTCCCAATCTGCCTATCGCCGGAATAAATAGGGACAGCCACGCGGGAGGCTTGGCTGGGCGCAGCCGGAGACAATCCGAATTTATCGAACTGCTCTTCCACTTCCACCCAATCCACTTCCAGTCCCATCAACTGGCGTGCGACGCCGCGCTTGTTGTCTTCCGCCAGCGCGCGCTTGCCGATGAAATTCTCTTTTTCCAGATGCACCATCTTCCCGAAGCCCAGCTCATAGGGCGAGTATTTCTGCGATGGGATCAGCGCCTTCTTCGAGCTGATGTAATCGACTTCAATCAGCAGCAGCCCAGCCTCTACACGCGCCACATCCAAAGCCAGCATGCCTGCTGCGTGAATGTCGAACTGTTTGCCCTTTTCCATCAGCTCATCCCACACCTTGACAGCGTCATTCCACGGAATCCAAATCTCATAACCAAGGTCGCCGGTGTATCCTGTGCGGGAAATGTCAACCGGCACGCCGGCGATCTTGCCGCTTGTCTTTCGAAAATACTTGAGATTGGCGATATCCGCTTCAGCAACGGTCTTCAGCAACCTCGCCGATGCCGGCCCTTGCAGCGCGAGCGCTGCGGTCTGCTCGGAAATATCTTCGATCTGAACATCCATATTCACGCCGGCCTGCCGAAACCACCGCAGGCTAGGATCGGCCGCAGTCCAGCGATACTTGTTTTCTTCCAGCCGCGTAATGGTCCCGTCGTCAATGACCATGCCCTCTTCATCGCACCAGCAGGCATAAATCACCTGGCCAAGAGCGACCTTGTTGATATCGCGCGTAATCACGCGATTGACCAGTCGAGTCGCATCTTTCCCCGTGATCAAATATTTGTAGAGCGGCGAGATATCGATGAGCGCACACGCATTGCGGATCGCGTTGTACTCGTGTTCGTGATGCACCTCATACACGCTCACCGTGTAATATCCCGACCACTCCCGATAATTCAGGCTGTTACAAAGCGCAAACGTTCGCTCGTGAAATGCAGTTCCGATAGGCAAGGCAGCCTCACAGTAGCTCTCCCACGTGTTCCTCTGTACTCCGAGTGATTATTCTTTTCGTGAAACACCCGGGCAAACTCAGGAACAGAAGAAAGCCAATTCTCGATGCCGGATTATATGCAGTTGCGACCGCGCGCAGCAAGCGTGTTCCAGGATTGACCCGTGGTCACGACTAACACACAACTTAATGACAAAGTGACGGCTTCTCGCTAGAATGTCAGGTCACATTCGGCCGACTCTTCCTTCCAATCGGGTCAACACTATGGCGTCCTCTTCAAAGGGCCAAAAATACGATGTCGTCGTCGTCGGTGGAGGCCACAACGGCCTGACCAATGCCGCCTATTTGGCGAAGGCGGGCAAGAAGGTTCTCGTGCTCGAGCGCCGCCACATTCTCGGCGGCGCGGCCTGCACAGAAGAAGTGTTCCCCGGCTTCAAGTTTTCAGTTTGTTCCTACGTTGTCTCGCTACTGCGCCCGGAGATCATTCGCGATCTCGATCTCCCCCGCCATGGCCTTGAGATTCTCCCGCTCGATGGCACGTTCACGCCCATGCCTAGCGGTGATTATTTGTGGCGGGTGAACGACCATGGCAAAACGCACCGCGAGATTGCCCGCCACTCGCGCGTTGACGCCGAAGCCCATGACGAATTCGGCAAAGCGATGCAGGCCATGTGCCGCTTCGTCAAACCGATCCTCAGCATGATCCCGCCCGACCCCTCGACGCTTAACCCGCGCGAACTGATGAAGCTGCTTTTCATTGGCCGCCGATTTCAGGGCATGTCGAGCGGGGATAAATACAACCAGGTCCAGCTCATGACCATGAGCGCCATCGATTTCCTCGATCAGTGGTTTGAGACCGACGTGCTTAAGGCGACCATGTCGGCCTCGGGAATCATTGGCACGTTCCTCGGTGTACGCTCGCCCGGAACGGCGTACGTACTGCTTCATCATTACATGGGAGAAATTGATGGCGCGTTCCGCGCGTGGGGATTCGCCCGCGGGGGCACCGGCGCTATCTCAAATGCCATCGCAGGAGCGGCCCGCGAGGCCGGAGTGGAAATTCGCACGCAAGCGCCGATCGCACAAATTCTGGTCAGGAATGGCCGCGCTTATGGCATTGCACTGGCGAACGGCGATGAAATCTACGCTGACGTTATTTCTTCCAGTGTCGATCCGCGACTTACGTTTACGAAGATGATCGAACCCGGCCACTTGCCAGACGAATTCATGGAAGGCGTGAGACGCTACAAGTTTCGCGGCTCGTCCGGCAAGGTGAATATGGCGCTCGACGGGCTGCCGAATTTCAAATGCCTGCCTGGAGTCGGCGCGCATCTGCGCGGAGCGATGTCTATCTCGCCGAGCGTCGAGTACATGGAAAAGGCCTACGACGAAGCCAAGTATGGACACTGGTCCTCGCACCCATATATCGACATGGTGATTCCGACGCTCACCGACACGTCACTCGCGCCACCAGGCAAACATATTCTCTCCTGCTTCGTACAGTACGCGCCCTATAAGCTTGCCCCCGGCCTCGACTGGGATACGGAGAAAGAAAAGTTCGGCGACAACGTCGTCAATACCATTGCCGAATACGCGCCAAACATCAGGGACATCATTCTGCACCGCCAGGTTGTAACGCCGCTCGACCTTGAACGCGAATGGGGATTAAGCGAGGGCAACATTTTCCAGGGCGAACTCTCTCTCGAGCAATTGTTCTTCCTGCGCCCGGTTGCGGGCTGGGCGCAATTCCGCTCACCCATCAAGAATCTCTACATGTGCGGATCGGCCACGCATCCCGGCGGCGGCATAATGGGCGCTCCCGGCCGACTGGCGGCGCTGGAGATTCTGAAAGATGGGACGGCCGCCTGATGCCCGAAACACGCGACATCATCATCGTTGGCGGCGGGCACAATGGTCTAGTCGCGGCCTTCTATCTTGCCAAAGCGGGATTCAAGCCGCTTGTGCTTGAACGCCGCTCGCAGGTAGGCGGCGCGGCCATCACCGAGGAATTTCATCCCGGCTTTCGCTGCTCCACTCTTGCCCATTCAACCGGCCCGTTGCGCGCCGACATTGTGCGCGACATGCAACTCGAACGTCGCGGCCTGAAGCTGACCACGCCCGATGTCAGCACAGTTTCTCTGCTATCCGACGGCCGCTCGCTCGTCCTGTATTCTGACGTCAGGAAAGCCGCGCAGGAGATCGCGCAGTGGTCGCAAAGAGACGCGACCGCATACGTCGATTTCGCCGCCGCCCTCGAAAAGACCGCCAAAGTTATCGGCGAAGCCCTCGCTCTCACGCCGCCCAATATCGACAATCCATCAAGCGGCGATCTTTGGGGGATGCTGAAGACGGGCCGATCCATTCGCAACCTCGGCAAAAAAGATCTCTATCGAGTCCTGCGCTGGGGACCGATGGCAGCCGCCGATCTTGTGGCCGAGTTTTTCGAGACCGAGCCACTGCGCGCCACGATTGCCGCGCGCGGCATCTTCGGAACCTTTCTTGGACCGTGGTCGGCGGGCAGCGCGCTGGTCCTGCTGTTGCGCGCCGCGTCCGATCCCACGCCAACAGGCAGCGTCCAATTCCCTATCGGCGGCACAGGCGCGATTACCGCAGCTATGGCGACCGCTGCGAAAGACGCGGGGGTGGAAATTCGTACCGACGCGGCGGTTTCGGAAATTCGGATAAAAGATGGCGTCGTCATCGGTGTCGTCCTCGCATCGGGAGAAGAAATTGCGGCCAGAGCGATCGTCTCCAATGCCGACCCCAAGCGCACATTGATGCGTCTCGTCGACCCGATCCATCTGCCGCCCGACTTCGTGCAGAAAATCAAGAACTACCGCTCCTCCGGTACAGTCGCAAAAATCAATCTCGCGCTCTCTGCGCTGCCTGAATTCACAGCGCTAAAGTCAAAGAGCGATAGCAATCTGCTGCAAAGCCGCATTCAGATCTGCCCGGAAATCGACTATATGGAGCGCGCTTTCGATGAATCGAAATATGGAAACTTCTCCCGCAATCCATATCTCGAAATCACATTTCCATCGCTCTCCGATCCATCGCTCGCGCCGGCCGGCCAGCATGTCATGTCGATCTACATGCAATACGCTCCTTACAAATTGAAAAACGGCGACTGGGAGAGCCAGCGCATCGCGCTTGGAGAAACTGTGGTGAAGACAATCGCGCAATACGCGCCCAATCTGCCGCAAGTAATTCTCCGTCACCAGATCATCACCCCAAAAGATCTGGAAGATACCTACGGCCTCACCGGCGGTCATATTTTCCACGGAGAACTTGCGCTCGATCAGTTCTTCACTATGCGCCCCTTGCTCGACTGGGCGCGGTATAAAACTCCGATCGATGGACTATTCTTGTGTGGAAGCGGCACGCATCCTGGGACGGGACTGACAGGCGCCTCCGGTGCAAACGCCGCGCGCGAGATTGTAAAGGCGCTGAAGAAATAGCGCGGCGCCGCACGAGCGGGCGAAAATGTTCGCACCATCGCAGCAACGAGGATGGCGCCACTACACTTATGTATGGACAACTCCGCCATCCTCCTCGTCTCCTGCCCTGACCGCCAAGGCATCGTCGCCTCGATCGCCGATTTCATTTTCAGGCACAACGGCAACATACTCTTTAACAACGAGCACGGCGATGAGGCATCCAATCTATTTCTTACCCGTGTCGAGTTCGACGCGGCCAACTTTGACTTCCCTCTCTCAGAATTTGCGCAGCGCTTCGTTCCCATCGCCCGCGAGTTCCAGATGAATTGGCGCCTGGCTCATTCCACCGATCGCCCGCGCATCGCTATCTTCGTCTCCAAATACGACCACTGCCTGCAAGACCTTCTTTACCGCCACCAAAGCGGCGAGTTGCATTGCGAAATTCCCCTGATTATTTCCAATCATGCCGACAATCAGCGGATCGCGGATTTCTATCGCATTCCGTATTTTGTCTTCCCAGTGACAAAAGAAAACAAGCGCGAGACAGAGCAGAGGCAGATCGCCCTAGCCCGCGAACACAATTGCAGCCTCATTGTGCTCGCCCGCTACATGCAGGTGCTTTCAAATGAATTCATCGCCTTTTGGGGCTCGCAAAACCTGATCAACATTCACCATTCTTTTCTTCCCGCTTTCATCGGATCGAAGCCCTACCATCAGGCGTTCGAGCGCGGAGTCAAGCTCATCGGCGCGACTGCCCACTATGTTACGCAAGTGCTCGATGACGGCCCTATCATCGAACAAGACGTTGTCCGCATCCATCACCGCGACACGGTTGACGATCTGATCCAGAAGGGACGCGACATTGAGAAGATCGTGCTCTCCCGCGCCGTGCGCTGGCACGTGGAAAATCGCGTCTTACTTTACGGCAACAAGACGGTGGTTTTTCACTAAGTCCGATTTTTCAGGATCGCGAATCGAAGCTCGCAGTTCACAGGAGCTGCGCTGCTGCTGGTTGCGGCCACTCGGTACTCGGCTTGTCCCGCCATGAACCACCTAAATAATTGCGCTGCCCTCATTTCTTGGGTTTACTGATGTAGTAATCATCCCGAATGCCTAACTGCCCCGAAGAAGCCGCCTTTTTCGCCGATCCCAGATGGGAGCTTGCAATGCTCTCGTCGGTGCAGGCTTTTTATCTGCGGCTTCTGAGCGAGTACCTTGGCGGCACCATTCCGGCCGCGGCGGAGATGGCTCTCAGTCGCGGCGATCAAGCCAGCGACTTAGCTTCCGCGCTCCGCCAGGCGGATCTCTGGATACAGCTCCTGGACATGGCCGTCACCCCAGCCATGCTCCGGCTCGGCTTGACCTCAAGCGTCGACACCGGAGTTGTCGAGGCGCTCCTACGTCATCTTGCCCGCCATCAAGGCGGCTCGGTCTGTAGCCGTGAGAAGACCGATCTTGTTGCTACGTTCCTCTTCCGTCACCCGCGCGTGCCGGGGCAGTGGGCGCAGCGCGGCTATGCCTTGGACGGTTCCGTCCCGTTGTCGCCCTTCGAAATCGCGCTTCTCGAAATTCTACCCGGATCCAGCACGCCGCTTCCTGAAGAGCACCTGCAAGTACTGCGCGAATTTGGACCCTTACTCGCGCAGGCCCATCGTTTTCAGGACTTCTCGGCGCTCATCGACTCTGGCATCCTGACGCGCGTTCGAGAATTGAAAACTTCGCTTGGCACATCGATCTTTACTCCTGCAGCGCTGGCAGTCTTAGCCCCCTACAACGCTGCCTTTGGCGACCGCTTTCATGCACTGTTCGCTGCAGCCGTACAGGAGATAAAGAACTCCGCGCGCGCGATTGAAGAACAGGGTGGCAGCATCCTGGGTGAGGTCGATGGCGTTGAAATCAGAGTGGGCCACGCCTCGGCATTGAACGCGGGAGAATTAGCGCAGCTCGATTATCCTGGCTGCCTAGAAAAATTCCGTCGGATTTCGCAGCTGAGAAAAGAACTCGCGCGAAACCCTCAGGTCCGCTGTTCTCAGCCAGCATCCGCAGCGGTTGAATCGCGGCCCGCTCCCGCGGTCACGGCACAGGGG
>JBAVYO010000139.1:0-5717 GCA_049698855.1 Terriglobales bacterium
CCCGTGAGCAGTGCACCTACCTGCAGAGCCTGCCCGTTTTTTTGCGGATCGTCTTCCTTGCCTTTGTAGCGGAAGACGGTGCTGCGAGCCATTACTTTCAGATTCGGCAGTTGCGAAAGAGAACCGATCAGGCTTTCGGTTAGGCCGTCGCAGAGGTATTCGTTGTTTGGATCGGTGGTCGCGTTGACAAAGGGCAGGACCGCGATGGAATCGATCTTGGCAGCCTTGGAGTTTCCGCGCAGGAAGTATGCGCCCGCCGCCAGCGCAATGATTACGACTGCGCCAATTGCGGCGGCGATCAGATATTTGCGAGTGCGACGCGTTTCGGCCGCAGGCACGATGGCTGGCGAGCTTGCCGACGATGCCGCGACTGCGGAACTCGACAAGCGGCCGGAGTCGAAGTCCCGCTTCATCCGCACCAGATCCGCGCGGAGATCAGCGGCGCTCTGGAAGCGCAGCGCCCGATCTTTCTCCAGCGCCTTGTTGATGGTGCGGTCCAATTCCACCGGCAAGTCGGGATTGAGCCGCGCGGGCGGGGTAGGCGCCGCATCCAGAATCGCTTTAAAGATCTCGGCTGCGCTGCCGCCGCGAAACGGGAGTACTCCGGTTGCCATCTCGTAGAGCACGGCGCCGAATGAAAATAAGTCACTGCGCGCGTCCATCTCCTTGGCGCGGGCCTGCTCCGGTGACATATAAGCAACGGTGCCCAGCGTTGAGCCGGGGCTGGTCAGGTGCTGTTCATCGACCGTTGCGGTCATGGTGTTCGAGGCCGAAGAAGAACTCCGCGTGGGAAGAGACTTGGCGAGGCCGAAGTCTAGAATCTTGGCGTGGCCGCGCTTGGTGACGAAAATATTTGCGGGCTTGATGTCGCGATGAATGATGCCTTGGGAGTGGGCGGCGTCGAGGCCATCGGCGATCTCGATGGCAAGTGAGAGCAAAGTTTCATTTTCAAGCGGCTTGGCTGAGATCAGGTGCTTGAGCGTGACGCCGTCCAGAAACTCCATGGCGATGAAGGTCTGATCGGCATGTGTACCGATTTCATGGATGGTGCAGATGTTGGGATGATTCAGCGCGGAGGCGGCCCGCGCCTCCCGGCGAAAGCGTTCGAGCACCTGAGGATCGCGCGCCACATCCTCGGGAAGGAACTTGAGCGCGACAAAGCGGCCCAGGTCGGTGTCCTCGGCTTTGTAGACAACACCCATTCCGCCGCCGCCAATTTTTTCGACGATGCGGTAGTGGGAAATGGTTTGGCCGATCATCGAGTTGGACATCGAGAGGATTTGGTGTGTTCGGTGGGTCCATCTTACGGAGGACGGGGGTGTGAGTCAACGAAAGGGGGATCTACCCAATTACGCAAACGACGCGAGCAAAACAAAACGCCCCAAACTCTTTCGAGTCCTGGGACGCTAGTTGAACAGCCCTCCCCCGAAAACTGCTCACCCACAGCCTAACGTCCTGTGGCGCGGAGGGGAATGGCTCTAATGGGCTACTAAGTCTTCGGTATCTCATTGTGCACATCTGCTCGATTTCAAGCGGCGGGAGACTATTCTCTTGGAACGCCTATACAATGAGGGTATGCACTCGGAAGAACAACTCTATTTGGGGACACTTGAGCGTTTGAGAAAGCAGAGTGCCTTGCTGATGAGGCTGTACCAAGCAGAACTTACCAGCGACCCAACCAGTTCCGCTACCGAATCTTCGCGCAGTAACTTGATGGCGCTGCACCACACGATCGCGCAGATGTATGGAGATATCTAGCGCGCCGATTGTGATCCTGCAATCGCGTCTATAGTCCAGTTAGCTTAAGGGGTCCCGCCGACGGAGCGTCTGTCTCTTAGCTGTTTTCGGTCGGGCCAGCCGCCCAGAATGCCAAGGCTGTGGACTTAAGAATCGGACTCTATCCCCGCAAACAGTGAACCGAAACCAACCTTTCTCGCAAGACGACTCTAGCTCCGACTGTGGCATTTTCCCGACTGTGGCTATCCCCGTCAGCGGAAGCGGGAGGATTTGCGTTGACGGGATTAGGCGCATTACTTGGTATCAGCGGCGCGAGGTCGATATTTCACTGCGGAGACCGTTGGTGCTTTGTCGTCTGCACAACGGCATAGAGTTCAGGGGGTACCGGTCCAAAGGCATACGGCAGCGGTCCCCAACAATCGCAGTAAAATCCAGCGCCCGTCGTGGTCTGAAAGGTAGACACGCCCGCCTTCACGTCGAAGGCCAGCATCTGCCGGGAAAGGATGAACTCCCGCGGCACACCGACCACGCTGGAGTTATTCTCAGGCAAGACCAAGACATTTCCGCCTTCATAATCGTAGCTATCGGAATCGAAGGGATGAAAACCGAAAGACTGCATGTAGTACTGGAAACCCCAGTGGCCTTGGAAATTGACCCTGTCGGCAGCGAGTTTCGTCCTTTCACGAACATTCTCTGCCGCCAGACGAGCGGAGTTCGCCAGTTGGACGTCGCCCCACGTGATCCAAAGAGAAACAATTCCAGCTACCGCCAGCGGAATTGCTAATTTCCAAATTTGGCGCGGACCGAACAGGGCAGGCATCGAATCCAATCGCCGCGCCAGCAAGATGCCGACCGCAGGAATCAGGGGAAGCACCGAGCGAGCATTTACAGTCCAGTTGACAAACGCCGCGAAGGCGAATGTTCCGACAACCCAAAGTAGCAGCAGGAGCGATTCCGGATCATTCTTTCGATTCCACCAGTCCGTAATCGAGAGGGCAAGGATTGAAATACCCCCGGCAACGAAGAAAGCCAGCTGTGCGCAGACCCAGTTTCGATGTTCGCCCGTGAAATTGAGAGTGATCCAGTCGAGGGCGGAGGCAGCGCCTGCCAGTCCCGCGATCGCAAGGCCGAGAAGTATCTTGCGGCTGGACCAGAGCAGCGGAATCAGGACAAGACCTGTGAGTGCGCAGCCGCCGACAAACCCAAGACCAACCATGGACTTCGCTAGCGGCGAGTCGCCGGGACGGGGCTCTTGGCTGGAAACGTAGGTGGCTGCGTCCGCCAGAAGGCCTCTTCCATACAAAGCCGCCGTCCAATACTGGAACGCGGCCAGAATCGCCACTGGAGTCAGCAGGTAGAAAGCCCAGCTTTGCAATGGACGTTTTCGTGCAATCGAATAGGCCAACAACAGCGGGATCAAAGCCATCCCGAAATATTTTGTAAGAGCGCAAACTGCAATGAGCAGCGCCGAGCCGGCGAGCAGCAAAGGACTCATTCTGTCCATGCCCTCTAACCAGAAAATGATTGCTAGCATCCAAGCCGCGAGCATCATTGTGTCGCACATCACATTGCTGCTCGACACCAGGAAGCCGGGCGTGAATAGAGTCGCAGCTGCCGCCAGCGACGGATTCCGCGTGAACCGCCGTGCAAGATAGTAAGTGCCCAGGATAACGATCACAGCGGGGATGAGAAAAGCCATGTGCAGGGCTCGCTCGGACCAGCCAGCGATCGTTCCAACTCCAGCCATGTAGTAGGAGGCGAGCGGAGGATTCTTTATCACTTCCGATGCCCGCATGGCGGTTGTGTACCAGACCACATGGAAACCATAGGGATCGAGAGGATGGTGAACAATCTGCTGCGCGGTCCAAATGAACAACGGATCATCGACGTGAAATGGCTTCCCGGAAAGAGGCACGAGGCAAATCAGGGTCAAGGCTGCCAATGCGGCATAGGATCGATTGCCGGACCAGTTCTTTGGCACTAATGGTATTGGTTCAAACGCTTTCCTGGATTCGCGTTTCTTGGCTGATCGAGACATGAAGATTCATAATATCTCACCAGTCACAGGCGTCCTGTCATTGGCTGAGCTACTCGGTCCCTGGGGACGCGGTACGCGGCAACAAGATCAAGGGTCGCCACTCTGGAACCGCTCGCGCAAAGACCATCCGGGGATGAGTTGCTTGGGAAGTCGATGAGGTTAGGCAATCCGCGGATTATGGAGGATTTTTGCGAGGTTTCGGTGGAATTGACCTAAGGTAATACGCCGGTAACTCACTTCAATTACGGAAGTTTATCGCTAGCGACCCAAGTGCTTTCCCGATCACCCCAGCGCCTGTTATCAATGATTCTTCCCCTGTTTTTCTGAGGGGGAAATGTGCCCAGCATGTCCGGCAGGAGTCTCTCGGAATGAAGACTAGCCCTCAATCGTGGAGGGAGATGAAACTCGCGCCCCGCGTTTACTCCGCGGCGGTGGTAGCGTGCGGCGTGTCGATCATGACTTACACGATCCTGCACGGTTCGTGCCACGACCCGCTCAAGTTTTCATGTTATCTGGCGGTCGCACTGGCGGCCTCGCGTCTTAAAGTCACGTTGCCCGGCATTACGGGAACGATGTCGGTCAATTTCCTGTTCCTGCTGCTCGGCATTATGGAACTCAGCGCCGGCGAGACGATGGTGCTGGGCTGTGCGGCGGTGGTAGTGCAATGTCTGGGGCGAGACCGTCCCAAAGCGCTGCATATCGTTTTCAACCTCTGCTCGACTGCGTTGGCGATTGGGACGACATTTTTTGTTTACAACCATTCCCAGTCGCATCATGTCATCGATAATCCGTCGGCGTTGTTGTTCGTGGCAGCTTGCGTGTATTTCGTGGCGAATACGCTTCCGGTTGCGATTATTATCACGCTGACCGAGGGGCGGTCGCTGCGAAAGATATGGGCGGATTGCTACCTCTGGAGTTTTCCTTACTATCTGGTCGGCGCGGGCGTTGTCGGGATGATGAGTTGGCTGCACAACTTCACCGATTGGCAGACTTCATTGTTGACGCTTCCGGTAGCGTACCTGATTTACCGGTCCTATCGTCTTTACCTGGGCAAACTGGCGGATGAGAAACGGCATGTGGAAGAGATTGCCGATCTGCACCTGCGGACGATTGAGGCGCTGGCGCTCGCGATCGAAGCCAAGGATCAAACGACGCACGATCACCTGCAGAGGGTGCGCATTTATGCCAGCGAGGTAGCGAAGGAACTCAAGGTGACCCCGGAAGAGATGGAGGCCTTGCAGGCGGCGGCATTGCTGCACGATATTGGCAAGCTGGCGATTCCCGAGCACATTGTCTCGAAGCCGGGACGGCTGACACCGGAAGAATTCGAGAAGATGAAGATTCACCCGGTGGTGGGGGCGGAGATTCTGGAGCGCGTCCAGTTTCCTTATCCGGTGGTGCCCATCGTGGCGGCGCACCACGAAAAATTCGATGGCACAGGATATCCGCTGGGTTTGAAGGGAACTGAAATTCCGATTGGCGCGCGGATTCTGGCGGCGGTGGACTTTCTGGATGCGTTGGCCTCGGACCGGCAATATCGGCGCGCCTTGCCGATGGATGGCGCGATGGCGCGGCTGATGGAGGAATCGGGGAAGGCGTTCGATCCGGAAGTGGTCAACGCGCTGCGGCGAAAGTACACGCATCTTGAGAACCTCGTGCGGGCGCGAATGGAAGCCCTCAACAAGAAGGTGGGCGAGGAGGAGACCGAAGAGAAAGAGGCCGACGGCGAAGAAAAAGCGCCAACGCGCGGCATTGAGCCGGCCGCCGGTTTCGCGAAGCCGGGGAAGCAAGGGCCAGAGCGCAGCTTCCTGAGTTCGATTGCGGCGGCGAGGCAGGAAGCGCAAACGCTGTTCGAACTCAGCCAGGACCTGGGTGCATCGCTCAGCCTGAGCGAGACACTTTCGGTATTTTCGGTAAAGCTGAGACGCTCCATACCCTACGA
>JBAVYO010000140.1:0-16973 GCA_049698855.1 Terriglobales bacterium
GGATTACTACTGGCAAGATCCGGAGAAACCTTGCAGGCGAAGAAGTTGCTCAATGTCCTGGATCATGAACTTGACTTTCCAAAAAATCGCTTTGCGAAGCATCGGCTCAAAGGTGAGATTGCTCTGGCCGAGCACAACTTGTCGGATGCTCTGCTTGAATTCCAGGAGGCATCTAAACTGCAATCTCGAAAAGCTGATCGCGAGTATTTGGCGCGCGCTCTGCAGGAAGTCGGCAAAACGGAATCCGCCACGGCACTTCGAAAAGATATGTATGAACACGCGAGCCTTTTCTGGTTGTACGAACAGGGCGAGTCTCCGGGCCTTTGGGCCGACTCTCTGTCCCGCTACATTAGCTTGCAATGGAAGATGGACAAAGGTGAGGCGTGCTCGCTGATGGATCGCTACTTCGCAATGCGTTCCGCCCCTGAATCGAAACAGTTGCAGTCGGAAGCGATGACGTTACCTGGAGCGGCTTGCGGGCTCCGGCGGCCTTGAACTAGAAGCATTCGTGCGGTACTTCAACATATCACTGAACAATGAAAGGAAATACCATGGCGACCCCAGACTTTGAGTATATGGCCCTCTCTTTTCTCATGTGCGCACCCAGCGACTTGAACCGTGCGTGGACCAAAGCTAACGCCGACCCTAAGGAAATCAAAGAATCGATTAAGAACCTCGGCTTTTCGGAATTAGTCGCTGCCAGAGCAACGCAACTGCTGGAGAACATGGACAAAACATCGGCCCGAATGTTCTTTGGAGCGGTGGCGACTACGCTCACGAAAATGAATCCCGAGTATGCCGGCCCCGGAGTACATCCTCCGTTAGACGACGCGTGTAAGATCGTCGAGGCGATGAAAACGCTTGACAGTATTCGTCTCGGTAAATCGGCATGAAGGCTCGTCATAGACAACCGCTTCGGCAGCGGAAGGATCTAGCATCGCTAAGCCAGCAGGAAGTTGATGACCTGCGGGATGCCTTTGGACATCTGAAAGCGTCTTCGCAAAACAAGAACTATTCGTTCTTTGCTAAAGTGCACTTCGAACACACCGCTAACGTGCATAAAAGCGAACTATTTCTTCCTTGGCATCGAGCATTTATCTTCGAGTTCGAGGATGCTCTTCGAGCCTTTCGCCCCAACCTGACATTACCGTACTGGGATTGGATCGAACATCGATCCATTCCAGCCCCCTTTGCCGCGAACGAGCCGAATCCGCTCTACGCCGAGCGTTATACAGACGAGTTCCGTCGAGCAAACCACCTCGATCTCCCCACTTGGCCGGATATAGACAAGATTATGACTGACACGAGTTTTTTCTCGTTTGGAGGAGGCATTGACGATGCTGGCGATCTAGAGTGCGAACACGACATCGTTCACATTTGGGTCGGACCGTCGATGAGAGAGATTGCCAGTTCGCCCTGCGACCCTATTTTCTGGGTGCATCATGCGAACGTTGACCGACTATGGGCGCAGTGGCAATCCACACACCCGGGCGCGGATCCTTTTAACCTGTTATTGCCTTTAGAGGGTCTTAGCCCGAACTGGACTGTGCAGCGCACCCTCGACATCAACAATCTTGGTTATGAATATGTTGAGTCTGTTCAAACCCTAGAGGTGAGGGCAGGAGGATTTAAGAGATCAAATGTGCTCGGAGAAATATTTCTCCCTACTTCGTTCCGTCGCGCCGAATTGCGACTAGAAGGACTGGAGGCTATAACTAAGGATTTGAACTACATAGATGTATTCATTGGGAACGAGAAGCCACGTGTAGGCAGAGTTAGCTTATATGGCGCTAGTCCAACGCTCAAGGATAACGCGCAGCTTTGCTTCTCCCCAAGCACAGGGATGCCCCCAATGCGGGCCATGAACGCTCGCCTCGACATTACGTCTGCGCTGAAGGGGCTCGGGAAAGAAGGTGCTCCACAGTTGCGATTGGAGATTCGAGGGGGATCCGAAGGCGGTGTCTTGCTCAAAGCACAGATTGTCTCGATCGTCTTTGCTTAAATGAAGAGACTTAGACATCCCGACATAGGCTGGAGGAAACTCCCGACAGAAATCCTGCTTCACAGTGCGGGATACAAGTTCCGTCTTATCATCACTTCGCGGGCTTTATCCCGGGCGAGCTCACGAACAGCTGCAGACGCGTCATCATTTTCTTCCGGGCTCCGCGCTTCTTTTGCTTCCAATTCGTGCACCCGCTGCCAGAAAAGGATCCTGACCCGTTTCCCAACATAGCCCGAGAGGAAGGATTTCCCGTCAGGCGTGGCGCATATCAAATCTTTAAAGGTCACTGGCGCGCGCTCGCGCCTTACGTGCCGGATGGCAGCGCGGACGATCGGCTGTAAATCGTCATCGAGCGGCACCCAACACGGGGGCTGCGCCGCGAGAAGTGGCTTGGTTATTTCCAGAATTTCACTCGCCCGTTTCTGGTAGTGAGCGCGAACCACATCCCTCCTCCGCGGGACTTTGGTGTGGACCGCTTCGAGAAATCTCCCCCGGCGGGCGTGGTATTCCCGGTAGGCTTCGGCGGAGCCGGTTTTGATCCACAGCCGCTTTGCCCTTTTCCGGTACCGCTCGAGCCTCTTCAAAAGCTGGCTGTAATCGATCACGAGGTAGCATGGGGGAATCCGCCCCCGCCGGATTTCGCCTGGGATACTCCGAAGCGCAAACGCGAGCGCAGCCAGAGCGGGTGCGTCGGCGTGGCCGGCTGATGGACAAATGCAGCAAAGTCGGACTGTGGCTGCGGACGATGGTCGAAATCTACGCAACGTTCGCCTGGCGAAAGAGTGAGTCGCTGGGCAGCCTGCGGGTTCGCCAGGTAGACTTGCCGCACCGCACAATCATCCTGTTCGACTCAAAGAATGGCGCGGGTCGCACAGTCAAAATGACGGCGAGAATATACGAACTTCTTTCCATGTGCGTCGACGGGAAGTCTTTGGGCGACTATGTGTTCACGAGGGACGGTAAGCAGGTCAAGGATTTCAGGCGAGCTTGGAATGGCGTCACTGCGGCTGCGGCTGTGCCGGGCCTGTTGGTCCATGACCTTAGGCGCACCGGTGCCCGCAACTTGCGTAGGCTGAGCGTGCACGAATCGACCATTATGAAGATCGGCGGCTGGAAACCCGCTCCGTCTTTGACAGATATAATATTGTTGATGAATCCGATTTGTCGGACGCCGCTGCAAGGCTTGACAGGAACGCGGCAGAACTAGAGAACAGCCAAAGAACAGCCAAAGAACGCATCGAAACAGGAGTAAAGACCGAAATCAGTGAAACTGCCAACACTCTTACAATCAATTAGATAGCCCATACCGTGGGCCCGTAGCTCAAGCGGATAGAGCATCGGATTTCTAATCCGGTGGTTGCAGGTTCGAGTCCTGCCGGGCCTACCAGACTAGCTATTCACTTCTTTTCCCAGGTTTTCCCGGTTTCATCCGCTGCCATTCATCCTCGGTAAGCTGACGTCCGAGCGCTGCGAACTCGCCCGCGCCCTGCAACCATTCGCCGCCATCCATGGTGACCACTTCCCCGTTGATGTAGCCGGAACCGTCGCTCACAAGGAACGCAGCCAGGTTGGCAAACTCTTCGACCGTGCCGAACCGTCCCAGTGGATTGCGGCCTTTCGCTGCCTGCTCCAGTTCCGGACGCGGCAGCAGACGCGAGAACGCGCCTTCGGTTGGAATCGGTCCCGGCGCGATGGCATTCATGCGTATGCCACGATCTCCCCATTCGACGGCGAGGCTGCGCGTGAGAGCCTGCACTCCGGCCTTCGCCACCGCCGACGGCACCACATATGCCGATCCGGTGGTTGTATATGTGGTCGTCACATTCAGCACCACTCCTGGGTGTTTGGCGGCGAGCCAACGTCGCCCGCAGGAGAGCGTCGCATGCAGCGATCCCATCAACACAATGCCGATCACGGACTGGAATGCGCCCAGTGAGAGATCCTCCGTGCGCGCCAGAAAATTCCCCGCGGCATTATTCATAAGCACGTCGAGCGGGCCATCGTTCCAGATCACGCCCATCATCTCCTCGACGGCTCCTGCATCGCGCACGTCGCAGCGCCGCGAATGAATACGTCCGCCAGTGCGCTCACGCAACTCGTGCACCGTGGCTGCAAGAACCTCTTCGCGGCGCCCGCAGATATAGACTTCAGCGCCGAGTTCGAGGAATCTTTGGGCAGCAGCCTTGCCGAGGCCAGTACCGCCGCCAGTGATAAGGATGCGTTTGTTAAGAAGAAGATCGGGTTGGAACATGGGAGGCATTGTAAATGGTGAGATCGCTATTCGCTGTTCTGCCGTTGGCGTTGGTCGTTCGCCGCTCGCAGCTTGCTACTCGCTTCGCGGCTTGGTCATCTCATTCCGTGTACTGGGACTTCATCCGGCCAAGCGCCCAGCGGGCATGCTCAGCGACGACCGCGTCTTGATCGCCGGCGATTTTCTTCAGCGTCGGCACAAATTTCTCGTCTCCGCTGTTCCCCATCGCAATCGCAGCATTGCGTCGCAGGCCTGAGAGTTTTGCCCGCCGCACTGGCGATCCGCGAAACACTGCGCGAAACTCATCCGGCTCCATTTCCGCGAGCCATTCGAGCGCAGGATTAACCAGTCCCTCGCGTGGCTGGAATTCCTCAGCCGCCGTCACTGGCGCTTTGCGATTCCACGGACAAACGTCCTGGCAGATGTCGCAGCCAAAAACGTGCCGTCCCATCCCCGCGCGCAGCCCTTCCGAAATTTCTCCACGCTTCTCGATGGTCAGATAGGAGATACACAACCTCGCATCCAGCTCGCCGGGAGCGGTAATCGCCTGCGTCGGACAGGCCACGATGCAGCGCGTGCAAGTTCCGCAACGGTCGGGAGCAGGCAGGTCGGCCGATGAAAAATCGGAAGCAGGCGCGTCAGACGAGAGAGAGTTCGCCAGTTCCATCGACGTCAGGATCACGCCCAGAAACAACCACGACCCCAGCTTCTGATTAATGATGCAGGTATTCTTGCCGATCCATCCGATCCCCGCGTATTTCGCGTAGACACGCTCCACCAGTGGGCCAGTATCCACGTAACAACGAAACACATGCTCCGTAATTGGTGGATCGAGACTGGAGTCGGCCCCAAAAACCGGACTCGCACCCGACACCGGAATCGCATTTGGAGAGGGCATGGATTCACAGGCTGCGGAAAAACTCTGGTTTGGGGTGGCGCAGCGCTTCAGCGCTGCGGTAGGTCCAGTTCCTTCAACGACGGCTTTAGCCGCTGAGGGCCGGCGCGCGGAGTTAGCAACCTCCTTCCGCACGCGCTCTTCCACGTCGCGCAACCGCTGCAACACGGCATCGTGATAATCTTCGCGGCTCCAGGCGTAGCGTGAAATCCAGCCGCGGCTGGCGTCGATAGTTTGAGTGGAATACGGCTGCGCCGTGTTGTAGTTGATTGCACAAACAATCACGCTCCGGGCCCAGGGAGCGACTCGCGCTAGTGCGGCGCGCTTCAGTTCTCCCGCCTCGTCGCGCGCAGCCATGTACTTCATTTCGCCGTGACGGCCATCGGCGATCCACTCGGGAAAAACATTCAGCTCGCTAAAATCCCGCACAGCCGCCAGCCCGCACAGGTCAAATCCGGCCTCGTGGGCTATTTTCTTGATCCGGGCCGGAAGGCCGGAAAACCGCTGCACCATCGCCGGTTGTCCAGATCCTGCCATCCCGCGTGACCCCATGCCCTTAACCTCTTGAAAGGCTACCACTTCCGCATGGTCCCCAGAGCATCCTCCCCGTTTTCGTATCGTGGCGCGCTGCGACCGATTCCCCGGTGTTCACTGCACACCTCAGCTCGTGACCTCCGTCACATCCCCTAGTCACAGCCCCACGTGACAATACTTGCGAACTCTTCTAGGGAGTATTCTCGTGTTCAAGATCGTCAACGCTCAGTTTATCGCCCCCGGAATCAAGCGTTTCGTTGTCGAAGCGCCCCGCATCGCGCGCAAGCAGCGCCCGGGCCAGTTCGTCATCATTCGCGTCAACGAAAAAGGCGAACGCATCCCACTCACAATCGAAAAGTCCGACCCGGAAAAAGGCACGGTCAATATTGTCGTGCAATCCATCGGAAAAACCACGAACATGCTCAACGCGCTGGAGACGGGCGACAGCATCCTCGACATCGTCGGCCCGCTTGGCAAGCCCTCTGAAATTGAGAAGGTCGGCACCGTGGTCGTGATGGGCGGAGGCGTTGGCACGGCGATGGCGTATCCGACAGCGGCCGCCATGAAGCGCGCCGGTAATCGCGTCATCACCATTATCGGCGGCCGCAACAAAGACCTCGTCATCCTCGAGCCCGAGATGCGCGAGGTGAGCGACACAGTCTTCGTCACCACCGACGATGGCACTTCCGGCGATAAGGGACTGGTTACGGACAGACTTCGGCAACTGCTGGAAAACGGCACGCGCGTCGATCTGGTGCTGGCTGTCGGGCCGATCCCGATGATGCGGGCAGTCGCCGACATGACCCGCAAAGAGAAAATCCGCACCATGGTGAGCCTGAACCCGATCATGATCGATGGCACGGGAATGTGCGGCGGCTGCCGCGTTCTGGTTGAAGGCAAGAGCGAGTTCGCCTGCGTCGACGGCCCTGAGTTCGACGCCCATCGCGTCGATTTCGCCATCCTTGTGCAACGGAACGCGATGTACCGCGACGCCGAAAAACGCTCCATGGAAGAGTACCAACGCGAATGCCAGCTTGAAAAACAGAGAGCCGCAGCTCCCGCCGAAGCGGAAGTGGCGTGCGCGCTGGAGGAGAAGAAATGACAACGCCCACCACTCCGACCAAGAAATCCAGCAATCCTATCCCGAACAAAGAACGCATCAAGATGCCGCGGCAGCATATGCCCGAGGCGCTTCCGCAAGTGCGCAACAAGCAGTTCACGGAAGTCAATCTTGGCTACTCCGCCGAACTGGCGCGGCAGGAGGCCTTGCGTTGCATCGAATGCGCGAAGCCGAGCTGCACCAAGGATTGTCCGGTAGGCGTCAAGGTCAAGGAGTTCGTGCAGTTGATCGTGGACGGGGACTTCATGGGTGCCGCCGCGAAAATTCGCGAAGATAACGTTCTCCCAGCCATCACCGGACGCGTGTGCCCGCAGGAAGACCATTGCGAAGGCGCTTGCCTGCTCTGCAACAAGGGCGAGTCGCTGGGCATTGGCTATCTGGAACGGTTTGTCGCCGACTACGAACAGCAGCATTTCGACGTGACGAAGATCGTGAAAGCTCCTCCGACGGGAAAGAAAGTTGCGATTGTTGGCAGCGGTCCCTCCGGCCTGACAGCGGCCGGCGATCTTGTGCAGAAAGGCCACCAGGTGCACGTCTTCGAAGCGCTGCATGAAATCGGCGGCGTGCTCGTGTATGGCATCCCGGAATTTCGCCTGCCCAAGAAGATCATTCGCGAGCAAGTGGACATCATGCGCGCCATGGGTGTGGAATTTGAAACGGATGTGGTCGTGGGCCGCACCGTCACCATCGACGAACTGATCGAAGAGGAAGGTTACGACGCGGTGTTTATCGGGACAGGCGCTGGACTGCCGCAGTTCATGGGCATTCCGGGTGAGCATCTAAATGGCGTGTACTCGGCCAACGAATTTCTCACTCGCATCAATCTGATGCACGCGTACGAGTTCCCGAAATTCGACGAGCCGATGGTCGATTTCCGCGGCAAGAATGTTGCTGTCATTGGCGGCGGCAACACGGCGCTTGATGCCATTCGCTCTTCACTGAGGCTAGGCGCCGGCAAGGCGTTCATTCTTTATCGCCGCAGTGAGAAGGAGATGCCCGCTCGTCTGGAAGAAGTCAAGCACGCCAAGGAAGAAGGCATCGAACTCCAGATGCTAACCGCCCCGCTTGAGTTCCTCGACGACGGTAAGGGCTGGCTCCGTGCCGCACGCTGCCAGAAGATGGAATTGGGCGAACCGGATTCTTCGGGACGCCGCCGCCCGGTGCCAATCGAAGGCTCGGAATACGAGATCCCTTTGGCCGTGGCAATCATGGCGATTGGAACGACCGCCAATCCAATCATCCAAACCACTACGCCCGGCTTGGCGACTACAAAGAAGGGCTATATTCAGGCGGACGACACCACGCAGAAGACTTCGCGCCGCGGCGTGTTTGCCGGGGGCGATATCGTCACAGGCGGCGCGACCGTGATTCTAGCCATGGGCGCGGGACGGCGCGCGGCCAAGAGCATTCACGAATTTCTGGAATCGGGCCAGTGGTAAGACGAGAGCGCCTATTTCGCGGCAGCTTTGCTTTCGGTTGCGGCGGGCTCTTCGGAATTGCTCGAGTATTCGACGCGGTTCCGGCCACTCCCTTTGGCGCGGTAGAGAGCAGTGTCAGCTCTGCTCAGCAGGGTCTCAACCCCCTTTACCCCGCTGCAATCCGAGACGGCAACTCCCATACTCATGGTGATTGACCGTTCATTATTGCCGGAAATGATGGGCGTGGCTGCAATCAGCTCGCGCAGTTCGTTGGCGCGCACCAGCGCGTACTCCAGATCGCAGGTGGGCAGCACCAGCAGGAATTCTTCACCGCCATACCTTCCCACCCCGTCGTAAACGCGAAGCTTGCAATGCAGCCGGCGCGAAATTTCCTGCAAGACCTCGTCGCCGAATAGGTGGCCGTGGGTGTCGTTCACTCTTTTAAAGTGATCGATATCGGCGAGAATGACTGACACGGGCCTGCTTTCCCGGCGGGACCGCTCCAACTCCCGTTCCAGCATGGCGAAAATCTCGCCCCTGTTCAGCAGACCGGTCAAGGAATCGTGCGTCGCCGCGTGGCGCATCGACTCGCGTGCCGCCACCAGCTCATCCTGCAGATCGAGTATGCGTTTGCCCACCAGAAGACGCGCCTTCAGCTCCGACGCGTCAAACGGCTTCACAAGATAGTCGTCCGCTCCCGCGTTCATCGCGTCCAGCATGTTCTGCCGGCCTTCTTTACTCGTGAGCAGGATGACGTAGACGTAATGACCCGTCGTGCTGTTCTTTCGAATGCGCTGGCAAACTTCAATGCCTTCCAGGTCCGGAAGCACCCAATCAAGCAGAACCAGCTTCGGCGCGTCCGGCTGGGCGAGGATCTTCCACGCCTCCTCACCGGTCTCGGCTTGGATAAAGCCAAACTCCCAGCTTCGGAGATGATCGCCGATCAGTTTCCGATAGACCGCCGAATCATCGACAAGCAGAATCTGCATTCGTTCTTAAGACCTCTGTCTCAATCCACACTACGAACGAGCACGAATCTCAAGATGACGGCGCAATTCATGCGTCACCCGTGGTAATGATAAGTCCAATACTCGGCGGAAGATAACGATTACAGGGGTGCGGGGACTCCAAAGTACTCTCGATGCGGAAAGAATTCCCGACGGGGGAATCTCGAATTTCTGGGCCAAGTGTGGTCTCAAAAATAGATGAGTGGCAGGGCCACGGCTTCAGCGCCTGCCTATAAGTCTAAGATTCTCAATGCTTTTGAACGCTGCAGCTCCAGCTTCTGCGGAATTGCCCTCTGTCCTCCCGAGCGATATGAAGTGAGCGAAGCGAGCCGAACGAGTCGAAGGGACCCTACACCTTTGACGGCGCTCGCCGTGACGTAAGGCATTCTCCCCGCCGAGTCCATTGTCATGCCGGCTGCCCGAGATTCAGCTCCATGAACTCCTGAAACAGGGATGATGCGACCAGGAAACAAGTTTGCAACCTAACTGCACCGTGCGACACTGAGTCCATGAAAATCGTGGCTGTGATCCCGGCGCGCCTGGCTTCGACGCGCCTGCCTCGCAAAATGTTGCGCGAAATCGACGGCGTCCCCTTGCTGGCCAGGGTTTATCAGGCTGTCCGCGAATCGGATTCCCTCGATCAAGTTGTCGTCGCCACCGATTCCGACGAAATTCTCCGCTTCTGCGAGCAGCAGCGATTCACCGTCCGCACGACATCGGCCGCGCACCGCTCTGGCACCGAGCGTGTTCACGAGATCGCGACGGCGATTCCCGCCGACGTTTATCTCAATGTCCAGGGCGACGAGCCGCTCACCCGCCCGGAGCACATCGAAAGTCTGATCGCGGTGATGCGCGATCCTAAAGTTGCGGTGGGCACTTTGATAACGCCCGCCGCCACCGTCGATATCGACAATCCGAGCGCAGTCAAGGTCGTCACCGACGCTGAGGGCCGCGCCCTCTATTTTTCCCGCGCCACCATTCCCTATGACCGTGACGGTCTCCGGCCGCGCTACTACAAACATCTGGGCTTTTATGCGTACCGGAAACCTGCGCTCGATATGTTCGTGCACTGGCCCGAGTCTTCTCTCGAACGCAGCGAGCGGCTCGAGCAGTTGCGCTTCCTGGAAAATGGCACCCCCATCTACGTCGCCGAAACGCCATTTGACACGGTGGGCGTCGACACCGAAGATGATGCGCGCCGGGTCGAGGAAATCTTGCGCAGGACGGAGAAGTAGCGTCATACTGCGGGTGAAAGAACGGCGGATCGACTCTGTCGTTCAAAATCTGGGGATCAGAATCTGGCGTTCAAGATCTATTTCTCGCGAAGCGATCGTGGGTACATAGTCCTTTAGCAATCGCAGACGACGGCTTGTTGTAGGATTCGTCATGGCTTCCTCATCAGAACGTTGGCGGCAAGTCGAGATTCTCTTTCATGAGGCTCTTGAGTTGGCGCCAGAGGCGCGCTCGGAATTTCTCGACCAAAAGTGCGCCAGCAATGCCGCGTTGCGGAAGGAAGTCGAAAGCCTCCTTGCTTCCGCCGGACAATCGCCCGACTTCCTGCAAAAAGCTGTCGGCGATGCGGCCAACCAGATGATCGCAGCCGGCCGGCACGAATTGATTGCCGCCGGTACCCAGTTGGGCCCGTACAAGATCATTTCCATGCTCGGCTCCGGCGGCATGGGCGAAGTTTACCTGGCCGAAGACACACGGCTCCGGCGCAAGGTTGCGCTCAAAATGATTACACCCGATCTCATTCAGGATGAGCGCGGGCTGCGCCGTTTTGAGCACGAAGCTCACGCCGCTTCCGCTCTCAATCATCCCAACATCCTCACCATTTATGAATTCGGACAGGCAGATGGGTTTCGCTTTATCGCCTGCGAGTTCATTGAAGGCGTCACCCTGCGCAGGAAGTTGCTGTTGGGCAAGCTCGAACTTAGTGCAGCCATCGACATCGTCATTCAGATGGCCGGGGCTTTGGCCGCCGCACACGATGCCGGAATCGTTCACCGCGATATCAAACCGGAGAACGTGATTGTTCGCACCGATGGAATCGTCAAAATCCTCGACTTCGGAATTGCCAAGCTGGTTGAAACCCATGCGCGGGGAACACTTCTTGGAAATTCGGCGGTGACCTCATCGATCAGCGAACCCGGAATGGTGCTGGGCACCGTGAGATACATGTCGCCCGAGCAGGCGCGGGGCATGGATGTGGATGGGCGCAGTGACATTTTCAGTCTGGGTTCCGTGATTTACGAGTTGGTCACGGGGAAACAGGCATTTGCAGGTGCAACCACCAGCGATGTGATTGCCGAAATCCTGAAGGCCGACCCGGCGCCGCCCATGGAGTTTGCCCCGGACTTGCCCTACGAAGTCGAACGCATCATCGCGAAAGCCTTGCGCAAGGACCGTGAGAGCCGCTATCAATCGGTGAAAGACTTGCTGATTGAACTCGAGGACTTCAAGAAGGAGTCCGAATTCCAAGCCAAGCTCAAAGGGTCGGCAAGGGGTGAAGCAGGGCTTGAGGGAACGAAAACAGGATCGGGCTGGCGGACACCGGCTCGCGGAGCGGTTCTATCTGAAGCTCAACCCCACGCGGCTTCTCACTCGCGCTGGCGGTGGGCCGGGCTCGCGTCCTTGCTGATCGCGTTATCAGTTGTCGCCGGATATTTCTATCGAAAGCCAAATCCTGCGGCCACCGCGGATCACCCGCGCAGCATGGCTGTCCTGCCTTTCAGAAATTTGAAGCAGGATCCTGAGACCGACTTCCTCGGATTCTCGCTGGCCGATGAAATCATCACCAAGCTTAGCTACGTCAATACACTCACGATTCGCCCATCGTCTTCCGTCGACAAATATCGCAATCAGATCATCGATCCGAAAAAAGTCGCCGCCGACTTGAATGTCGACACCTTGCTGACCGGCATCTTCATTAAAGACGGCGACGACCTGCGGATTACGACTCAGCTCATCGATGTAAAACCGGACAAGATTCTGTGGCGCGAAGCCATTGATGTGAAGTACGACAAGTTGCTAACCGTTCAAGACCAAGTCTCGCAGCAGATCATCAAGGAATTGGAGCTCAATCTCTCGCCCACAGAAGCGGCCAACCTTCGTCCGGAAAAGCCGATCAATGCCCTCGCTTATGAATACTATCTTCGCGGAATCGATCTCTACGCGCTCAATCAGTTCGCCGCAGCGATTGGAATGCTCGAGAAGTCCACGTCTATCGAACCAAACTACGCGCCTTCCTGGGCGCATTTGGGAAGGGCCTACACCACCAACGCGTCGCTCCAGTTCGGCGGCCGCGAGGATTACGGCAAAGCGCAAGCTGCCTATGAGAAGGCGATTTCGCTAAACCCCGCGCTGATTGAGCCGCGCATCTATCTGTCCAATCTGTTTACCGACACAGGCCGCGTCGAGCAAGCCGTGCCATTGCTGCGATCCGCGCTGCGCGATAGCCCGAATAACGCCGAGGCCCACTGGGAACTGGGCTATGCCTACCGCTTTGGCGGGATGCTCGAGGAATCCGTAGCGGAATGCGAAAAGGCGCGCCAGAACAATCCTCAGGTCAAAATAAACAGCTCCGCCATGAACAGTTATTTGTACCTTGGCGAATATGACAAATTTTTGCAAAGCCTGCCCGCCAACGATTCTGCGTACATTCTTTTTTATCGTGGTCTTGGCGAGTACTACGCTAACCGTCGCGAACAGGCGGCGCACGACTTCGACCGCGCGTATGACACCGATCCCTCCTTGCTCCCGGCAACCGTCGGCAAGGCTCTCAGCTACTCGATTCAGGACGAAAATGCGCGTGGGTTGGAGCTACTGAAGCAAACCGAAGGAAGGATTGAAGAGCGCGGTGTTAGCGACGCCGAGGGGCTCTACAAGGTTGCGCAAGCATACGCCGTGTTAGGCGACAAGGCATCCGCATTGCACATGCTGCGCCATAGCATCGGCGGCGGATTCTTCTGCCATCCGTACTTTGTGCGCGACCCTCTCTTGCAGAGTCTGCGCAATGAGCCCGAATTCCAGAGCATCGTCGACCAAGCCCGCCAACGCCACGACCAGTTCAAAAACACTTTCTTCTAAGAAGCTTGCATTTCAGAGTTTGGCAATTGCGTAGATCACCTTCGGCATAAGAAGGGAGAGCTTCGGCCCCGCATACTGCGAGCCCCGGCGCTAGGACCCGCAACCGTCGGTGCTTCTCGTGTCCACGTTGTAGAACGTGTTGGAGCCGGTGAATCCCGCTGGAACCTTGTCGAGTCCTACGTTAGCGTTATTGATGATGTTATTGGTTACCATATTGCCCGTGGTGCAATTGAACTCGATTGCGGGACTGGGAGTGGGAGTGTAAGCGATGCCGTTGCTTTTTACGGTTACTCCCCCAACGCCTATGTTGATCCCGGTTGTTGTGCTAGCGAATATCTGGTTCGACGTCACGCGCACGATCGTCCCCTCAATGTCGATTCCGATATTTTGCTGTTCGATCCAGTTCCCTAAGACCTCGACGTTGGCAGATCCGGCCCACACGCCTGTTCCACCAGCAGGGGAGGAAGCGATGAAGTTGCTCGATACGCTACCCTGAACGTTTCCAAGGGACATAATGCCGGTACCGTTGGTCCAAAGGTAGTTGTTCTTGACCACTGCGGTGAGACTCGACGTAGGTACCTGATTGCTGCCAACGGCGATGCCGGCGATGCTGCCGGCATGGACTTCGTTGTTTTCTATCGTAACCGACTCGGTGGCGCCAGTCCCGCTCTCCGCTCCGATTCCGATGCTGCCGGCAGGGAAGCAATTACCGTTGGTCAGTACTCCCTTTACGGTGCCCGACGAACCGCTGCCATAGAAGATCGCAATTTCGGGAGCCTGACAGTTAGACCCGTTGGCACCTTCCTCAACAACGATATTCGTTATGTTAACCGGCCCTGTGGTGACCTCGACTTGCGGAGCAACCGTACCCCAATAGATGCTCGACGTTGTTGCTAGCGAAACTCCGACATCGGAGATCGTGACCGGACCCGTTAGTGAGTTGGGGATAGCCTCCAGGGTCAGTGGCTTGGAGATGACGACTTGCTCGGGGTAGGTGCCAGGGCATACTTCAACAGTCGAGCCGGCGGGAACCGTTGCCACAGCCGAGCTTATAGTGCTAAAGGCACCCGTCTTGCAATTTCCCACATAATAGGTGGTCGCCATGAGGGATTGTGCCGCGAGAAGCGCGAGAACGAGAACGAATAGAGCAAAATGGAAACGCCGCATACGTCTTTCCTCCAGAGAGAGTTGAAATTACCCTGTGAAACACCTGAGAGATTGCAATCGGTTATCCCGCATCGGGGCGAATTTCCCGCATTGACCGGGGCAGGCACCCCCAAAGTAGTCGACTGACTGGCTGACGGTGCCACAATAGACCGTTTCTAGCGGCGGTCAACGAAGCTCTCGCTGAGCTTTTCATGAGCGCGCAACATCCCCATGCTCAATGCCTTGACTAGCAACATTAGTTCGAGTAAGCTGCCCCCGAGCCGCCGGTAAGTGGGGGCTATGACGGCCAAATTAGTTGGAGGGGCTTATGGCCGCCAACGCGTGGCGCGAACCGTCGATCCAGTTCGACCTGTTTGAACTCGACGCCCCAGGATGCCAGCTCCGGCGAAATGGACTGCCGGTCGATCTTCCTCCACAGGCGCTGCGAATCCTTGGGCTTCTCGCTTCTCGCCCCGATCAGCTCGTCACCCGCAAAGAAATCAAAGAGGCGCTTTGGCCCGACGAGTCTCACGGCGATTTTGACAGCCGCCTCAACTTCTCCGTCAAGAAGCTCCGCGAAGCCCTCGGCGACAACGCCGAGCGTCCCCGATACATTCAGACCGAACGCAAAGCCGGATACAGGTTCATCGCCCCGATACGTTCATCTCCGTTACCTTCGCTCCAGTTATCTTCGCCCCAGTTACATTTGCCTCAGGGCAGTTTAGCCGGTGCGGCCGACGTGGCCGCAACCCCACCGGGACCAACCCCAGTCTCCGCCGCGCCAGCCGGATTTCAGTTTGGCCGAACCGCCCTTCTCGCCGCTCTGCTTGCGTTCGCCTGCTTTGCTGCCCTCGGGAGTTTTATCCTGCGGGCGCGCGGGACCAATCCTGCCGTCGCGACGGAATCAATCATCGGGCCGGCAAGTGCGGACGATTCAAAGCCGGAAATCTCATTTGTAACTCCCATCCTTCCCCAGGCACGCCAACGAATAGTGATCCAAGGCCGCGGCTTCGGAATCCACGTTCCCTACGCTCACACGGATTCTCCTTACCTCGCGATTCGAGATGACACTGCTCATTGGGCGGCGGGGCGACTGGTTCCTCACAACTGGGACGAAGTCATGCTGGATGTGGAAAGCTGGAAAGACGATGAGATCGTGATCAGCGGCTTCAGCGGCGACTACGGAAAGAATGGATGGAAGCTCACCGAGGGAGACGAACTGGAGATTGCAATTTGGAATCCCCAAAACGGCGTTGGCCCGGCCCGCTACCGCGTCTCGGTAGCGTCACCGACGCCATCGAAGTAGCTACATCATCACAACACGGGCAGCTGACCGCAGGCCACTAACCACTGGACACTGGACACTGCTCTCACCCTTCCCAGACAAACGCATCGAACACACGCACCGAATCGTAGCCGATCCGGTGATAGAGTGCGATCGCGCGATCATTCGCCTGCGTCACCGTAAGTGAGATCGCTTTAAACCCGCGCTCGCGCAAGCTGCGCGTGGTTGCGGCCAGCAAGACCACTCCAAGCCCAGCGGAACGATATTCAGGCAGCACGCACACTTGCGTGACGTGGCCAACGTCGGCGCGCACTTGCGAGCACAGGATCAGCCCCACCAGCGTGCGGGTGCGCCGATCAAGGACCACGAACGATGCGCGCGCATCGAACACGCCGCATCCCGGAAAGCGCACGATGTTATTCATGAAGCGCAGCGATCCGCTCAGCGTGCGGTATTGGTCATTGATGTCGGAATCGACATGCCCGCGATAGGCGGCGGTGATCAGCGCGGCCGCAACCTGATATTGATCTTCCGACCACGGACGAACCTCGAACTCCGGAGAGAGCTTCGGCGCGGTCTGCGGATTCCGCGACATCTCATAGTTCATAAACACGCGCGGATGACGGCTGAAACCTTGCGCCAGAAACGGCCGCGCCACTTCACCCTCGAGGTGAGCCAGCAACTGCGCCTCTATGCGGTGAATGCCCGGCGATTGCTGCAGCGTTTCGATCACATGAACCAGCAGCCGTTCTTCCACTTCGCGGCGATTCGCCGTCCGCCCTCCGTCGCGGACAAACAGGTCGCCGATCACGCCCTTGCTCTGCTCATAAACGAAGAAGGCATATCCGAAAAGACTGCCGCGCTCGATGGCTGCGTATCCGGGAAGAATCTTGGCGTCCATGTAGCGCAGGATCAACTCGGCCGAGCCTGCGTAATCCCAGGCAAGAGATTCGGCCCACACGACAGTCTCCTCTTCAAGCAGGGGACGAAGGTCAGCAGCCGAAAAATGACGGAGATCGAGAATTTCCATAAGAGACCAGTTGCCGGTTTCCAGTTGCCAGTTTTAGAGTTTCCTACTTCCCCACCCAATACATATCCAACTTCTTCTCAGGCATCGCAGTCAAGTATGACACTTTGCGGCCATTCAAAAGCGTGCTGAAATCGACCGTGGCGCCGGGCGCGGCCAGCAAAAGATGCGGTTGCGGCGGGATTTCGCCATCGTCATA
>JBAVYO010000141.1:0-12189 GCA_049698855.1 Terriglobales bacterium
GTATAGCGGAGATGGGCCGGAATGGTTTGGCGGCGATTCATGATATCGCCATTATGCCTCTTATTCACCTTGTAGTCAAGGGATATTTACCGAGGGGGGAGGGGGGTACCCGACATTCGCTGGAAGAGAATAGTGGCCTTTCAGGAACGGCGCGTCCCGAACGACTAGCGCCCCTCGACCGCAGACATCTTTTCAAACGGCCACTCGCCATGCCTCCACGCGCGCACTGCGTAAATCAGAAGGCCCGCCGCCAGAATCATCGCGGCATAGCGCACTTCGCGCTGAAAGTTCTTGCGCGAAATGAGAATGAAGAGAAAACTCGCTGCGGCGACGAGCGCGGGCACCGGGTACAGCCACATGCGAAACGGGCGCGGCAGATCGGGTCGGCGAATGCGCAGCACGATTACCCCGATGCTCTGCACCAGAAACTGCAAGACGATTCGGATCACGATGAGCGCGGCGATCAGGTCGGCAAGCCGCAGAAAGCAGAACAGCGCGGCCACTCCCGCCAGCGCCAGCAACGAAACGTAAGGAAATTGATAGACGGGATGCACACGCGCGAAGGCGCGAAAATAGTTTCCATCGAGCGCTGCGGCGTAGGGGACGCGCGAGTAGCCGAGCGTCAACGAAAATACGGAGGCGAACGCCGTCCACATCACCAGTACGGAAATTACAGATGCCGCGCCGTGTCCGTAGACGCGCTCCATCATGGTGGAGACCACGTAGAGCTTGCTGTTCGACGCGCCCGATTGCGCCAGTTCGCGCCACGGAATCACGCCGAGGATGCTGACATTCATCACGATGTAGAGGCAGACGACGGCCAGGATCGACAGCAGCAGCGCCTTCGGAATGTTTTTCCCCGGGTCCTTGACTTCGTCGCCGAGGAAACAAACGTTGTAGTATCCGCCGATGTCGTAAGAAGCGATCAGCATCGCTCCGCCGAGGCCGCGGAAGAAATCGGGTGAAAACGAAAATGCGTGGGGAGGCAGATCGAATGCCTGATGCGCGTTGAAGTGAGCGAGGCCAGTGAAGATGATCCAGCCGATGGTTCCCATGACTCCGAACCAGAGCACCTTGGTCAAACGCGCGATGCCGGTGATGCGGCGATAGAGCAAGAATGCGGTCAGCGCACACACGCCGATGGCGACCAGCGTGGCCGGCATGGCGACCCAGGTTAGTTGCAACGCTCCCATGAGTGGGAGGTTGAGGCTCAGTGTGCGAGTGGACCACACACGTTCGAGGCTCGGCCAAAAAAACGCCGCGTATTGCGAGAGTCCGATTGCACCCGACGCGATTGACAGCGGCGCGCTGAACGACAGTTGCCAGATAAACAAGAAAGAAACCAGGCGGCCCAGTTTTTGCGGGCCGTAGATTTCTTTCAGGTAACGATACGAACCGCCGGAGCCGGGCAGAGCGGCGCCCAGTTCGGCCCAGACGAGTCCGTCGCAGACCGCGAGCAGCGCGCCCAAGACCCAGCCCAGCATGGCTTGCGGGCCTCCCATGGCACTGACGATGAGCGGGATGGTGATGAACGGCCCCACGCCGATCATGTCGATCATGTTGAGCGCGGTGGCGGAACTGAGGCCGAGGCCGCGAACAAGCGGCGTACTGCCGTCGGCGTCCGTTATGGGAGAGATTGCCACGAAGTTGTCGGAGCCCGTCGTTAGTCGTTCGTCGTTGGTCGTTCGGAACGCACGTCAGAGGTCGAACGTCAGTGCCTACCGCAAGCAATAACGATGGTTTCCGAGCGACTAACGACCACTTACCAGATTTACAAACAGCCGCACGGCTCCGGGGACGCCCGCAGGCAACTGCCGGAAGAACGCGTAGCCGGTATAAATGTATGTTCCTTTTCCGTAGTGCGCCACCAGCAGGCCGCCTTTTCGCTCGGGTTCACCCGGATCGTGCGATTCCAAAAGCGGTGTGAATTGAGGATCCCACTGCGACATGAAATACAATCCGCGCTCCTGCACCCATCCATCGAAATCCTTCGCCGTAATTTCGTTTGGATAATGAAATATCTGATTCGAAGGATCGAGAATAGTGACCTGTGCTTCCTCGACAGAAACCCGATCGCGGCTTAGCGTTGCCGGATACGGCGTGAAGTTGCCTTTATTAAAATCTCCCGAGGCTGCGCCAAGTGTGTTGTACTGCACCACCAGCCGTCCGCCAGCGTCGACAAAGTCGAGCAGCCGCTTGTTGTTGGCGATCACGTCTTTCTGGGTATCGTAGGCGCGGATGCCGAGGACGATCGTCTGGTATTGGCTCAAGTCCTCTGTCGCCAGTTTATCCGCCGGAATCACGGTGACGTTGATGCCAAGCTGCTCGAGCACGGTGGGGATATCATCGCCCGCACCCATGATGTAGCCAAGCTTCAGGTTCTTGGGGACAGTCACATCGACGATGGAAACACGCTGCGCGGCGGGCTGATAGTAGTAGGCCGCACCTATATCTTCACGGGTAACGAGTGAATATCCTTCGTTGTATCGCCTGCCGCCCGCATCGAGCACGGCGCGGATTTCCACTCGGCCCTCCTGCAAGCTGCCGGGAAACAGGTTGAATGAAAAGTCCTGGCGGTCGCCGCGTTTGGGCAAGGTGACTGAGAATTGTTCCGGTTCGGATTTCCAGCCCGGCGGCAGATCGAGCTGCAGCGTTCCATTCGGAGCGCCGCTCAGATTCGAACTCACACCAACTTTCACGGTGATCTTTTTACCATCGCGCACGGGCAGAATGTGCTCGCCCGGTTGCAGTGTCAGCGAGAAAGCGGGTGCAACCGCGAGCGGCGTTTTGTAACGGCTGCCACTCTCCTCAATAAACGGCACAAAAACCGTTGCCGAAATCTGCTGGTCAGTCACTTCGTTTTCGCCCCGCCGGTTTCGAATGACATCGGGCGCAGGGGAATGCGGTTTATCGCGCTCGACAACCTGATACTTGATGCGCACCCGCAGCGGCGGCGGAGGCAGTGGGAGCGTCTGATACCGCTCGTCGTCAATCGTGTTGAGTGCGTCAGTCTCGGGATTGTTGCGATGCCAATAAGGGCGAGTTGAAGCGGCGTCAGCCGGAACCTTGAGCGCGAAGTTGGCGAAGTAGTCCTTGCCCGGCGCGACGGTCATTTGTCCCGCATCGGACTTCTGAATCCAATCCTGGCCGCCTTCGAGATCGGCGCCATCCACGTTGAGCCAGCGATTTGAACCGTTGTGCAGACGCGCCATCACCTGAAATGTTTGTCCGGGAGAGACCACCGTGAGCGCGTTGTGAAATGGGAGAGCGGTTTTCTCGGCGCCGTTTACAGAACCGACGGTCGCTTCAAACCGCACGCCCAGCGCTATGTTTGCCGCTCGTTGCGCCTCCTGCTGCTTGGCCTGGAGAGATACCAGCAAGTCATCTTTATTAGCGGCAGTCAGAGTGCTTGTCTTCAGGCGATTGATTGCAGCATCCAGGCGCTCGACCGTTTTCGCCAGAGGCTCGGCGGCCGCAGCGGGATCGGAGTTGGTCTTTTCCGCGGCGTGCTGTATTTCCTCGGCAATCGATTGCAGTTCCGCGCGAAGCCACGGCACTTTTTTCTCTTCGTCTCCCAGTCGCGACGCAAGCCCCGGCAGCGTCGTGTCGATACCGTCGAAGAAATCGTGCTCATGACCATCTTTGTCTTTGGACCCGCCATCTTTGGGCGAGTCGATTACCGAATCCACCAGCTTGTAAAAAGTGAATCGATCCCCTGCGGGTACCGTGATGTTCGAGAGCCCTTGTGATTCCTGATGGCTAAGTCCTTTCAACGCGAATTGTACATACGACATTCCGAGCAGCGAGTCTTCTTTGCCAGTATTGAGCTTGACCGTGTAGTTTGCTGCGTCGCAGGTCTGGGCTCCGAAGCTACATACGTTGCCGAGGTAGAGCTTCTTCGGCTGCCAGGGCTGCAATCCTTCCGCGATCTGTTCGGGAAAGCGCTTGGGATCGGCGGCCGCGCGAAATGCCTCTCTCGTCATGATCGCTGAAGCCTGATGATGGCCGTGACCATCGCGTTCGGTCCCGGAAAAACGCGCAATCAAAATATCGGGACGAAAGGTGCGAATCACGCGAACGATGTCGGCGAGGGCGATGTCGTGCCCCTGCCATTTCTGAAAAGTTTCTTCGGGAGTTTTCGAATAGCCAAAATCCGCGACGCGCGAGAAGCGCTGCTCCACGCCATAATAGCGGTCGGCGGCGAGCACTTCGAGCGTTCGCAGTACGCCGAGCGCATCGAACAGGCTGCTGCCAAGTTTGTTCTGGCCGCCCTCGCCGCGGGTCAGGGTCATCAGCAGCGTATCGACGCCTTGGCCGCGCGCTTCGAGAGTGAGCATGCCGCCATCTTCGTCGTCGGGGTGCGCATCGACCTGCATGAGCCGGCCGGTGGTGTGCAGTTTGCGAAGTGTCAGCTCCAGCCCTTTTTCACCGGTGTCCTGCGGGAGAGGATCGTAATAGCGATCGGCGGCGGAATCGGCTTTACTGTCAGAAGCGTGAGGCGCCGCATGATCGACGGAAGGCTTGTTGTCACTCTGAGCAGCGGAGGGGTTTGCCGGCGCTCCGATCACAATTGCGAGCGCCAACACGGCCGCGCCGATAAACCAACGCCGCCAATCGCACAAATTCCGAGCGCCTGCTTTCAAGGCCAAAAACATCCTCATCTGATGGAATGTACACGAAGAAGGAAGCAAATTTCTTGGCGAAGAAGAGACCCAGGAGTCACTTTTCTCCAATCAGCTTTTGCTGGCATTCGGCCGCATCGCGCACAATTTGCTGAAAGTCGGCGGCTTCGCGGAGGCTTGCCAGCAGCGGATCGGATTGCAGCGCGTCGCTCGCGCAATATTTGCCTTGCACCGCCGCTTGCAGAAATGCGGAAGCAGTCTGCGTCTCACCGCACGCCGCCAGCAGCGTACCCTGGTAATACTTGAGTTCCGAATCCTGCTCCGGCAACAATTCGGTCTTAGCTTGCTCGGCCAAGCGGTGGAGTTCGGGGGCGGGCGCTTTGGCCAAGCATGCCTGCAAGAAAGACCGCATCCACATTGGATTTTCCGTCATCTGCTCTGCTGCCTTTTGCGCTTCCGCCGTTTTATTTTCGCGCATCAATACCGAGACCTTCACGGCGTTCGACCACTCGGACCCGGCGTCCAAATCGAGATACTGCATCGCTTGCTGATCTTTTCCTTGTTCAAAAAATGCGAACGCACAAGAACGCCAGTTGAAGTTATGAGGATCGATGGCAAGCGCTTTTTGGCATTCGCTCTGGGCACGATCCAATTGCCCGACGTAGCGCAGCACATAGGCTAGTGAATAGTGCGCGGTCCCGCTGCCAGGACGCCGTTCGGCCAAGGCACGCGCATCTTCGTAGGCTTTCGCCAAATCTCCGGTCTCCACCAAGTTGGTCGCCAGAAATCCGGCTGCGATCGCGCGACCTGGCTCGAGGCTTAGAGCGTGTCGCAAGGCCTCATTGGATTTTTCATAGCCGGCCGCACCGCCGCCCGAATAAATTGCGTCGAAATATAAGCGGCGTCCCAGCGCCTCCCATGCGGGCGCGTAATTTGGATCAAGCTGCACGGCTTTTTCCAGGACCGCGATTGCATCTTTGTTTGGCCCCGGATCATGCGGCAAAGCCAGGCTGCGCAGATACAGGTCATAGCCGTCGCGATTGGCTGGAGAGCTGCCCGCTTCCACCGATTCGCCGGCAATGCCCAGCGCCGGAATTAACTCCTGACCGACTTTCTTCTCCATCTGCCTGCGCAGCGCGAGCAAATCGTCAGCTGGCGCCGTCAGCGTGCCTGACCAGACGAGCCGATTGTTCTTCACTTCGATCGCCTCGAGCGTCACTCGAACCTTACTGCCCTGCTTCATGAAATGGCCCGCGATCACGGTTCCGACGCCTAGTTCGCGTCCGATCTTCGAAGAATCCGCCTCGCCATTGCTGTACTTCTGCGTGCTGGCGGAAGGCCGGATTTCAAGCGACCGCGAATACGTCAGCGCATTCGCAATCTCGTCGGCCAGCGCAAATTTCAGGAAATCGTTCTCGGTATCGTTATTGATGTTCTGTAGCGGCAGGACAGCAATCGTGCGATCGATCAACTGCGCGGCCTGCCGCTGGCGATGGAACCACCACGCGCCCACGGCAGCAACTATCGCCAGCAGTACTGCGGCGAGGGCCAGCAGAATCCATTTCCGGTTGCCGCGCGCGTTTTCAAATGTGCCTGGGGCCGGGCGCAGGCCTGCAACCTGCCGCAACCCGCTGCGCACTGCGCCCGATTCCGATTCCTTGCGCAGGTGCACCAGGTCGGCCTTCATTTCGGCAGCATCTTTGTACCGCTGATTGCGGTCTTTCTCCATCGCCTTGGCGATGATCGCTTCCAGTTCGCGCGGGACCGACGGATTCACGGTGCGCGGCGCAGCTGGCTTCTGATTGATGACTGCGTGCAGCGTGGTGACAACGTTCGTTCCGGTGAAAGGCTTTTTGCCAGTCGCCATCTCGTAGAGCACCACGCCGAACGAAAAGATATCGCTGCGCACGTCCAAGTCCTCGGACCGTGCCTGCTCGGGCGACATATACACCGCCGTCCCGGGAATCACGCCGACCTGAGTAAGCGATTCTTCGAGCGACGAGTCGGTTGCCGTGCCTATCCTCCCGGTCTTTGCCAGCTTGGCCAGCCCAAAATCGAGGATTTTCACTTGTCCGTTTGGAGTAATAAAAATATTGGCGGGCTTGATATCGCGGTGCACGATGCCCTTGGCGTGCGAAGCGGCGAGCGCATCGGCGACCTGGACGGCGATGTCGAGCAGTTCGTCCGTCTCCATCCCGCGACCCGTGGAGTGCTCGCGAATGTGCTGCTTCAAGCTCTCGCCGTCCAGCTTTTCCATGACGATGAACGGACACCCCTGGTTATCGTCGATATCGTGGATCGTGCAGATATTGGGATGACTCAGCTGCGAGGCCGCTCGGGCCTCACGGGTAAAGCGATCAAGAGCGCGCTGATCCTGAGTGAGGTGATCGGGAATAAATTTCAGCGCGACATGGCGCCCCAGCCGCGTGTCTTCGGCTTCATAAACCACGCCCATCCCACCGCCTCCCAGCTTCGAGAGCACGCGGTAGTGGGACACAGTTTGGCCAACAAGGTCCATGTGGGTGAAACGCGGACCTTCCTTCCACCCCTCATCAAGAAAGGCTGAGTCCGCGAAGGACGTAATGGTAGGCGGTTCGGAGTGGTGGGGTCAACCGTGTGCTAATACTTCACCAAATCGTCCGCCAGCAGATTCGCCTTCACTGCCAGCGTGTGTCCCCTGGAAATGTCGCCTTCCTTTAATGCAGAACGTGCGCGGCCAATATAGTTATGAACCTGCGACACGGTCTCTTCCTGCTGGCTGTCGAGCAGGCGGCCGAGGAGACGTTTCAGATTCTCTTCGGCTGCATCTAGGGACTTCTCCGCTTCCTGTCGCTGGGCGCTGGCCTCCTGTGGAGTCATGCCCGTTACGATTTGCGCGGTCGGTTCGCTGGCGCCTCCCCGACGTACCACGACTTTCCGTGGTTCGGTAGTGGAAGGAGACGACATGGCCGTTGCAGGATGTCTGGCGCGCGGTTTGCCGTGCGGCTTGGGCTTATCGCTGGTCTTGTCGTCAGGCTTGGCCTCGGTCTTGCTCGCGTCGTTGCCGTTGCCTGGTTTTACTTCCGACGACCGATCTTCTGGGGTTGCAGGCGATCCTTGCACTGCGGGAGCCGCATCCGGGGCTTCCGGGGCTTTCTGGATTTCTGGGGCGCTCGGCGCCTGCGATGGCGCGTCCTGCCCGACCGACAGAACTACGCACAAACAAATCAACGCTGCCGCAGCCATAATTTCGAGCCCCGGCCGCATCTCAAGCCTCCATCTCTGCGGGCCGCTCCGTCTTCGCGCTCAGCGCCGGCAGCCGCAATCGAAACGTCGTTCCGGCACCCACAATCGAATCGAACTCGATCGAGCCGTAGTGCCATTGCATGATCTGGAAGGTTTGGGCCAAGCCAATACCACTTCCACCCTGATCTTTTTTGGTCGTGTAATAAAGCTCGAAGATTTTTTCCTGCGCGTCCGGAGGAATGCCGACTCCCTGATCCCGAACTTCCGCCACGACCACTTCATCTTCACGGTCACCTACAACCGTAAGCGTTCCTCCGTGGGTCATTGCCTGCACGCCATTGATTACCAGGTTCATAACCGCCTGTTTCATCAGGTCGGCGTCCACACGCACCATGAGCGCTTCGGCCGGGAAATCCTTCGCCAGGATAATGCCGTGACGCGCGGCATCGGGCGCTGCCAGCATAACCACGTCTTCCAGTATCCTGCGCAGGTCCACTTCTTCAAGACGCAAATCGCGCGGGCGAGTGAAGTCCACGAGGATCTGCACCACTCGATCCAAGCGCCGAATCTCGTTTCCAATCACATCCATGTGCCGGCGCGTTTCGGGATCGTCCTGCGTGATCTTGTTCTGCAGTAATTGCAAATGCAGGACGATGGCGTTTATCGGGTTTTTCACTTCGTGCGCGACGCCTCGCGTCACGCGTCCGGCGGACGACAGGCGGCGCGAAATCTCAATCTCGGCTTCGATCCGCCGCACCGATTCCACATCGCGCATCGTCAGCAGCGCACCGATCGGGGTTCCCTTCTCATGAATGAAGTCGAGCGAAACCTGCACCCGGCGGCCATCAGACGCGTCGAATTCGTACTGCACCACAGGACGCTGCTTGGCGAACGCCGAAAGCACAACTGTACCCAGAACCGTGCCATCGGAGAAAATTTCTTCGGCCTTGCGGCCCAGGATCTCGCGTCGTGGCCGGCTCAAGAACTTCTCCGCCGACGCGCTTACCAGCACCACCCGCGAGTCGCGCGTGAACAACATCAAACCGTCCTGCAGCTTCGACATCACCTGCTCGACGTTGTCTTTCAAGGCGGAAAAAATCTGATTGGTGTCGCGAATCTGCCGCCCGAGGTGCGCAATCTTCAGCGACACCAAGCCGACTTCGTCGTAGCTGGATTCCTCCTCTGGCAAGGGAGCGCCCGCGCTGGCAGTGTCAAGATCCCGCGAAATGGTTCGCAGCGGACCGAGCGCTACATTGGAAACCACTGACGCCAGCACCAGCGAACAAAAAATCGCCAGCACCGAAAAGAAGCCTGCCTGCTGCAATCTGGGAGTCAGTTCATTGCGCAGAAAGACGGTCGAGACCCCTACCCGAATACTGCCAAACGTTTGTCCGGCCATTTCGAGGCCGATGCTGGCGTCGTACACAGTGGCCGGCTGCCCATACAACAACCGCAACTGGTGGCGAAAGCCCGCGTCTCGCAGCAAGCTTAACGGCAGGCGCACGGGCACGGCCTTGCCGTTCAGTACCGGATTCGTGTCCAGAATTGCGACTCCGCTGGGATCGATAATCGCCGCATCATAGATGATCCGCGAATTCCCCACGACCGATTCGAGCATCTCGTTCAGGTTGGTATCGGTCTGCAGGTAATTCGTGATGGCCGCCCGCAGGGCTTTGGGATTTTCGGTATCCACGCGGGTGCTGGTCAGATCGGGAGGCGCCTTGGAGGCCGCGTATTCGAGCTGGTTGGTTAACTGTGAAGCGGTCTCATCGGCCCATATCAGACGCTGCTTCAGAAGTTGCGACAAATAGACCCAGGAAAACGCCACCACCAGCGCCGTAAACAGCGTGGTGATCACGAGCACGATGATGATTTTCCGGGTCATGAAAGACAGTGGTCAGTGGTCGGTGATCAGTTATCTGTTCTCAGTGCTACCCGCCTCCGGTATTACTGAGAACTGGGAACTGAGAACCAGGACTAGTCCTCCGCCAGCACTGCGTCTTGTGGGCGGCCGTACTCCTTCAGTTTGTTATGCAGCGTCTTCAGGCTGATGCCCAGAATCTCCGCCGCCCGCGTCTTGTTGTTGTTCGTCGCTTGCAGCGTTTTCAGGATGAGCAGCTTCTCCGCTTCCTCAACCGTGGTGCCCACGCCGAGGTGGACGGCATCCGGATCGTTCACGACGACCTTCACGCTCTGCCCAAAGCCCGGGGGCAAATGCTTGGTCTCGACTAATCCGCCTTCGCACACGATCACAGCTCGCTCGAGTGTGTTGCGCAGTTCGCGCACGTTCCCGGGCCACGAGTAATTCTGGAAAATGTTCAGCACAGCCTCGCTCACATCGGACACCTTACGGTCGTGTTTCTGGTTCATGTCCTGAAGCAAGGTTTTAGCCAACTCGCGGATATCGTCCTTGTGTTCGCGCAGCGCCGGCATATGAATATTGAACACATTGAGCCGGTAATAAAGATCTTCGCGAAGCTCGCCCGCAGCCACCGCATCGTCGGGAACTTTGTTGGTCGCCGCCAGCACGCGCACGTCGACGGAGGTCTCCACCTTGCTACCCAGCCGCCGCAGTTTGTGATCTTCCAGCACGCGCAGCAATTTGGCTTGGGTGCCGACCGGCATCTCGCCAATTTCGTCGAGCAGAAGGGTGCCACCTTCGGCCAGTTCAAAGCATCCCGTACGCCGCTCGAGTGCGCCTGTAAACGCGCCCTTCTCATGGCCAAAAATCTCGCTTTCGATCAGGGTTTCCGGGATCGCCGCACAGTTGATCGGGACAAACGGCTTGTTGCGCCGCGGGCTCAGATCGTGAATGGTCCGGGCCACCAGTTCCTTCCCGGTGCCGCTTGCACCGGTAATCAGCACCGAGGCCGTGCTTGGGGCGACCATCTCAATCAGCCGGAAAATTTCCTGCATTGGCGCCGACGAACCTACCAGCAGCCCCAAGGCTCCTTTATCGCGCAGACGGCGGCGCAGGCTTTCGCTCTCCGCACGCGCTTCGAGGATTTCGCCGACATTGGTGAGGATGGAGCGCAGCCTCCGGAAGTCGATTGGCTTCTCGATATAATCCTGCACGCCGAGCCGTCCTGCATGAAATGCCGTTTCGGTTGTCTTCTGAGCGGTCACCATCACGACAGCGACAGTTTGCGACAACTGGGAAAGCCGCTCAGCCAGTTCCATGCCGTCCATGCGCGGCATTTTCACATCGGTGATTACAATCGACGGCGCGAACACCGCCACCTTCTCGAGCGCCTCCACACCGTCGACTGCGGTATCGGTACGGTAGCCCCAGCTTGTCACCAGTTCCGCCAGCCCGGTGCGTTCGTTTTCTTCGTCTTCAACGATCAGGACTCGTTCTTGTGTCATAAGCTCCCGTCAGCATTATTCAGGGAAGAGGGTTCGCCCGCAACTGGCCTGAAATTCGCGAATATCATTTTGAGACAGCCGCCAAATTGGCGTCCATTCGCGGGAAGTCGGGCCTTATCCGTCAGACAAGGTGCCCGTTCTGGTTCTTGGCGTTTTGAAATTGTCGCCAATTGCTGTATCATCCTGTGTTTTCAATGCAAATCATTCTCGGGCGTCGTAGTAGGTCGTCCCGTTTGCTTTACAGATCGTACAGTGGAATCGATTCGGAGGAGCTATGTCACTTTGTCAAACTTACCGGAGATGGGCAAGTCTCTCGCTCGTTCTGGCCGTAATTCTTATTGTGGCGCCGATTGCAGCGTATGCGCAGGCGCAGCAAGCCCCGCAAGCCCCGTCGCCGCAATCCAATGATGCGACGCCCAAAGAAGAATTATTTCTCGGATACCAGTGGTTGAATCCCGGCGGCAGCATCCCGGATGGGAGTACGCCTCCGCAGGCGATCAATCTGCCGTCGGTTCCTCAAGGCGCCGCCGCGAGCCTGGCTTACAACTTCAACAAGTGGGGGTCGCTCGAAGGCGATTGGGGTATTAACGGATACCGTTATGCCACTATCAATACCGGCATGGTGGGACCAAAGCTGACTTACCGCGGCGACGGAGTGAACTTCTTTGTCCATGCCTTGGGCGGCTTCGAGCGCATGTCCGCGCGCACAGCCGGCTCCTCCAACGGCGTGGCTGCCGCATTGGGAGGCGGCATGGACCTAAAGATATGGAAGCCGCTTACGCTGCGTTTATTTGAAGCTGACTTCGTCGTCGCTCGCCAGAACTGGGCCCAGACTGTACCAGCTGACGACAGTTCCCTGCGCCGTCCGACCTACGAAGGCGTCCGCCTACGCACCGGTCTGGTCTTCAATTTTGGCGGAGCGCCTCCGATCCCGGTGGCTGCCGCCTGCTCCATCGATCACTCTGAAGTCATGATC
>JBAVYO010000142.1:0-39784 GCA_049698855.1 Terriglobales bacterium
TCCATGTGTAGGGCGATACTCCGCCCGCGGCCTGCAGTGTTGTCGAGTAACTCGATCCGTCAACTCCCGTCGGCAGCGAAGATGTCACTACGCTCAACGGTGCCGCGGAAATGGTGATGCTCAGTGCCGCCGCCGCAGTTCCAGCCGGCGACTCCGAATCCGTCACTTTCACCGTGAAGTTGATCGGTCCTGTGACGCTGCCCGTCGGCGTGCCCGTGATTGCACCTGTGTTCGCATTCAAGCCAAGTCCAGCAGGCAGCGAGCCCGCGCTGATCGTCCACGAGTAGGGTGTAATGCCGCCAGTGGCCGCCAATGTCTGGCTATAAGACGTACCGAGCGTGCCGCCAGGCAGTGATTGCGTGGTCACGCTCAACGGCGGCGCGCTGATAGTGATGCTCAGATTTGCAGTCGCTGTCTTGGTCGGACTCTCCGAATCCGTTACTGTAACCGTGAAGCTGATTGCGCCAACCTGCGGACCAGTCGGCTTGCCGGTGATCGCTCCGGTAGAGGCGTTGAGGCTGAGTCCCGCCGGTAGGCTGCCCGTCGTCACCGCCCATGAGTACGGCGTAATTCCGCCCGTCGCCGCCAACGTCTGGCTGTAGGACGTGCCCACGGTTCCGGCCGCCAGGGTGATGGGTGTAACTGAAAGCTGCGGGTTGACGGTGATGGTCAGTTGCTTGGTCGCCGTTTGCGCGGTTGGAGTTTCCGAGTCCGTCGCAGTTACTGTGAAGGTCGCACCGGAGCCGGTCGGAGAACCTGAAATCACACCTGTCGAAGCATTCAGCGTCAGGCCCGTCGGCAAGCTGCCCGTCGTCACCGTCCATGTGTAGGGCGATACTCCGCCCGCTGCCTGCAACGTGGCCGAGTAACTCGATCCGTCAACTCCCGTCGGCGGCGAAGATGTCACTACGCTCAACGGTGCGGCCGTAATCGTAATGCTCAGGCTCTTGGTCGCAGTTTGCGCGGTAGGAGTCTCGGCATCGGTTGCCTGCACGGTGAAATTGATTGGCCCGGTGACACTGCCGGTCGGCGTGCCTGTAATGGCGCCTGTGCTCGCGTTCAAGCCAAGTCCAGCAGGCAGGGAGCCCGCGCTGATAGCCCAGTGATACGGTATGATTCCGCCCGTTGCGGCCAATGTCTGGCTGTAAGCCGTGCCCAGCGTGTCTCCAGGCAACGATGGCGTGGTCACACTGAGCGCGGGTGCGCTGAGCGCGATACTCAAGTTCGCCGATTGCGTGGCATGCGTCGGTGTTTGTGAATCGGTGACCGAGACCGTGAAGGCGATAGTGCCCGTTTGCGGACCGGTGGGAGTACCCGAAATCGCACCCGTCGAGGCATTGAGATTTAAACCTGCAGGCAGGCTTCCGGAACTTATGGACCAGGTGTAGCTGGGAACACCGCCGGTAACAAGGACGGATTGACTATATGCCGTTCCAACCACGCTCGCCGCTAACGAGGACGTCGTGATGGTGAGCGACGGAGGCGCGTTTATGGTGATGGTCAGCGCTTGGGTAGACGATGCCCCAGTCGCATCCACGACCTTGAAAGTGTATGAGCCGCTGCCTCCACCTGTCGGGGTACCGCTGATTACACCCGTGCCGGAATTCAAGCTCAATCCCGCGGGCAGGCTCGTTGGGCTGACGGTCCACGTAAAAGGGCTGGTGCCACCGCTCATGGCCAGCGTGGCCGAATAACTGGCACCGGCTGTTGCCGCATTCACCGTAGTGGTCGTGATGGCGGGCAGGGGGTTGACCTTGACCTGCACAGTCGCGGACTTAGTGGTATCACTTACCGACGTCGCTGTGATGGTCGCAGCAATGGCGGTGGTCACCGAACTGGGCGCGTTGTAGGTGGCCGTCGTGGTGGTGGTATTGGTGAGCGAACCGCCTCCAGTGACACTCCAGGTGACGCCCCCGTCCTTCGAATCGTTCGCGACACTTGCAGTAATGCTCACAGTCTGTCCCTGATCGATGGCGCTATTTGCGGATGCAACCTTGACCGAGATGGGCTGAGTCGAAGTGCCGCCACACGCAACAAGAAGAGAAATCAGGACGATCGAAAGAGTAGCGGCAATTGCGCGAACGGAGGACGACATCACTTTGGTAACCTCGCGAAGTTATTTCTGCACTAAAGGTCGTATGTACAACATTGGTAAGATAGTTCCCTAATACAAACGCCCATAGTCGGTTACGGAGGTCACGTGTTACCTCTTTGAACGTTGCAAACTTCCCACGAAGAATCGATTTTCGGCAGCAGGGCTACATTCGCTTTGACAACTCAAAGGTTGGAGGACGCAGTTGGAGTGGGCCGGATCTAGCTCCATTCGAATCCGCGATTCTGATTGCCAAAGCACTGCTCTAGGCAAGATCAAGGTTGTCAACTCCAGGAACTTTACGTAGCTTTGCAGAGATGCTCTGCTGTCGGCATTAACCACGGAGAACAACTCATGCCATTTGCCAATTGTGGCGAACTGCGCACGTACTACGAACTGACGGGTGAGACTGGGCCGCTCCTCGTCTTGTCAAACTCTCTGGGCACGAATCTTTCGATGTGGGAGCCGCAGATGGCCGCAATGGCTCCGCACCACCGCATTCTGCGCTATGACACGCGAGGACACGGGCAAACGTCCGCCACGCCGGGCGAATACACTATCGAGCAGCTTGGCCGCGACGTTCTGAACCTGCTCGACGCTCTTAACCTCGGCCGCGCGCATTTCTGCGGGCTTTCGATGGGCGGCATGATCGGCATCTGGCTGGGCGCGCACGCGCCCAAGCGCCTCCACCGCTTAGTCCTGTCGAACACGGCTGCGCGCATTGGCACGAAAGAAACGTGGAACAACCGCATCGCCACCGCGCGCAAGGACGGTTTGGGCCCCATTGCCGCTGGCGTCATTGAACGGTGGTTCACACCCGAGTTCCGCGCAGCTCATCCGCAGCGTGTGGCAACGACGCAGAGGATGCTTGAGAACTCGCCGCCCGAAGGATACGCATCCTGCTGCGCGGCCATACGCGACATGGATCAGACCGAAATGATCTCGAAGATCGAGGGTCCAACGCTTGTTATCTACGGAGCGAAGGACCCGGTCACGCCGCCCGCCGACGCGCACTTTCTGACGAGCCACATCCGTGGTGCTAAGGGCGTGGAACTCGATGCGGCGCACCTCTCGAACGTTGAGCAAGCCGCTGTATTCACCGAATCGCTGCGGCGATTCCTGGCCGAGTGAACGGGCGGCACCAATCAGCAGCCGGATCGTGGCAGGCAAAAGCATTTCAGGCAAAGGCTTTGGAAGGCAAAACGCCGCGCGAGTGCCGTTGAATGCGCTAAGCGAATCGATTCCGGGATGAACGAGTTCGCCGAACTGCGTTGCACAATCCGTTCCGGAAATCAGTGGAAGCCGAGTTTGCGAGCTTCCTCCATTGCGGGAGTGAAGTTCTCCGCGACGACAACAGCCTGGACTGCGTGCCACGGAATGAGGAGCGCTTGCAGTTCGACCGCCGGATCCTTCTCGTGCGCGCTGGTGTTGAGTTCAATCCACAAACCGCGTTCGTCGGTATCGTCGAGCGCTCGGGCAAAAATGACGTAACTGTCGTCCGGCGATTGAATCTCATCGAGGGGACGATCACGAAGGAATAATTTGATGGCTTGCTGGTTTGCCCAGGTTTTTTTGACGACGATCGCGCTGGTGGAGTTCTGTTTGAGCCGCATGAGTCGAGCCTACCGGTTGGCGGAAGGACGTAGCCGTGACCCGAATCACTCGGACTTGTGAGACTCCGCGGCGCCGAAGGACCTCACAATCCCCTCTGGCCCGGTTTCGTTCGCACATCCCACAGCTTCCATTCAAATTTGTCCTCGGTAGCGAGGCGGGGGGCCGCGTAATCGAAGGTGTCCTGCATTTCTCCATTTCAATAGCTAGGCTCCGTCGCTTCTCACGGGCGAGCTATCAATCTCAAAATTCACTTGATTCACGGAAGAACGGATGCAGGATGCTATAATGGTCGGGCCTAGACTCGGCGCGCCATAAGCGGTCGCGTTGCGTTTTCTTAAGTTTTGCAGTCGGGGAGTGGCTCAGCCTGGTAGAGCACCTGGTTCGGGACCAGGGGGTCGGAGGTTCAAATCCTCTCTCCCCGACCAATCTTTTCAATGATTTATAGCGGCAGCGAGAGCATCGAAGCCAACCCTCTGGTTTTGCCCCAGGTGCACCAGCGCGCCGACCCGCATAAACAGTGATGTCCTTGCACAGCGGGGAACCCGGAACCGTCTACAGAATCGACTACAGTGATGTGATGGACAAACCAGACGCCTTAGCAATTACAAACTGTTGAACTACACGGAATTGCAAGTGCGCCAAACAGAGTTCGTTTGATTTCTCGCGCTTTGAAAGGTTGGGTGCCTGGCATTGAAAAGCGGGCAATCAAGCGAGGTGATTGCCCCGTCAGGGGTTTAGGAACCTTGCGTCGTGGAACGCAAAGATCTTGCGGATATTGATCGATCCTTCATCACTGAACGGCCGGTGTTCGTCAATTGGCTCCGGCATACGAACCCCTATCCGCAATCGACTTCTTGTGATTCGGTGGCAGTCCGACTCACATCACACCGTCGCTGATCGCCGCTCTCACCGGGCTAAAAGTCCCCCTTTCTGCAGCGAAAGCTCCTAACTGGCGAGGAGATTGCTCCTTCCGATGTCGATCAGATTCACCTCAACCTTTGGCTGAGGCCAACGACTATGGTCGCTACCTCGCCGACAACGACCTCTGAGCTGAGTGAATGAGCGATCCCAGATTTCAGCCCGGACGAAATACTTGCGAGCACGACGGCACCGCGCGCGATTCTCGGATCTCGGAGGTTGTTCCGACCATCATGGCAAGGCTAATGAGGGGTGCAGATTGCATCTGCCCGGATTACTGCACTGCGGCTTATTAGCCACAGTGCAGCTCCCAGTTTTGCCAAGAAGGATGGAGGCCCTTCCTTCCTTCTCTGGCAAGCTCAATTTTTCTGCTTCCACATCCTATACGGCCGCCGCCAGCAGCCTTTTCGTTCACCTGCAGGGTACCCGTCCTTACTCCTGTCGCAGTCAGAGCGAATATCACCTTGTTTCCAACTGGCCTTAGCTGCAAGGCCGGGCCGTGCAGTGTGTCATCCAAAGACGCTGAACTCCAATCGTCTTGGTCGCGCGATGGCGCCGCATGCAGCTTCCTCGTTAGTTGTTCACAGTTTGCATGAACCCAGCTGAGGTGCTGCCGGTATTGTTAGCGTCGCCATTGTAGATCGCCGTCAGGGTAATGGACCCGGCGGTTTCCAGCTTAATGGAACACCTGCCGTTGCCCGTCGACGCAATCACAGATCCAGTGCAAGTTTCCCCGCTGCTGGCCGTTACGGTCACGCTGCCCGTCGCCTCGCCCGGCGATGCCACATCGAAGTGCACAAGTATTGAGTGCCCAACGGTTGACGGATTTAGGCTTGCGCTGGTGATGGTGGTTGTCGTGTCTGCCTGATTAACTAATAGGCTGACGGTGGTTGCCGTCACGGTCGTGTAGTCCGAGGCCGCTGTTGGCACGAACTTCACCGACAACGTCTGCGTGCCCGCTCCCAGCACCTTTCCGTTGGTCGGATTGTACACAAACACGCCGGGAACACTGGCCGTCGCATCCAGCTGGGCTACACTCAGTGCCGTCCCGTAGGTGATGGCCGCAGGAGTCGTCCAGGTGACGTTGCTGACCAGTTTCTCAGCCGTTGTCCTTTGGGTAGCGGCAGCAGCCGTATAGACATCGTCCGCAGCCCATGCTGCTTTCAGGAAACAGGTGCCCGTACCGCTTGACATGGTAACCGTCGTTCCGCTAATGGTGCAGGCTCCGGTGGCTGTGATGGTCGGAACAGTGCTGGCGTTCGTTGTTGCCACTACGGTGAACGTATCTTGGTACGAGGCACTGGCGGGCGCGCCGGTAAAGCTCACCGTTGGCACAATCGCCCTCGTTACAGTCGTAGTTACCGTGACGCTGGGCGCAGTCAAGTAGTTTGTGTTTCCAGCTTGACTCGCCGTCACAGTGCAAGTGCCGGTGACACTCGTGATCGTAAACGTAGCGCCATTGTTCGTGCAGGAACCTGAGCTGCCGTATGAAACCGGCAAGCTCGAACTGGCGGTTGCGGCAACTGTGAAGCTGCTCTTGTTGGTCGCAGTTTGCGGAGGAGGTACCGTAAAGGTGATCGTCTGACTCGCTTGATTCACTTGCAACGTAACGCTGCCATTCGAACTGGCGTAGTTAGCGCCGCTCGGATTGAAAGCGACCGAGAGCATTTGACTGCCCGCATTCAGCACGGTTCCTGCGCCCGGTGTGTATACAAAACTGCCGGTAGCGCCTGCTGGAGTAACCGTCGCATTCAACTGGGTTGCGCTTAGGGCCGTTCCGTATGTGATTGATGCCGGATTCGACCAGACGACGGATGTTGACGCCGGATTCACTTGCAAGGTCACGCTGCCGGTCGATGGAGCATAGTTCGTGTTGCTCGGAGTGAAAGTAACCGACAGAGTCTGGCTGCCCGCGTTCAATACCGTCCCCGCAGCCGGAGTGTAGTCATAAGTGCCACCTGCGTAGGGAGTGGCCGACGCGTTCAATTGGGCAGAACTCAAGGCCGTTCCATAAGTGATCGCGGAGGGAGTCGACCAAACAATCGTTGTTGCGGCCTGGTTCACAGTCTCGACTAGCGGTGAAGAAGTGCTGGCTTGATAGTTCGTGTCACCGCTGTAGATGACGGTGATCGAGTGCGCGCCCGCGGTGAACGAAGAAGCGCTCAATTGCGCTGCACCGCCGCTCAGCGCTTGTGCCCCTATCATTGAGGCACCGTCGTAAAACGTGACGCTTCCCGTGGGTGTCCCGCTGGTCTGAGGAGTTACTGTCACTGTGAGGATTACTGTCTGCCCATATTGCGACGGGTTCAGGGAGGAACTCACGGCTGTGGTCGTTGGCTGAATTGTGGGAGCGGAGAAGGTGGCAGTCACGTTGGCCGTACTGTTCAATGTGACCTGGCAGCTGCCGCTTCCTGAACAGGCTCCAGACCAGCCACCAAACGTAGCGCTCGTCCCAGGAGTCTCTGTCAAGCTCACTACTGTTGATGGCGTGAATAATGCGGAGCATGTGCCGGGACAGTTGATTCCAGTCGGACTGCTGGTAACGGTGCCGGTTCCAGTGCCTGCCAAAGTAACGTTCAGCGTGTCATAGAGCTCCGGCGCTTATACGTAGGTTCGTCGGCGGAATCACAGAGCACCTGTCGAAGCTTCTTGACCGAGGTATTGAGCCCGTGCTCGAAGTCGACGAAGGTGTCGGAAGGCCAAAGCGTCTCCCGAATCTCATCCCGGGTGACGACCCTGCCCGCGCGAGCGAGCAGAATTTCCAGGATCACAAAGGGCTGACCCTGGAGCTTCATTCGGGTCCCGTGTTTGGAAAGCTCTCGCTCTCCAATGTCAACTTCATACGGGCCGAATCGGAAAATTCGAGAACGTGTTTGCAAGGCCAATACCGTGCGCTGCACGGAGTTTACCATCCCTCCTTCCAAATGGCACCTGAAACTTCTGTATTTACATATAGTTAACTGCTCACCTAAAAGTCACCTAAGTTTCACCCTCCATCCATTGAGCGATGGTCGATTGTGCGTGAAGGTTGCTCACAACAATTTCCGGGCTGGGATTGTGGGCCCCCTGTGCAGAATGCTGTGTGGAATTTCAAAGGAGTGTCAATGAGCCGTAAATCCGAATTCTCGTTGTTGTCCCTACTCTGCGTGGTTGTTTTGCTCGTGACGGCGATGGGCTCCGCCCAAACCGCTCCCACCCAGGATGCCGACCCCAATGCGGCTCAACCAGCCACCGAATCGGGCGCCGCGACCATCGCGCCGAGTCGGCCGCCGCTGATGGCTTACCCCAATGCGCAACGGCTAAAGAACGACCCGGCGGCGTGGAGCAAATTTCTTTCAGAACGGAATCGGCGATCCGCCAACTCTGCGCGGCCTTCCAAAAAGAAGGCTTCGCCTGCCTTCGGCGGGACCTGGCAAGCCGGGACGATCAACACACTCAGCGAGAGCGGCGATGGTCAAAATTGCAACCCGCTCTTGCTGACCGACGGAACTGTGATCGTCAGCGATTGCGGCAACCTCGGGAATTGGTACAAGCTGACGCCTGATATCACCGGCAGCTACGCGAACGGGACGTGGACTCAGATTGCGACCATGCCGGTCATCAACGGCGTGCAGTACGCTCCCTTGGCCAACGCCTCTGCCGTGCTGCCCGATGGCCGGGTCATTCTCATGGGCGGTGAGTACAACTGGCTAGGCAACAGATATAGCGACGGCGAACCAGTGTTGACGAGTCTAGGCGCGATCTACGATCCGGTCGCTAATACCTGGACACCGGTATCGCCACCAGCCGGAGCCGGTTGGACAGGTACCGACGGCGTGGGTGGCGGCATCGGCGATGCTCAAAGCACCGTGCTGGCCGACGGCACATTCTTGCTCGCCGCCTGTTGCGGCTATCCGGATGTCGATGCTTTATTTGACGCCACGAACTTGACTTGGACCAGCACGGGAGCGCCCAACGCGGGAGATCTTTACCAGGATGAACAAGGTTACACGCTGCTGCCCAACGGGAACATATTGACGGTCGATATTTGGACGGGTTGCAGTGACCCTAATTCCTGCGACGGCCCGAATCCCACCAACGCCGAGCAATACAATCCTACGACCGGCATCTGGAGCAGTGCCGGCAATACGGTGGTTTCGCTCGTCGATCCTTATGCCTGCGGCCAGTTCGAAATCGGCCCGGCTCCGCTACGGCCGGATGGAACCGTGGTCCAATTCGGCGGCAACACGGGCTGCACCGGAGACGCGGATCCCACCGGGATCTACAACTCGACCACTAACACGTGGAGCGCCGGTCCCAACATACCAGAGGTGTGCGCATCCAACGGGACCACTCAATGCAACCTCGAGGATTCTCCGGCGGCGGTCTTGCCCAATGGCAACATCCTGTTTGCGGTGAGCGCTTATGCGGGGATCGCCGCTGACGAACTTCCGACCCATTTCTTTGAGTTTACAACCAGCAACGCCATCAATCAGGTGGCCGACGATTTTGCTGGTATTACTTTCCCTTCCAGCAGCTACAACTTTCTCGTCCTGCCCAATGGCCAGATTCTCACCACCGTAGGTCTCGACCAGCTCGAGTTCTATACCCCGACCGGATCTCCCGATCCCAGTTGGGCTCCTGTGATTTCTACCTCGCCCTCCAGCGTTTACCCTGGAACGACGTATACCATCACCGGCACGCAGCTCAACGGCTTGACGCAGGGCGCATATTACGGCGATGACTTTCAGATGGCGACTAACTATCCGATCGTGCAGATTACCAACGCCGCGACCGGCCACGTCTTTTACGGCCGCACGTTCAACGTGAGCAACCGGTCGGTCGCGCCGGGCGTTTCGGTCTCCACGGACTTTACGGTGCCGGCAAATATCGAAAAGGGGGCGAGCAGTTTAGTCGTCATCGCGAATGGCATCCCATCCGCGCCGGTTCCCATCGGCATTGAGGTGCCGGTGCCTGGCGTGAGCGTAGGGTCCAGCCTGAATCCTTCACTCTACGGACAGGCAGTGAGCTTTACGGCGACGGTGACGGGCGTAAGTCCGACCGGCACCGTGCAGTTCAATATCGACGGCAGTGCTTTCGGCTCGCCGGTGACGCTGGCATCGGGCACGGCCACTTCGGGCACGACCTCGACGCTATCTGCGGGAACACACACGGTCACGGCCGTCTACTCGGGCGACACAAACAACGCGGGAGGCACGGGGACACTGGTCGGAGGACAAGTCGTCCACGGTACGACGACCATTACGCTGACTCCGGCATCGCTGGCATTTGGCAACGTCGTCGAGGACGCGACCAGTGCCGCCAAGATGGTTACGCTCAAGAACACCGGGAGCGCAACGTTGGGCATTACCAGCATTGCCGTCAGCGGTGACTTTGCTCGGGCAACGAGCACTTCGCCCTGCGGAAGTACGCTGGCTGTGGGGAAGACTTGCATCATCAAGGTCACCTTTACCCCGACGTCGCTTGGGGCGCTCTCCGGGAGCATTACACTTACCGACAATGCTTCGGGGAGTCCGCAGTCGGTGTCACTGACGGGCACCGGCACGGTCCAGGCCACATTAACCCCTGCCACGGAGACTTACGCGGCGCAAACAGTGAACATGAGAAGCGCCGCCAAAGTGTTTACGCTGGCCAACAAACAGAGCGTGCCGTTGACTGGCATCGCGATCTCGACAACGGGGGATTTCAGTGTCTCCACGACGACCTGCTCGACGAGCCTGGCGGCGAAGGCCAGTTGCAAAATCGACGTTGTCTTCACGCCGACCGCAACCGGTACAACGACGGGCACGTTGCAAGTGTCCGACAGCGCTACCGGGAGCCCGCAGACTTCAAGTCTTAAGGGCACTGGCAAGGCTGCCAAATAAGACGTTAGCAGCCATCATCAGCCCCGCAGAAATGCGGGGCTTTTTCTTCACTGGGCTAAAGTGGTTGCGCGTAATTTCTGCTAACAGGCGATTACACGTTTTGACCGGGTTCTGAGTGCTATGGGGATTGTGCCAACTACCCTTTTGAGATGGTGTCAACTCCAAGCCTTTCATTGACTTGCCGGTTTAGCCCACGTAAGATTTGCCCCTGATGATCGGCCAGACTATTTCGCGCTATCGCACCGTCTACGATATCTGCAGGACTGGCGAAGGGAAGATCGGCGAAGGAGCTCGACCCTCAAGCATCGCATCGGGCCACAATGTTTAGCGTAATCGTCTACGATCCAGCTTGGTCGGGCCGGAACGTGAAAGGGAAGGGGCAGCGTCCCTGCCCTCGCTCCGCGCTTTAGAAGTGGCTAACAGTTTGCGGGAACAAGGCACGTTGCCCCTGCACCCGCAGCGATGTCTTCGCGCCGCCGCGCAAAACCCTCGCAGTGGTTTGCGGCCCAGGTTGCCCTGGGCCGCTTTCGTTTCACCAGTTCGTACACAGCGTTGTTATCGCAGCCAACAGCGAATCTGTTAGTTCGCCGTCGTGGTCAGCGTTTTAGAGGCAGCCGCGTAGTCCGCGTTCGCGGCCCACGATGCCTTCGTCGTACAGGTACCGGTAGCTTTGACGACCGTTACCGAGGCTTGGTAGCTCCCCAGTCCGTTGCTCGTCACCGCTCCCACCGTGCACACCGTCGCCGGCGTCGCCGCGATCGTCGGGACACTCACCGTGTTCCCGCTCTCGTTCGACGTCGCCATCACCGTGAAGCTGTTGCCCTTCGCTTCCGTCGCTGGTGCGCCCGTGAAGGTCACCGTCGGGACGATCTTCGCCCCCGCCGTGTGCTCCTTAACCGTCGCTGCCTTATAAACGTAATTCGCAGCAAACGTCGCTTCCAGATCGCACGTTCCGGTTCCGGTCAGCATCGTCACCGTTGCCGATGCGCTGCTCCCGCTCATTGTGTTTGCACCCACCGAGCAGATCGTTGCCGTCGTCGTCGTGATCACCGGAATGCTCACTGCTCCGGTCTCATTCGACGATGCCGTTACCGTAAACGTCGCTCCAGCGTTGGCCGTCGCCGGCTCGCCCGTCAGGCTAACCGACGGCGCGACTTGCGCCGCTCCCATCGTGGTTTCGACAACCTGCGGCGCCGCCGTGTAGTTGGCGCTCGACGGTGCATTTAGCTTCACCGTGCAAGTCCCGCTGTTCGACGTCATCGTGTAGACATCGCCTGCGTTGGTGCAGATGCCCGCACTTGTGTAGGTGATCGGCAACCCGGAGGTGGTGTGCGCCACTACCGTGAAGCTGTAGGTCTTGGCTGCGCTTGCCGGAGCCGGCATCGTGACTACGATCGTCTGGCTCGCCGGCGTCGCGCTCACTGACTTCGTGGCCTGTACCGCTGCCGAGTAGTTCGCGTTGCCTGCCTGGTTTGCTTTCACCGTGCAAGTACCCGCGCCGCTCGTCATCGTGTAGGTTGCCGTCCCGTTGCCGTTGTCGACAACGCTACAGCTGCCCGCCGCCGTGAAGGCTACCGTCAAGCTCGAACTCGCCGAAGCCGCCACTCCGAACGTGCCGTTGTATGGCTCGCTCGAAGGTGCCGCCGTGGTGAACGTGATCGTCTGGCTTGCCGGGTTGACGGTCTGGTTTACGGAGCCAGAGCTGCCACCGTGGCTGCTGTCACCCGAGTACGTGGCCCCTACCGTGTCCGACCCGCCGCCGAGGCTGCTGGTTGTACACGACGCGACTCCCGGATACGCGCCCGACAATGTGCTCGCGGCGCATCCAGTGTTCGCACTCCAGGTTACCGTCCCGCTGGGTTGCATCGGCTGCATGTTCTTCTTGCCCGCCTTGCGGCCCTTCACATCACCCGTGTCGCTGGTGATCGTCGCCGTGAACGTTACCGATCCACCATACGTCGAAGGATTCAGGCCGGAGCTGACGCTCGTTGTCGAGGCGTTCGATGTAATCGTGAAGTTGTCGGTTTCCGGACTGCTCGATGCCGAGTAGTTGGCGTCGCCGGAGAACGTTGCCGTCTCCGTATAGACGCCCGCTACATCCGCACTCGTCGGTGTATAGATTGTCGTGCAGGTGATCGTCTCGTGCACACGAGCCGCGCAACTGGTCGCACCGTACGTGCCGTTCCCGTTGCCGCTGATGGTCACGCCGCTCGCCGTCGGTGCTACTCCGTGTCCCGTCCACGACAACACTGCCGTGATCGTTACCGGTGTATCCGCAGCGAATTCCTCACTCGACGGGCTCACGTTAAACACGTCAATCGTGGTCGCGATCCCGCCGTTAACGACTTGGTTCACCGAGCCAGTACTTCCGCTGTGGTTGCTGTCACCCGAATAGGTGGCAGTTACCACGTCGGTCCCCACTGGCAAATGCGTCGCCGACGAAGTCGTACAGGTCGCAACTCCCGGATACGTTCCCGTCAACGTGCTCGGGCTGCATCCAGTGTTCGCGCCCCAGGTCACCATTCCGGTCGGCTGCATCGGATTCATGCCGTTCTTCTTGGCAGGCTTCCGTCCCTTCACATCACCGGTGTCGCTGGTGATCGTCGCCGCGAACGTCACTGACGTGGCGTACGTCGACGGGTTCGGTGTCGAAGTGACCGTCGTGGTGGTCGCGTTCGCTCCAACCGTGAAGTTGTTGGTTTCCGGACTGCTCGAAGCTGTGTAGTTGGTGTCGCCGGAGAACGTTGCCGTCTCCGTGTACGTTCCCGCTACATCCGCATTCGTCGGAGTATAGGTGGCCGTGCAAGTGATCGTCTCGTGCACACGAGCCGCGCAACTGGTCGCACCGTACGTGCCGTTCCCGTTGCCGCCGATGGTCACGTTAGCCGCTGTCGGAGCTACGCCGTGTCCCGTCCACGCCAACACTGCCGTGATCGTAGCCGGTGTATCCGCAGCGAACTCCTCACTCGACGGGCTCACGCTGGTCACGTCAATCGTGGTCGCGATCCCGCCCTGGACGACTTGGTTCACGCTGCCCGAACTTCCGCTGTGGTTGCTGTCGCCGTTATAGCTTGCAGTAACGGTGTCCGTCCCCACCGGCAGATGCGTCGCCGAGGAAGTCGTACATGACGCGATTCCCGGATTACCCGTCGTCACGTTGGTCGTGCCGCAGCCGGTATTCGCACTCCAAGTTACCGTACCTGTTACGTCGAGCGGCTTCCCTCTCGTGTTGCGCCGCCCTTTGACCAGGCTGTTCTCGCCGTTGATCGTGGCCGTGAACGTCACCGAAGTCGCGTAGGTCGACGGATTCGGAGTGGAACCAACCGACGTTATCGAACTCGCTATGTTGATGGTGAAATTGCCGGTCTGCGGACTGCTCGAACCAGCGTAGTTGCCGTCTCCCGCGAACGTCGCAGTTTCCGTGTAGGAGCCTGCCATATCCGTGACCGTCGGCGTATAACTAGCCGTGCAGGTGATGGTCGTCCCGCTCGGCGCTCCACAAGTCGTGGCGCTATAGCCGCTCGGACCTGTGCCGCCGATGGTGACCGCGCTCGCCGTGGGTGCCGGGCCGGTGCCCGTCCACGCCAACACTGCCGCGATCGTGACTGGTGAATCAGCTCCGTAGTCTTCCGCAGCCGGACTCACGCTGGTTACGTTAATTGTTGTAGTGGGCGAATTGACTACCTGGCTCAACGTCGCCGTGCTTCCGCCGTGATTGCTGTCACCCGAGTAGGTGGCCGTAATCGTATCGGTCCCTCCCGGGAGGCTGGTGGTGGTACAGGTCGCTGTTCCCGGATTGCCGGTTACGGTCGATACGCTGCAGCCCGTGTTGGCGCTCCAAGTCACCGTTCCGGTCGGATCCATCGGCTTCATCCCGTTCTTGGCAGGCTTGCGGCCCTTCACCTGTCCGTTCTCGCCAGTGATCGTGGCCGTGAAGGTCACCGATTGGCCGAGGAAGGACGGATTCAGGCTGGAAGTCAACGCCCCCGGTGCGGTCGCCTGATTTATGGTGAAGTTATTCGTCTGCGGACTGCTCGAACCGGTATAGTTGCCGTCTCCCGAGAACACCGCTGTCTCCGTGTAGGAAGCGGGTGTATCCGCGGTAGTTGGAGTATAGGTATTCGTACAGGTCATCGTGTTGCCGCTAGGCGCCAAGCAGTTCGTCGTTCCATAGCTGCTGGGTCCGTTGCCTCCGATCGTCACAGCACTCGCTGTGGGTGCGCTTCCGCTACCCGACCACGAGAGAATTGCGGTGATCGTCACCGGCGCATCCAGCGCGAAGTCCTCGGAGACCGGGCTGACGCTGGTTACGTTGATCGACGTGGCCGCCTGCGTCGCGTTGACAGGGTCTGTGACCGGAGTCGCAGCCAAGTACACGCTGTTGCCCGCCTGATTCGCGGTCACCGAACAAGTGCCGGTCCCGCTGGTCATTGTGTAGGTTGCGCTGCTCGTTCCGCCGCTCGTAATGATACATGCCCCGGAAGCCGTGAAAGTCACCGCCAAGTTCGAACTGGCGGTAGCGGCCACCGTGAAGCTGCTGCCGTAAGTCGCACTCGCCGGAGGTGGCGTCGTGAACGTGATCGTCTGACTAGTGGTAGGAGTCTCTGTGATGGTGATTGGCGCCGAGGTCGCGCTTGGGTACCACGGAACTGGTGTTTGCGATCCTCCCGGCGGGTTCGATGGATTACAACACGGCAAGACCGAATTCCCCGAGTACACTGCCGTCAACGTGTTGTTGCCTTGCGCGAGCTGCGACGCACTGAGCGGCAGAGTTACTGCAGTAGAGTTGACGCCGGTCGGCATCAGCGTTGCGGTTTCCAGTAAGCTTGAACCACTCATGATGCTCACCGTGCCGCTCGGCGCGCCGCCGCCACCAGGAATAGCGGTGACCGTGACCGATAGAGTGGTCGACTGGCCTCCGTTGAGACCCGATGCTGCCGAGGACAAATTTACTTCCATTGAGTTCTCAGTTAGTACTCCGGTGTTTTCGTAGGCACCAATGTCAATATTGGAACCGCTCGTTCGGGGATTCCCGAGGAAGTCGGTGGTGCCATAAATGGAGGTGGGGGAACTGCCATTAGGATCACACCAGCCAACGCTGCACGAGAGGCTGGTGCTGCCAGCACCAACAGTCGGCGAACCCGGGGAGGTGTAGGCGTTAGGAGGGTAAGCTCCCAGACCGACAAAGAGAGGATCGGCGTTCACAGAGTTTGCATCCTCGCTCCCCACGTTGGTGGTCTGGTAGTTTGAGAAATTCGTGTAGCTACTCACGTCGGACCATAAGATTGACGTACCTTCCAGGTAACCCGCGGCCGAACCATACAGGTTCCAATTCAGCGTCGCCGGCGGGGCAGGATAGGTTAGGCCAGCAGCCGTCAGCGTAGCTGGGTACGCCTGATTAGCGGGGACGTAGCTGTTGATCCACATATTGGGTGAGGTGGAATAGGGTGAAGCGGCGGATTCGTAGATGACGTTGTTCTCGAAGTAGTCATCTTGAGAGCTGCCCACCTGATACTGAATCTGAAAATCGCCGCTTGGGGTGCCTTCAGAGTCGTTGCCTGGTTGCGTGCCGTTGTCGAACAGGGTGTTGTTGACGAAAACGTCGTGGAAGCTGCTGCCTCCGCCGTTGCTTCCCCCACCCTTGGTGGTGGCAAGCCCATAACCGCCTATGGAGTTACCGCAGGCATTCTCATAGTAGAAAAGGTTGTTGCGGACCGTCGTATACATGCCATAGCACGGTAACTTGGCTTTGGCAGGGGTTCCCACGCCGAAGGCGCCAGGCCACTCAGTTCCGTTGGCTTGACAGACTTGATTCTCGCTGGTCACTTCGATGCCGTAATCGACCTGAAAGACCGCATTGTGCTCGAACGTGACCCACGCACACCCATCGCAATAGAGTCCATCGGCGTCGTAGGAACTGCCTTCACCGACATTCGCGATTCCGCTGATGTTATAGATGGTGTTCCCGCTGAACACCCCATAACTGGCTAGGTCGTAGCCGACGGGTCCGGTACCTTCGTATCCAATGGCGTCGATGCCGATATTGTCGTTGTCATGAACGATGTTGTTGGTGACCTGAAAATGAGTTACGTTTCCATTTATGGTCATTGACTCGCTGTTTCCGGTCTTCAGGTTGTAGACCTCGTTGCCGCTGACCACCAACTGTGTGATGGGAGTCTGTGACGTGCCGTAAACAAACAAGCCGCAAGCATTCCCACTTTTTTCCGACGTGGTCACAATGTTGTGTATCTGATTGTTCAGGATCTGTACTCCCGTGCCCGAACCCGTGATCCAGACACCACACGGAACCGCCGACTTGGATGTGGCAGTTAAGTTCCGAATCTCAAATCCGTTGACGGTGATGTAGCTCCGGGCTCCCGAGATCGTGATGAGGCCCTCGGTTCCCGATGAGCCGCAGCAACTCAGGCCGGTCCCGTCGATCACCGCTCCCTGTAATGTTGTCCCAACCAGTACGGGATAGCTCTGGAAGATAATTGGCTCCGACGCCGTTCCAGAATTCGGAAAACTCACATACGCGTTGTAGACGCCCCCTAGGACGTTAACCGTGGCGCCAGCTGTGGCCGTATTTGCCGCGTGCTGGATGGTTAACCAAGGCTGGGCGAATGTGCCGGGATTGCTATCGTTGCCGCTGGTCGACACATAGTAGATAGCTCCAACTTGCGCCGCAACAGACTGCGCCAGCAGCAGGACGAGGATGAGGAGGGCGGCGTGAACGACGCCGACATTTTGCATTATTGACACATTGCGTTTCATGGAGCTTTCTCCTGGGAAGCCAGAACTCCCGCCTTGGCAGCAGGTTGCTTTTGAAATATTACGAACATTTACTTTCAATTTCGCAGGCGCTCAACATCTACTCCCGTTCAAGATGGTTGTCAAGTGCGAAAAAACATCTCTTCCGGAGGCCAGTTAGAGGGATCCCGAAGCTCTATTGCTTTGAGGCCAAGTCCGAAGTTGGCTCCGCTCTCCGCGAACGTCCCGCGCCTCCAGACACCAAGTCCCCGCGCCGACCGTCCAGAAGCCTGACGATATTCGCGGGAACGATGAGGTTCAAAAGCGGCAGCAGATCACGAGGCTGCGAAAGCCGAGATTGCCGCTTGACAATATAGAACGATCGACAGTAAAAGGAAGCTATTCGCAATATAACGCAATCGGAAACGCGCCCTAGATCATCTGACACGCACATGATGCCACATACCGTGGAACCTGAGCCCAAAAACGCAACCGAGCGATTACAGGAGATCATCAGCCGAAATCGCCGCTCCGAGAAAGTGGGAGTGTGCGCTGTCTGCTCAGCTCACCCCAGTGTCATTGCGGCAGCGGTTCGGCAGGCCGTCGAAGATGGATCGGTACTTCACGTCGAATCCACCTCAAGCCAAGTGAATCAACTGGGCGGTTACACCGGACGAACTCCATCTCAGTTTGCTGACTTTGTTCACTCCACTGCGCAGCGTGCTGGACTCCCCGGGGACCGAGTGCTGCTCGGCGGCGATCACCTGGGCCCGTATCCCTGGCGGGAACAGCCTTCGGAAGTAGCGCTGCGCAACGCTGGTGAATTAGTTCGCTCGTGTGTACGAGCCGGATACAAGAAGATTCATCTCGATGCGAGTATGGCGTGTGCCGATGATGCAACGCCAGGACCCGACCAGCGCACCATCGCGCGACGAGCAGCCATCCTGTGTCGTGCTGCGGAGAATGCGGCTGAAGAGTTGCCGCAAGGTTCTTCCCCAATCCTCTATGTCATCGGTACCGAGGTTCCGGCTCCGGGTGGCGAACAGGTTCCAGGAGCGCATCCCGCAGTCTCGTCAGCCGATCAGGTTCAGCACACCCTGGAACTTTTCCACAAGGCATTCGACGAACAAAGAGTTGCAGCGGCGTGGGAACGGGTAATTGGAATGGTGGTGCAGCCCGGAGTGGAGTTTGGCGAAAATGCGATTTTCGACTACGACCGGAAGAAAGCGATGGAACTCTCGCTCGCCTTACCAAAGACTCCCACTCTGGCTTACGAGGCGCACTCGACGGACTACCAGAAACCCGCAGCTCTTGCACAAATGGTGGAAGACCATTTCGCAATCCTGAAAGTAGGTCCGTGGCTGACATTCGCGTTCCGGGAGGCTGTCTTCGCCCTGAGCGCAATCGAGCGGGAAGTTCTGGCGCGTGGGAGAGGTGTTCGTCTGTCGCAAGTCCGGGAAGCGCTCGAATCAGCCATGCTGCGCAACCCGGTTTACTGGCGATCGTATTACCGCGGAGACGAAGACGAGACATATTTGGCGCGCATCTACAGTTACAGCGACCGGTGCCGGTACTACTGGGACGATTCGAAAGTCCAGCAAGAACTAGCTCAACTTCGAGCCAACCTTGATAGCTGCGTGGTGCCTCCACCGTTGATCAGTCAATATTTGCCGTCGCAGTATGAGGCAATAAGGTCCGGGGGACTGGGGATACATGCGGACGACATGATTCAAGACCACATCGGAACAGTCCTAAGTTCCTACGCGACGGCATGCGGCATGAGGAGGCCATAGCTCTGTCATGTTACTCAGGCTAAGGTGGTTTTCTGTTGTTTCGGTATGTTGCCGTTGATATTGCTAATTATTTCTATATATTACGAGTATTTGGTAGTATAGTACGATTGAGCAGTCATGAAAGGAGACAGCTTGTGGTGCAGGGGCGCATGACGGACGGACTACAGGCGTTGCTCGGCGCCAGCGAGGAAGAAAAGAAGGCGCGCGGTATCCAATACACTCCGCGGGAGATCGTCCACCAGCCCGAAACATGGCAGAAGACATACGCGATTTGTGGGGAGCGGCGGCAGGAACTGAGCCAGTTCCTGAGGGAGTCGGGCATTGGTCCAGGAGAACAGGGCCGCCCTACGGTGTTCCTGGTGGGTGCAGGCACTTCAGACTACATTGGCGGCGCACTAACCCTTCTATTGCGGCGGATGTGGGGATGCGAGGTTTGGGCAGTTCCCAGTACGAGCCTGCTGACAAACCTTGAGGATTTGGTTTTCGCCGATCAACCCTACTTGTGGGTTTCGTTCTCCCGTTCGGGTGACAGTCCAGAGGGGTTGGGTGTAATCGACGCCGCGCTTCAAAAATATCCCAAGGTAAGACACTTATTGGTCACCTGCAACCAGCAGGGCCGGATGGCTTCAATCTGCGAACAAGCGCCCGACCGCGCCTTCGTACTCGCTTTGGACGACACGGCGAACGATCGCGGACTGGCCATGACTAGTTCTTACACGAACATGGTGATAGCCGGCCATTGCATTGCCCACGTGTCTTCGCCCGACGACTACCTGGATACGTTCTCCATACTCCAGAAAGCGGGAGAGAGGTTTCTTGGGGGGGCGGAGGAGGTCGCAACTACGATTGCCCGGGAAAATTTTTCGAAGGCATGTTTTGTGGGATCGGGAGCGCTGCAAGCCGTGGCTCGTGAATCCGCACTCAAGCTGCTGGAACTGACTGCGGGCAAGATACAAACCATGTCGGAATCTACCCTGGGCCTTCGACACGGCCCCATGTCCGCGCTGGACGGGGACACGCTCTTCGTAAGCTTTCTTTCCAGAGATCTGCGCCGCCGTAATTATGAATTGGATCTGCTCCGCGAAGTGAACAGAAAGCAACTCGGAAAGCAAATCGTAGTGGTGACGCCTTATGAGACAGACGGTCTCAGTCACCTGGCCGATCACGTGCTTTCCCTAGACGTGCCGGCACTCAGCGACGAATACCGTCCCCCCGTGGACGTGATACTGGCCCAGTTATTGGGGCTGTTCTGTTCGTTGCGACTAGGGCTCCAACCGGATTGTCCCAGCCCGAACGGCGTTATCAGCCGTGTTGTGTCCAATGTGAAGATCTACGCCTGATCTCGATAATCCGCCGGATATCAACCGGCATACTACGTCGAAGATCAGGTTTTCGCGGCGCTCAAGATGCACCAGGCACAGAGCCGTGGGCGCGGCTCTGTTCCTCTCACTATCGTCTTCAGGCACTGCGCAAACCTTACGGCTGCGAACTGACTTCCAGGAGCAAATGATCCTTGAACTCCGCTGGCAGCTTCGCCACACCGTTGGCCGCCGCTTCCACCGTGCCGAGATCTTTGGACTCGCTGTAGTCACTCACCCGATACTTCCCGGACTTCAATCCTCGCAGTTCGACTTCGCCTTTCCATCCCGGCGACGATGCGAAGAATGCGTAATACATTTTGCCGTCTTTCGCGATCGCATATCCCTCGGGGGTATCGTAGCCAGTCACGTAAAGATCCCTGAACTCGCCCTTGGAGAGCATCTTCTCGTTGTAGAGACCGATCCACTTCTTCCAGCGCTCTTCTTTCGCAGCGGTCAGATTGACGTCCTTGAATTTCGGGCCGGGATCGGGCCAGACAAACTTTGTTCCGACCACGCCTCCCGCCCCGATGGTGGAAGCGAAATCGTCGCCGTGTTCTTTCCAGTCGTTGCCCATCTTGGTCATCGCAGAAAGTTCGACGTGATCGCCATAGACGGCCGATTCAGGCCCGAGCAATGCCTTATACATTTTGATCCGCCGCCGCACTTGCACCGCCCCCACCGGGTCGGCGGTTACCGCCTGGTCCATAAACGGCAACCAAGCCAGCGATGGCGGCGTGCCGCACGGACAGCTCTGGGTCACGCTTTGCGGTTTTAGCGCTCGTGTCGTCTGGAAAATTTCCTTATACACATCGCCCATCGCATTCACTGAATCCTGCGGCGATTTGTGATGATGCGCCGGGTTGTAGCAAGCTGGAACGCTGTAGATGTTGTCGAGTTTGCTGCCGTCGAATCCCCAGTCGCGAATGAATTTTTCCGTCAACCGTTTGTGATACGCCCGAACTTCCGGCACCGCCGGACACAGCGCGGCCAGACCGCGAGTCATCCGGGCATGTTTGCCGTTCTTGTCCAGGATCAGCCATTCCGGATGCTCCTGTACAACTTTCGAGACCGCGTACTTATGCGACTCGTATTTTCCCTCGCCATCCTCGACTGCCAAGGGCAACCACCATAACTGCACCAGAATGCCATCGTTGTGGAAGTCGTCGACCATCTTCTTAATCGAGTCCCCGGGAAAAGTGTCCTTGCGCGGATTCCAGTCGCCATAGGTGTCAAACCAACGATCGTCAAGCGTTGCCCACTTGATGCCCATCTCTTTCAACTTCGGAACCGTACCCAGCATCTGTGCCGGCGTCACGTCGGCCTCGTATCCCCAGCCGCACCAACTCACGTTGTAGGCTTCGCTCGACGGCTTGGGCAGTTCCCAGCCTTCCTTCTGCAAAACGCTCGACCAAATCCGGAGCGGCTCGTAGAAGTCGCCCGAAAAGACGGAAACAAAACTGCGAGGAGTGGAATACGTTTCGCCCGGCTTAAGCGTGATGTTGGGGGCGAAGTCCACCTCGGTATTCAATCGGCCATCGGCGCCTACCTTTGCGGGGATCGATGCGGAAATTGGTATCGTTTCCACGTGCCCGACCGCTTCGCCCACGTCGCGTGTCCAGAAGGCGGCGACCGGGATGCCGCCACCATAGCCACCTTTGACCATTCCACCCATGACATTGAGCTGGAAAAACGTTGGCGTCAGCTTCACGACATCGTCTTTTCCCCAATCGTAGCTGGCGCCGTGAAACGACCACATCTGCCACGGCTGGGCCTTTGCGTCGCCCAGCTTTGCATTCAACCGGCGCCGCTGATTCACACTTTTTTCAATGACGATCTCGCTCGCGCCAGTGTTCTTGTATTCCACCGTGCTCAGTAGAATATTCGGGAACTGGTCATAAACTTCGAGTGCCAGTACGCTCTCCAAGCCGGTTCCCACCGCTCCCTGCGGATGCGCCGGGATCTCCACCCGCTTCCCGACGCCCATCTTTCCAATTGCTTCGCGCACTTGCGCCTGTTGGAAATCGAGGGTGAAATGCACGTCCTTTCGCCCTACGCTCACAAGATTGCTGTCCGTGGCGGCGCCGGCACGCGGATCGTCTAACGTAAGTTTCGTGCCGTCTTTCAAAAGAGATGCGTGGATGTATCCATCGGGCGTCAACTGAAATTCAGCCGCGCTCGTCGTAAGCACCACCGAGCCGTCAACATTTACGTGGATCGTGGAAGGCTGGGTGGGCTCCGGCTTGGCAGTCGCGGCCTGCGGCTGCGACTGTAGGGGCGGTTTCGACAACTTTGAACAAGCCATCAGTGTGAGCAGGAGAACCAGCGCCGTACCGATAAGTGCGATCTTGTTTTTGCGACCGATCATGAGTGACCTCCTCTTTGATTCTTTCGATCGTTCTGTAATGCTCCACCACCGCCGACTTCACAAGCCTGTACAAGCGCGTGCCGGGCAAATTCAGGCCCGATATCTCTCTTGACAAACGATATCAAACGAACGTAAAAGTAATGCATCGTAATATTACACGGAAAGCTCGCAATAGGAGCACCGAATTTTCGCCGGTTCAAACGGCCGCTTACAAAACGTCCGAGCTCAGTGTTCAGGAGGCTCACCATGTCCGTGCGTTCTTCTCGCTTACAACCTTTTTTGGTGGCGCTATTCTCTATGTTGCTTGCGCTAGCCACGCCGTTATGGGCGCAAAAAGATACCGGAGCTATTGTCGGGCTGGTGCGTGACGCTAGCGGCGCGGTGGTCACAGGCGCTAAGGTCACCGTGACCGACGTGGATCGCGGCATCGAGCTGACTTTATCCACCAATGGTGACGGGGAGTATGTGGCCAGTCCGCTCAAGATCGGCCGCTACAGTGTCACCGTTGAGAAGGAGGGATTCAAAAAAGCGGTCGCAGGCCCTGTGCAAGTGAATATTCAGGATCGCGTTGGAGTGGATCTGAAGCTTGAGCCCGGCGTGGCGACGGAAGTCGTCTCAGTCACCGGCCAACGTCCACAACTCGAAACCGAAACCTCCGAACTTGGCCAGGTGGTCGACAGCCAGCGCATCAACGCGCTCCCGTTGAACGGACGCAACTACGCGCAACTCGCTCTGCTTGGCACCGGCATCGCTAACGCCGAACCCGGATCGCGCGTGGAAACCACTTATGGCTTCAGCGCAAACGGTGCCCGCTCTCTGCAAAACAACTTTCTCCTCGACGGCATCGACAACAACGCAAATCTGGGAGACGTCCTCAACGGCGCCGCTTACGTGGTCCAGCCCGCCGTCGACGCGATTGCCGAGTTCAAAGTCGAGACTAACGCCTATAGCGCCGAATTCGGCCGGGGCAACGGCGCGATCATGAACGCGGTCATCAAGTCTGGCACCAACCAGTTGCACGGTGACGTGTGGGAGTTCCTGCGCAACGAAAAGGTGGACGCCAGCAACGCCTTCGACATCTACGGTCAGCAGCCCTACAAGCAGAACCAGTTCGGGTTTACGCTGGGCGGCCCCATTGTAAAAAACAAAATGTTTTTTTTCGGAGACTACGAAGGCCTGCGCATTCGCCAGGCGCTGCCCCAGGTGTCAACGGTTCCGACGCAAGCCGAGATTGGCGGCGATTTCTCCGCTTTTCTCAATACCAGTATGCCGATCACGGCCCTCGATATGAATGGCAATCCGACCGGTCAGATCGCGCTCGACTGCAACGGCAACAACACCTACGTGGGAGAGATTTTTAACTCGCGCCTGGCACAAGACAACTACGCGGGCAATCCCAACGGATTCTGCGGTGTTCCCATCGGAGGGTACACCTCCGGCGGCGTAATCCCGAACAAAGTGCCGACCAACATTTTCCCTAGCGGCAGCACCGATCCGCTCGGCCAGGAACTGGCGAATTTATTTCCCCCGGCCAACGCGAACATTAATAGTCTTCAGGCCGCTGGTAATTACCTGTCCGATCCCAAAAAGAGCGAAACGGAGAACAAGTTCGACATTCGCGGGGACTACACAATCAGCGATAAAGATAGTTTTTTCGCCCGCTATAGCTACGGCAAAGACAGTACCTTCCTTCCCTCGCCCTTCGAGAACGTGCTCGACGGTGGCAGCTTTCAGGATGGTTATAGCCAGAACGTAGCGCAGGGCCTGGCAGCCAGTGAAATTCACACATTTCGCAACAATCTGATTAACGAATTTCGCTTCGGCTTCAACTATCTCAACTCTCATCGCTACAATCTGAATTACAACGAGAACGTCTCGGGGGAACTCCCCGTTCCGTTTCCGGGAGTTCCGTACCAAGCCGGCGAGGACATCGGCGGCCTGCCTTCGATCGGTTTCAGTGATGGCACCACTGCCATCGGGAGTTCGGGATTTCTGCCCGCCATCGAGAAGCAGCACAGCTACGTTCTTACCGATAACCTGAGCTGGACGCGCGGACGCCACGCTGCGAAATTTGGCGGAGAGCTGCGCTTCGAACAGTTCACCTTACTCGAGCCGGCTTCTCCTCGTGGCACCCTGAGCTTCGGGAGCGACTTCACCGACAATCCGGCCGGACCCGGCCAAGGCGACGGCGAGGCCATCGCTACTTTTTTGCTCGGGATTCCAGACGGAGGCACCATTACTAGTGTGACCCCCAACGTCGTCTATAACCGGCAGATATATGCGGCCTACGCTCTCGACGACTTCAAAGTGAGCCCGCGGCTCACTTTGAGCCTGGGCCTACGCTACGAACTGTTCACTACCATCAAAGAGGCCGATAACAACGCCGCCACCTTCGATTTCAACACGCAATCGTTGATTGTGCCCAGCGGACAGAACGCGCAATTGACGCCCACGCTCGCCACCGAGCTGCCAATTCTGAGAACGGGTTCGAGCGGACTCATCTCTCCCGATCGAAATAATTTCGCACCCCGCATTGGAATGGCTTACCAATGGTCCGACAAGCTGGTCTTCCGCAGCGGCTACGGAATTTTCTATGGCGGACAGGAAAACGGCCCCTTTTCTAATCCGAGCACCGGCTTCAATCCTCCGTTCCTGTCTTCGGAGGCCTTCACTCCTCCGTGTAGTGCAGCAACCGCGAATCCTGCGGCCGGTCAACAGGATTGCTCCATTTCATACGCGAATAACGGCGGCTTGCCATTGAACTTTCTGTATCAGGGCTTTCCCGCCAACTCGCTCAGCGATCCAAACGCGCCCGAGCTCTACTCACTCTCTCCGCGTCTGGTTACGCCTTATACCCAGCAGTGGCATTTCGGTATGGAGTACCAATTACCCGCAGACACGGTTCTCGAAGTTACCTATGCCGGATCTCGCGGATTGAAGCTGTATGCTTTCTACAACGGCAATCAGGCCACTCCCGATCCGAATCCATCGGACCCGCTCGCGCCCCGGCGTCCCGCCAACAACAATAACTGGCCCGGCGGCGCCGGCGGCCCTTGTAGTCTGACGCTGCCCGTATCCAATCCCGGTCAGTACTGCAACCCCGCGCTCGATAGCCTCATCGACACCTTCCGCTCGAATACACAATCGAACTACAGTTCACTGCAAGTTCGCCTGGAGAAGCGCTATTCTCACGGGCTTCAGTACGAAGCCGCTTACACTTGGGCACACGCCCTCGACAACGCTTCCAGCGCAAGCCTGGGATCGGTGAACAACGGGGACTTTTTGGACCAGCGCTATCCCAACCAGAACTATGGCAACTCCGACTTTGACGTGCGCCAACGCTTCGTTTTCAGCTACGTCTATGACTTACCCTTCGGCCGCGGACGTGCGTTGGCCAAAGATGTTTCCGGCATCTTGAACGGGATTCTTGGCGACTGGCAGATGACTGGCGTCTTTTCCGCTGCCACGGGCAATTACTACACCGCGACTGACATCGCTCCGGTCTCCAACGCCGATTGCGGCGGCACGGTTGGTTTCCAATGCGGGCGCCCCAACCTGGTCGGCGATCCCAACTCTAAGCCGTGCATCCCGGGAACGCTCTTCAACACCTGCGCGTTTGCGCACAACACGGTCGAGGGAACATTCGGCAATGCCCCACGTAACGACATCGAAGGCCCGGGATACAAGACCTGGGACACCTCTCTGGTGAAACAGTTTGCAATCAGCGAGCAAAAGCATCTCGAGTTCCGCGCGGAATTCTTCAACATACTCAACCACGTGAACTATTTGTTTGGACAGTTTGGCGCGATCAGCGCCGAACCAACCCCTCTGGAACTAGGTCAGCCCAACTTCGGCTTCCCACTGGCGGCGCGCGCGCCTCGGCAAATCCAGTTCGCGCTGAAGTTTTACTTCTGATAAAGCTTAGGGAAGGCAGGTCCGACATGATGAAGGGGGTTGTAACAGCAGCTGTGTTCCTGGCCTTCGTTGCTGGATCAGGGGGGTCCGCGCAACAAACCGGCATCGGGTACAAGCCCGCTGCCGATGCGGACAGCAGAAAGACCATCCTGCTTAAAGACTTTCACCCCGAGCCCGCGCTTCATGCCGCTTCGCACGAGATCCGCCGCGCGAAATTTCCAGTAATTGACGTGCACGCTCACACGAACGATGCTGTCGGCATCGGAGATCGAGTCGATCCCGCGGAAATGGTCGCGCGCATGGACCGCCTCAACATCAAGACCATCGTCGTCCTTACCGGCATGTGGGGAGACAAGTTGCAGGCCATCATTGACACCATGGTCAAGCCTTATCCTGGGCGCTTCGTGGTGTTCACACAGTTTGACTGGTCGAAGATCGACGATCCTAACTTCAGCCAACTCATGGTGCGGCAAATTGACGACTCGGTTGCCCGCGGCGCGCGCGGGCTAAAAGTTTTGAAGGAACTTGGCCTCGGCGTTCGCGATTCAACTGGCAAGCTTATAACCATCGACGACCCGCGCCTCGACGCGGCATGGGAAGAATGCGGACGGCTTGGCATCCCTGTGTTTATTCACGTGGCCGACCCGGAGGCGTTCTTCCATCCCATCGACGCCCGTAACGAACGCTACGAGGAACTTATAGAGCATCCCGACTGGAGCTTCTATGGCTCGCAGTTTCCGTCCATGCAGGAGTTATTAGCGCAGCGCGATCGCATGTTTGCCAAGCACCCGAATACAACATTCGTCGCGCTGCATTTTGGCAGCTGGCCGGAGAATCTGGATTTTGTAGAACAAACACTGCGGAAGTTTCCCAACGTTATGATCGAAACCGGAGCGCGCGAAGGAGAGCTCGGGCGCCAGCCGCGGCGGACCCGCGAGATTTTCATGAAGTATTCCGGCCGCATCATGTTTGGCACCGATGAAGGCGCGGGAGAAGCGATGTACCAGAACTATTTTCGCTGGTTCGAAACCGCCGACGAATACTTCCCCTACGCGCAATATCCGGCGCAAGGCCGCTGGATGATTTACGGCTTGGACCTGCCCGACGATGCGCTGGAAAAGGTATACCACCGCAATGCGGAGGATTTGTTCGCGCGGTTTAAAGGTCCGAAAAAGAGTACCGCGCGAGGCACTTTGGCTGATGCACCGGCGGGCACTGAAGCCGCGAAATAGGCTGTCGATTGGCGCTTGACAATTTCCGCAACGATCGACGAAAGTTACTATTCGGAACAAATCGGAATATCGTGCCGTCAACCGGGCTCCTTACCGAAGAACGCCGCCGCGAAATCAAGGCGATCCTGCACCGGGACGGTCGTGTGCTGGTTAAGGATCTCGCGCGGCATTTTCGCATCTCACAGGTCACCATCCGCAAGGATTTGGAATCCTTATCCCTCCAGGGAGACATCCAGCGATCCCATGGTGGCGCGCTGCAAGTGGTCCAAGCCGGCGCCCTGCTCGATCCAACGCTCCGCCAGAAAGAGAAACTGCACCGCAAGGAGAAGGCTCAGATTGCCAACGCCGCGGTGCGCCTGGTAGAGGAAGGGCAGTCCTTATTACTCGATTCCGGAACGACGACCACGGCCATTGCGCGCGCGCTGAAAGGCATGACTCAACTCACCGTGATCACCAACTCGGTCAACATTGCGGCTGAGTTGGCTGGCACTCAAGTTGAAGTGATACTGACAGGAGGCATGCTGCGCAAAAACTCGTTTTCTCTGGTCGGGCCCTTGGCCGAGCAAACTCTGCGCCAGCTCAGCGCCGATATCTTCTTCCTGGGCGTCGATGGTTTCGACACCAAAGCCGGCCTTTTCACTCCGAATTTATCGGAGTCCGAAGTGAACCGGGCCATGGTCAAGATTGCTCGCAGGACGATCGTAGTTTGCGACTCAAGTAAATTCGGACGCCGCAGCCTGTGCAACATCATGCCGGTTACGGCGGTGGATGAAGTGATTACCGACAAGCAAATCCCGAAACCGGATTTGGAGGCGTTGAAAGAGGCAGGAATAAAGGTCACTTTGGTATAGGCGTGTGTATTGGCCGTCTTGGAATTTTGCGAGGCTGCTCAACTTGACTTATTCGTGAATCCTGCACTAACTCTGCAAGCCGGTCGGGGTAACACTCCATTGCAACCGCTGATCGCATTCTTCGTATAGGAACCTTGACGACACACTAAGGTCTGCCCCATGTCCAAGCTTGATATCGCGATCGCCGGAGAGATCAATCTTGACTTGATCCTCTACGGTCTGCCCGAACAAATGCCGACAGAACGTGAACTGCTGGCCACCGATTTCGCGATTACATTAGGCAGTTCCTCGGCGATCCTGGCGCATAATATGGCCGCTCTTGGCAGCCGCGTGGGGTTCGTCACCAAGGTCGGCGACGATTCTTTTGGGGCCCTGGCCATGGACCGTCTGCGTGAGCGCGGTGTGGATCTGGCGCATGTGGCGCATGGCGCCAAGTCCGGCGTGACGTTTATTCTGCCCCACGGGCGCGAGCGCCACATCCTCACTTATCCGGGCACAATCTCCGAGCTGAGCTTTGAAGATCTCAACCTCGATTACCTGGCATCTGCCCGCCACTTTCACATGTCTTCGCTATTCTTGCAGCGTGAGCTGTTGCCGCATGTGGCAGAACTTTTTCGGCGGATGAAGTCCGCCGGCCTGACCACCTCGCTCGATACCAACGACGATCCCGACGATCGCTGGGACGGGGGCCTCGAACAAATCCTGCCGCACGTCGACATCCTGCTACCGAACGAGCGCGAAGCTTTGAAGATTTCCGGGGCCGATGACCTGGATACCGCGCTTTCGCGGCTTTCTCAAAGAGTGAGAACCCTCGTGGTTAAGATGGGGAGCGACGGAGCCATCGCCATTCGCGATCAGCGCCGGTTCACCGCGCCCGCCGTGCCGGTAACGGTCATCGATCCGGTCGGAGCAGGCGACAGCTTCGACGCCGGGTTCCTCCATCAATTTCTGCGCGGAGCGGATCTCGCTGCATGTCTGGCATTCGGAAACATGTGCGGTGCTTTTTCCACTACGGCCTGTGGCGGCACGGAGGCGTTTCGGGACATCCCCAAGCTGAGAGAATTTCTCCAACGGCACAACGCACAATAGGTTTTTTCCTGTTGTGATATGCAGAAAGATTGTTCTGCTGGCTCTGATTCTCTGGGGGGCTTCTGTGCACCCCTGTAGGCTCTGTGGTTTGCGCTCTTTGCTGAGACGCGGAGTCGACCTCACGACCCCAACTCTAGATTAGTGAATACGAATGACCGGTCGGGGAATCTAACCCACCATGAAAGTAAGAAAAGGGTTGATCGGTTTCCTGGTGTTTTTTCAGTCCGTTCTCATCTTGCTGCATTTCTTCCTCTACGAGACGTGGATGTTCTCGGCCGCGAGAGGCTATTCCGCTGGACCACTGTGGGCCAAACTGCTTCTCGGTGTTTTGTCTGTGAGTTTTGTTGCAGCTTCGCTACTCGCCTTTCGCTATACGAATGCAGCGCTGCGCGTGTTTTACCGGGCCGCTGCTGTGTGGCTCGGTTTGCTGACCTTTTTTTCCCTGGCAGCGGTCTCTTTCTGGATCGTTTTCGGGCTTGCGCAGCTGACCGGAATGGACGTGAACTTTCACCGGACCGCAGAATTGCTGTTCGGCGCCGCACTGATAGCCGGAGTCTACGGGATTTTCAATGCAAGCTGGACCCGAATCACACGAATCACGGTGCGGCTCGCGAATCTGCCGGTGGCGTGGCGCGGGCGAAGAGCAGCGCTGATCAGCGATATCCACCTGGGGCACGTGCGAAACGGCGGCTTTTTGCGGCGCATGGTTGCCAAGATTTTGAAGGAAGAACCGGACTTGATTTTTATCGCGGGCGATCTGTTTGACGGCACAGCCATTGACGCTGTGCAAGCGGCAGCGCCGCTGAGTGAACTCACCGCGCCACATGGTGTGTACTTTGTCGCAGGAAATCACGACCAATTTGGGGACGACAGCAAGTATATGCAGGCCATTACGGCAGCCGGGGTGCGCGTGCTGAACAATGAGAAGGTGGAAGCGGAGGGTTTGCAGATTGCCGGTGTGCCGTTCCGGAATGCGACGCGAGAGGGGCAATTTGCTTCGGCGCTAAACAGCATCCGTTTGGATCGAGGCCGCGCGAGCATACTGTTAACGCACGCGCCCGACCATCCAGAAATCGCGGAGGCTGCCGGCGTTTCCCTGCAACTATCCGGGCACACCCACCTTGGGCAGTTCATACCCTGGAATTGGATGGCTCGGCGGATTTACCGGCAGTTTGTGTACGGATTAAGCCGCATCGGGAAGATGCAGGTGTTCACTTCGAGCGGAGCGGGAACCTGGGGACCGCCGCTGCGGCTGGGATCGAATCCCGAGATTGTGGTGCTTGAGTTCCAGTAAGACAAACTAGCTTACGGCCACCCCAAAAACGTCCGTCTGAAATTCAGAGTGCCCCTCGATACCAAGTCAAGGCAGGATGAGTGCAAATTTCATGCGCCCCCATGGGCGGAGAAGGTTTTCCGGCCAGCCATCTTCTGAATCAAACCCAGAATGCCATGTCTGAGATCCTCCTGAGGAGAGGAGCTCAGTTTGGGTATTTGGAGCCCGGGAAGATCGCCGCGACTGATGGCCGCGCGAAGCCGTTTGGTCAGCCTGCGCGGATTGTCATCATGGCATTGGCCCAGCACGGTTATTGCTGCGTTCTCATAGATCTGCGCGTATTCGCACAACTGCCCAAATGTGGCGTGGCGCCATTTTCGTATCATCTGGATCATGTACGGATCGAAGTGCTCATAATCAGCGTCGACTTCGCATTCGTTCGCGATTAAGTCGATGTAACGCCCGCCTTTCAGCCCGACAAATACTAAGTCGGACTTCGGTGCAAACCCGTACCAGCGGATATCGTCGACGATTGCAGGTGCAAGTTGGGCAAGAGCCGCCTGCCGGTATCCTTCATCCGCTCCGACGTGCCCCAGAAGCACCATTCCTTTCGCGGCAAATTCTTTCCTGATCGCGCGGATGGAATTCCACGCCTTCATGTCTTTGAAAACGCCCGCTACTACGGAACCAGGCTCCATTGCGGCGTAGGCGAACTGCTCGATAGAAAACGGAGCTTCTATTAATACCGAGACTCCTTTGGAGATTGAGACTGCCGCTTTGCCAAAATCTCCAGCTGCCGTATCGATCAGATAGTGGGCCAAAGAGACAACGCCTTTCTTGGCCGTCTCGTCGACGTGATCGAACTCAGCGATGAATCGACAGCCCCCGTCGGAAAACAAGGCCACCACGAGATTTCCAATCGGCTGGTAGTTGAGCAAACTATGCGCGACGGTGCAATGGTCCTTACACAACACAGCAATCTGCTGGATTGCGATCTTATTTGTGGCAGGTTCGGGGAATCGTTCGGCTGCGGAATTCCATTCACTTTCATCCGACGTAAGAATGACTAGAGTTCCGTCGCACTCCCATTCACTCTCTGGCATCGAGACCAGGTCCAGAATTTGCTCGATCTTATCGACTTTTATTTCGCTCTCTGCCCAAGACTGGCACGCATCTGGCGGCAGGAGTCGACGACACTTCAGGATGGCAGTTTTTTGCACTTGACCCTATACCAAATGCGGCAAGCATTTGAACGCACCGCAGTTACCAGACTAGCTCGGTGTGCCCAAACCGAACAAGAAACCTAGGTAATCATTTTGATATCCAGAGCTCATCCCGGTGGACACCACCCCCGAGCCAAGACACGCATGAGGAACTGGAGGTGCGTCGCTGCGTCACGCGCAGTGCTAGGCTAGAATCAGACTTCGAGTCTTTGCATTGTGTGTTGCTCGCACCGATTGACAGGTGCAAATAAGGCTGATGACCCTTGCGACACAACCCGGGAACCATGAACCGCTGGCGCACCTTGATCTCGAGAAAGAGATCGTGCGGCTCAAGCGCGAGATGAATGCCGTCATCCTGGCGCATTTCTACCAGGAATCGGAAATTCAGGACTTGGCCGATTTTGTCGGGGACAGCCTGCAACTATCGCAACAAGCCGCGGTTACCTCGGCGGATGTGATCGTCTTCGCCGGCGTGCAGTTCATGGCCGAAACCGCCAAGATTCTCAACCCCGGCAAACTGGTCCTGCTGCCTGACATGAAAGCGGGCTGTTCGTTAGCTGACGGCTGCCCGGCAGACCGGTTTAAGGCCTTTCGCGAACGCTACCAGGATCATGCGGCCATTACCTATATCAACTGCAGCGCGGAGGTCAAGGCGCTGAGCGATATCATCTGCACGTCCAGCAACGCGGAGAAAATCATCCAGCAGATCCCGCTGGAGCAGCCTATTCTTTTTGCGCCAGACCAGCACCTGGGCCGCTACCTTATAAAAAAGACCGGACGGGAACTGCGACTTTGGCCGGGAAGCTGTATGGTCCACGAAATGTTTTCCGAGCGCAGCCTGGTGCGCCTGAAGGTGCGCCATCCCCACGCAAAAGTCCTGGCGCATCCCGAGTGCCCGGAAGCCGTGCTGCGTCATGCGGATTACGTGGGCTCAACAACTGGAATCCTCAATTACGCCCAACAGAGCCCGGCAGCCGAGTTCATCGTCGCCACCGAACGCGGCATCCTCCATCAGATGGAAAAGGCCTGCCCGGAGAAAGAGTTCATTTCGGCTCCCGGTGAGGGCGGGTGCTCGTGCAGCGAATGCCCGCACATGAAGCTCAACACGATGGAAAAGCTCTACCTTTGCATGCGGGATCGCACACCGGAAATCACTCTGGACGAAGAACTGCGCCAGCGCGCCCTGCGCCCCATCCTTCGCATGTTGGAAATGAGCTAAAGCATTGCCCACATCGGTTTTCAATTCAGAATCCATGTCCGAGTCTCTTGATCCCTCCACTTACCGCGAACTCTTACGCAGATTCCTCGACGAAGATTTTGGAGCCGGGGACATTACAACAGACACGATCGTGCCCGCAGGGCGGCGCGCGCACGGGCAACTCATCGCCAAGGCTCCGCTTGTTCTTGCCGGAGTCGATCTGTTTGTCGAAGTATTCCGGCTTCTGGAACCCGCGGTGGTAGTGGAGATCGATCGCAAAGACGGAGAGGAACTGCATGTGGGCGAGAGTCCGGTGCAGGTGTTTGCCTTGGCGCGCACCTTGCTTTCGGGAGAGCGCGTGGCCTTGAACCTGCTCCAGCGACTCTCCGGCATCGCGACGCTCACGCGCCGGTTTGTGCGCGAGGTGGAGGGAACGGGCGCACAAATTCTGGATACGAGGAAGACTACTCCAGGGCTTCGCGCACTCGAAAAGTATGCGGTCCGCGTCGGCGGCGGCCGCAATCACCGCAAGGATCTGGGAGAAGCCGTATTGATCAAGGAAAATCATATCCGCATGGCGGGCGGAGTCGCGGCGGCACTTGAAGCAGTACAGCCTGCGAAAGGCAGCGCGGCGTGGATGGAAATCGAGGTGACGAATTTCGACGAGCTGCGCGATGCACTCGATCACAGCCCCGACGTTATCCTTCTTGATAACATGCAGCCCGCTGAGGTGCGCCAAGCGGTCGAGCAAGTGCGCGTGGCGGAAGGGACTCCGCGCGAACTCGCGCACGGTCGTTTACACGATATCTCGCGAAAGATTCTCATCGAAGCGTCGGGGGGAATTACGCTCGCAAACGTCAGAGAGTTCGCAGAGGCTGGCGTGGATTGGATTTCGGTTGGCGCGCTGACCCACTCCGCCCCGGCGGTGGACTTAAGCTTCGAGATTGAACCCTCCTAATGCAGGACACCTTGCAAACAGATATCCTCGTCATCGGCAGCGGCCTGGCTGGCCTGGCTGCTGCGTGGGCCGCCGCGAAACGTGGCTGCCAAGTCACTCTGCTGACTCGTGCTGAAAATCCAGAAGAAAGTAATACGGATCGGGCGCAAGGCGGAATCATCTATCGCGCGCAAACAGAATCCGCAGAACAAGAAGAACAACTGGTTGCCGATATTCTTTCGGTGGGCGGTGGGCTGAGTTCGCCCGACGCAGCCCGACTGCTAAGCCATGAAGGCCCGCGTTTGGTGAAGGAAGTTCTGATTGACGAGCTTGGCGTTCCCTTCGACTTGGCTAAGAACGATGCCTCCAGCGAAAATCCAGGACAACTCGACCTCACGCGCGAGGCCGGCCATTCCCTGCCACGCATCATTCACCACAAGGATCAATCCGGCTCCGCGATTGAGCGAGCGTTCCTGGAGCGGGTCAGCTCGCATCCGAATGTAAAAGTAGTTTCTCGTGCGTCCGCCGTGGATTTGCTGACCGTCTCGCACCACTCCCTGGAACCGACCGATGTCTACCGCCCGCTGACGTGCGTCGGAGCTTACGTTCTCGATCAGACGACGGGGAAGATCTTCTCTCTCTTAGCTAAGGAAACCGTTCTGGCCACGGGCGGTGTGGGCAGTGTCTTTCTGCATACGACGAATCCTCCGGGGGCGCGCGGCGATGGCATCGCAATGGCTTACCGCGCTGGAGCTCGCTGTATGAATATGCAGTACATACAATTCCACCCTACTGCGCTGCTGGCGCGCGACGGTTGCTTCCTTATTTCCGAGACGGTGCGGGGCGAGGGAGGCCGCCTGGTGGATCGTCACGGGAAGGAATTCATGCAACGCTTTCATCCCGACGGCTCGCTGGCGCCGCGCGACATCGCCGCGCGCGCCATCTACCAGACCATGCTCGAATCGGGCGAGCCTTGCGTTTACCTGGACATTACACACAAACCCGCCGACTACCTTCGCGACCGATTTCCCGGCATCTACGCCGTGTGCATCGAGCGCGGCATCGACCTCACACACGAACCCATACCGGTAGTCCCCGCCGCGCACTATAGCTGCGGCGGCATTGCCACCGACGATTGCGGCCGAACCACTGTCCAACGCCTGCGGGCAGCGGGCGAAGTCGCATGCACCGGATTGCACGGCGCCAACCGCTTGGCAAGCACATCCCTGCTCGAATGCCTGGTTTGGGGAACGCGGGCTGGGGAGCATGCCGCACAGGGCATCACGCGAGGCGACGATTTCTACTTTCCCAAGGTGGCCGACTGGCGCTACGAACACGAACCGGCAGACCCCGCCCTCATCGCGCAGGATTGGCTGACGATCCAGCACACGATGTGGAATTATGTCGGCCTGATCCGAAGCGAGAGACGTCTAAACCGGGCCATGCGCATCTTGCGCGAACTCGACCTCGAAATCGCGCGTTTCTACGAAAAGTGCGAGGTCAGCGATTCCATCATCGGCCTGCGCAACGGCATCCTCACGGCGCTTCTGATCCTGGAGGCCGCGCAGCAATCCCGCGAAAGCCGCGGCTGCCACTACCGCATCAATTGACGTTAATCCTTCTATTCTTTTGCGGACGTTCCTTTGGTGACTTGCTCATACCATAGCCGGTGATGGGTCCTCGCCCAATCCGCAGTGACTTCACCGCGGATGATGGAAGTGAAACCGCCGCGCACCATGGCCGTGCCCATGTAGACGTGAATGATGAAGCCGCCAATGGTCGCCATTGCGGCGACCACATGAACCGTAACCGCTGTGTAACGCAGCCAGCGCAGACTCCACGGGATGGACTCGACAAACCACAGCCCCAGGCCGGAAATCAGCAGCAGGAGCACGCCATAAAACATCAGCCAGAAAAAAAACTTCTGGCCGTAGTTAAAGCGGCCTTCGGGGGGCAGGTTCTGATCGTCGTTTTCGATGTACTGTTTAATCGCCTTCGACCAGCGCCGGTCCGCATCGGTCGTCATCATGTCGCCGCGCCACATCTTGTACATCCAAAGCATGGAAAGTGTGAAAGCGACGCCAGACCATGGATGCCAAAAGCGCGCAACCGGGCCGCCGCCCACCAGCACAGCCAGCCAGAACATATAAGGAGACCAGAAGGCCAATCCAGTGATCAGGCAATAGATGTAGGCGAATGCGCCGATCCAATGATGGACGCGTTCGACAAGCGTATATCGACAGATTTTTCCACTGGATTCGTGTGCAGTTCGTCCAGAGGAAATGACGTGCGAGGTGCTCACGATTGTCCTCCGTTTTCATTCTCGGCGGGATGTACTTCCTTCGGGCCGTAGCGCAAATAGTGCAAGGTCACGCCGAGGATACCGCCTAACATGGCGAGGTTCCCAATCCACTTTGCCGGGCCTTTCCAGAAGCGCACCACCCACGGCACGTGAGGATTCTTGGGCAACCCGCCATACGCCTCGGGATTAGTGACATCGTGTAGGACATAAATCACGCCCGTCCCGCCCACGCCCGCCGGATCGTAGACGCCCGCCTTCTCGATCCCATAGTTGTCGCGAAGTTGCTTGGCACGAGTCTCCGCCAGATCCTTCATGTCGTCCTTGGTTCCGAAGTGGAGACAGCCGGTCGGGCAGGACTTGATGCACGCCGGTTCCAGTCCTTCGCTCACGCGGTCGACACAAAGCGTGCATTTGAACATCTTCTTCGTCGTTGGATTGAACTTAGGAATATCAAACGGGCAGCCGCTGACGCAGTATCCGCAACCGATGCAATTCGCCTGTTGAAAGTCCACGATGCCGTTGGTGTATTGCACGATGGCGCCATCGGCGGGGCAGGCTGCGAGACAACCGGGGTCGGCACAGTGCATGCACTGATCTTTGCGCATAAGAAGCGTGATGCTGCCGTCTTCGCGCTCGTGTTCGTTGAACTTGATCAGGTTCCAGTAATTCCACGACGTCTGCGGCATCGTCTGGTAGCTGTTGTCGAACACGGTGTCGGTGAATTGGTAGCCGTTCCATTCCAGACAGGCGACTTCACATGCTTTGCAGCCGATGCAGGTGGTGGTGTCCACTAACTTGCAGACCTGATAGTCGCGCTCCACCCCCTCTCCGGGTGCGGGCCCGATATGGCCGGAAATTCTGCGGATTGCCAATGTTGCCTGGCTCATAGCACTATGCCTTTTCGAGCTTGACTAAGAAGCCCTTGAATTCGGGCGTGTACGCGTTGGGATCCACCACCGTCGGCGTAAGCCGGTTTAGGATCGTCCTCGCGTCCTTGCCGGCATCTTCCTGAATGCCGCGATAACCCTGATGGATTGGGATGCCGATTTGGTAGATCTTCTTGCCATCGATCGTCATGGGCCGGATGCGTTTGGTGACGAACGCCTTGGCCACGTAATAGCTGCGCGCACTTGTGACCTTCACTTTGTCGTTGCCCTTGATCCCCAGCTCCGCCGCCAATTCGGCCGGAATCTCTATAAATGGTTCGGGGATAAGCTGGACATTCATTTGGTTGTTTTTGGTCCAGTAGTGGTAGTGCTCGGTGAGACGATAAGTGGTGCAGATGATGTTGAAGCCATCGCCAGGGCTGGCGTACTTATCCATCGCCGTCTTGAGCTTCTTGACTACAGGATTGTTCTGCTGGCCCGGGTGCAGCGCGTTCTGCACCGGGCTCTCGATCGGCTCGTAGTGTTCGGGAAAAGGACCATCAGCGAAAGCGGCTAAAGGGGCAAATATTCGGCCAACACCTTCAGCATTCATGATGAACGGTCCCATGTGATCCTTCGGGTTGGAATCCGGCTTGAAGTCGGGCACATCGTTTCCCACCCAGAGTTGCGTCGACTCGTTCCACCAGACCTGCTTCCGCATAGCATCCCATGGCTTTCCCGAGGGGTCGCAGGATGCGCGGTTGTAAAGAACACGACGATTCGCCGGCCACGACCACGCCCAGTTCTGATAGATGCCCTGGCCAGACGGATCCTCGGTGCCGCGGCGCGCGAGCTGGTTTCCCGCCTCCGTCCAACATCCGGAATAAATCCAGTTCCCGCAGGAAGTTGTGCCGTCGTCTTTCAGCCATGCGAATCCCGGTAATTGCTGGCCGCGCTTGATGGTCACCTGTGTCTTGGGATCGGTAAGATCGGCGAGCGCCTTACCGTTCAACTCCTTGGTCAATTCGCCAAGAGCGGGATGCCGGGCATCGGTATAAGACCAGGTCAGATTCAGGATCGGATCCGGAAACTTGCCACCTTCTTTCTGATAAAGCTCACGTACCTTGAGGAAGATTTGAGCCACGATGTCCTGGTCCAAGCGGCAATCGCCCGGAGGCGGAACCGCCGCGTTCTTCCACTGCAGCCAGCGCGCAGAGTTGGTCATCGATCCATCTTTTTCGGCGAAGCCCGCACAGGGCAGGCGATAGACCGTCGTATTGATGGTCTTCATTTCCTCAGGCGTGATTCCAGGGGATTTCCAGAATTCGCTGGTCTCATCCGGATAGATCTCTCCCACGACCAGAAAATCCGCCTTCTTCAGCGCATCGATGTTTTTCTGCGAGTCCGGCCCAATGGCTACACCATTCATGCCGAAGGCGAGCATCCCTTTTACAGACCCGCGATACATGTTGTCCCAGATCTGAGTCCAGGAGTAGTTACGATCCACTTTCGGCATGTATTGGAAAGCAAAGTCGTTCTCTTTCGTTGCCGCCTCGCCGAACATGGCTTTCAAGTAAGAAACAGCAAACTTCGGGGTGTTCGACCAGTAGTTGAATGAATCCCACGGCGCGGGCTTCGACGACGTTGGAGTGATCCGTTTCAAATACGCGGCCAAGTCGATATCGGTCGGATTCGGCACCTTCAGGTAGCCCGGCAAGACGTCGAATATCCCGCCCATATCGGTGGCGCCCTGAATGTTGGAGTGGCCGCGAAGGGCGTTGACGCCGCCTCCGGCGCGCCCGACGTTGCCAAGCAGCAGTTGCAACATGGCCGCCGTCCGGATGATCTGTGTCCCGAAGCTGTGTTGCGTCCACCCCACCGCGTACATAATGGTGGCCACCTTCTTCATGTCGCCATCTTTGCGGATTGATGTGAACAGATCGGCGGCCTTCAGAAACTGATCTTTCGGTATACCGGTGATGCGCTCAACCATTTCCGGGGTGTACCGGGAATACTGCTGCTTCAACAACTGATAGACGCAGCGCGGATGCTGCAACGTCAAGTCATAAGCCACTTTCGGCGGCATGGGCGGCAGGGGTGCCGGCGTGATCGCGGCCTTCCCCACGGTCATTCCTACGGAT
>JBAVYO010000143.1:0-1610 GCA_049698855.1 Terriglobales bacterium
TCGCGTATGATGCCAGCAACTTGCTCACTATGAATGAGCAATTTTTAAGTGATCTTGGCAAGATCGACTCTGGGCGAGTCGAGAAGTTATATGGACAGTTCATGTATTGGATCGGCTTCCGCAGGAACCCCGCGGATTTAACACTGAGAAATCAGGAAAAGAATTCGCTGTTAAAACTCCTTGCTTCAGCATCTGAGCAGTTGTCGACGGAACTAATGGGGATATTCTTGCCGTCTTTCGACATTGACCTCGGGGACGGTTCACTGCGGCTCAAGGAGGCCCTCCGGAAGGAATGCATGGCCATTGTGGCGCCCAAGGCGGCCAAAGAGGCTATTTCCTTCATGACGCGGGACGGGGGAATCCAAAGCCTCACCGAACGAGGCCGATTTGCTGCGGTGAGGTACTGTCTTTTCAAGTCCGACTCGCCGGTATGGACAACTGATCTTCGCAACGAACTTATTGCACTGATTCGTAAGGGAGATGACGACCCTAAGATCTACTCGAATGTAAGTGATCTTTTTGATCTTGTGATGTGGAGTTTGAAAGGAGGCGTTGACTCACCGATCGACAGGTCCGACGCAGTTGCCTTGCTGTCAGATCAAGAATTTATCAAGGCGCTGTGGAACACAGTCAACACAAGAGCGATTCAGTATCGCATGCAAATGAGCTACATCGAAGGTCGTCAACTTCTAATTCAGAACGGCGTCCCAGAGGCTATTCTTCCGCTGACGGACGAACTGAAACAGCGGCTGGAGGAAGACGCTCGATTACGGGCGAGCCGACAAACGGCGACGTCGTAAGCGGGCTCCCTCCGCTCTATAGCGCCCCGTTATCGCAGCGCTGAAGCGCTGCGCCACCCGGCGATGTGATCCCTGGAACCCGCCCGGTCGTTTGTTTCAGAAAGAAGGACTCAGCAGAGCGGCCAGTGTGTGCGTGAGAGCTGGGTCGTCCCTCCGGGACTTGGTTTGTAGTTCTCACTGTTCCCACCGCTGAAGCGGTGGGCTAGGGTGGGTCGCCCCTGCGGGGCTCTGCCCGTTGGGCCAGCGCGAAATGCTTACCTAATCAGGCGGAGGCGGCGCATGTCGGCTTCCGTCCAGCCGATGTTGGAGACCAGCGCCTTCAGAAGTTTTGGACCGTAGGTTTTGCTTCGAGGGCGGCAAATGTAGATTCCTCGCTCGATCTCGCCTTCGGCTCCGGACGGCTCGAAGTGACAATGGCGAAACTGGGGATAATCGCGGGATTTTGACTTCTGTTCGCGCTGCGGTCGGCGCGAGTATGCCTCCACCCAGGTTAGCGTCCAAAGAACGGGCGCGAACCCTTCGGCAAGCTAAGGGCAGGCTCTGGGGCACCGAGTTCGGTTTCTACTCTGGTCAGGCGGGCGGCGTAGGGCGATGCTGACTGGCGACTTCCCCTTGTCTCGAAAACCGCGAGACATGGGGCACCTGTAGATGATCAAGAGGTTGTTCCGGTATCAGAGCGACTAATGGGCGGCTGGTATTGAAGACTACCATGGGGTCTTTCGAAGTTGTAGTAGTCGGTCCAGGGGGCGAGGGCTAGGTTGCGCTGCTCGGAGTCAGGCCAGTGAATGCCATAGGCCCACTCGCGCAGAG
>JBAVYO010000144.1:0-3964 GCA_049698855.1 Terriglobales bacterium
ACCGTGAGAGTGGTCGCCACGACCGCAAGCGCTACGACCGCCGCCACTGGTGCATGGAATCGCGGATGCACGAGGCCGATGCGTGCTGGCAGCAGACCATCCACTGCGGTCGTGGCGATAATCCGGCCGCCGATGTTATAGATCGTCACGGTCGCAGCGAACGCCGCCGGTACGAGAAGCAGATCGACAACCAGCGCCAGCCAATTCCAGCCGATCGCATGCGCGCAAATGGCCACGGGCGACGCTCCGGCTTCCAGCTCGCCGGCGTGAGCCTGGAGCAACGGGTACTGAGCGAAGCAGCACGCCGTAATCGCAAGGCCGATCGTCAGCACGGTGCTGAGCAGTACCCGCGGCACGTTTCTTTTTGGGTTCTTTGTCTCGACCGCCAGTGCCGCTATGCCGTCGAATCCTACGTAATAGCCGGTCGCGGTCAACGCGCCCTGAACGATTCCTCCGTTCGATACCGTTGCAAAGTGGAGTTGCACGTTCATTAGTGGATGAAGCTCTACAAGCGCCGCACCCATTGCCAGAGCCACAAATGGAACGCAGAGGAAGCCAAGCACAACAACGACTCGCACAGAGGCGTCGATCCCGAAACAGGCACACGCGGCCGCCGCAAGACTGATGATGATCGCCGAAGCGCATTCCACGGGCAGGTTAGAGGCGCCCGGTATTCCAAGATCCAGGAGAGCGCTGCTGGTGAACGTAAGGACGCCGAGGATCAGCGTGGCGGTGAGAGCAACATACCCGAGCATCATGCAGGCGGCGACGAACAACCGCGCCCGCGCGCCGAAAGCTTCGTATGCGTAGGAGACAAGCGACCCCGTAACGACGTAGCGCCTCGCATACGCGCTGACTACTACAGCAAGGAGCGACACTACGACCACCGAAAGCAGGTTAGCTAGCCAGGATCTTTCTATTACACACATCGTGAGCGAGTTTCCCTGACATTTTGACCTTTCCAGAGAAAGTGCTGGACACACACGTTCTCATTGCGTAACCTTCCCATCGTCGCAATGTGCGGCGAGGAATGGCGGGGCGTGTGCGAAAGGCTAGACGCTGCGAGGATCCCGACGTGCAGGCTATTATGGATGCCGGCACAGAGTCGGTCGAGTGGGTGACGCAGGAGTTTACCCGCGCTGACCTGGGCGACAAACGTCTGGACCGTCGCTTGGTTAAAACCGCGGAACAACTCGCCAAGTCGCCTGCATCGCCGATCAACGAAGCATGCGGCAATTGGGCGAGCACGCAGGCGGCGTATCGGCTGTTCAATAATCCGAAGGCGAGCACGGCGGGGATACTCAAGCCGCATTGGCAGGCGACCGCGCAGCGCATGGCCGGTTGCGGCGGGACGGTACTGGCGATGCAGGATACGGTGTTTTTTTCGTATGGCACGCACGTCAAGACCCGCGGCTTGGGGCCGATCGGCAAGAGTAACGCAGCGCATGACCGGGGCCTCGTCATGCACAACGCGCTCGCCTTCACGACCTCGGGAGTGCCGCTGGGGATCGTGAGCCAGAACATCTGGGCGCGAGGCGAAATCCCCGAGGAAGACTATCAGGAGAAGATCGAGCGTCTGCAGGTCACCCCCATCGAGGAGAAGGAGAGCTTCAAGTGGCTCCGTGCGCTCAAGGAGACGGTGCAGCGAACCCCTGCGGGCGTGCGGGTGGTCACGGTGGCGGATCGTGAGTCGGACCTCTTCGAGTTCTTGACAGAAGCGAAGGAACTGCGAGCGAAGTATCTGATCCGTGCCCGCACCGATCGCAAGCTCGTGCCCGAAGATAGCGAGGGCTGCGCCCGGATGCTCGAGGCGCTCGGCGACGCCCCCGCCCTGGGAACTATCACGGTCGAGGTTCCCGGCAACGGGAGCCGCAAGGCGCGCCTCGCATCCATCGAGGTGCGTATCGCCGAAGTGACGATCCAGCCACCGCCGCGTCGCGGCGCGCACGCCAAGGCGTCTGGCTCCACCGAACCGGTGGCGGTCACCCTGATCGGCGCGACCGAGCAATCGCCACCCGCCGACAGCGACTCGATCAGTTGGGTGCTGCTGACGAACCTGCCCGTCAAGGACTTTGAGTGCGCCACTGAGAAGGTGCAGTGGTATGGGAAACGCTGGGGCATTGAGATTTGGCACAAGGTGCTCAAGTCCGGTTGCAAGGTTGAGGACTGCATGCTCGAGGCGGCCGAGCGCCTGCAGCGCTATCTGACGCTCTTCAGCATCATTGGCGTGCGCCTGATGCATGTCGCGTATCTAGCCCGCGCGCACCCGAATCTGCCGGCCACCGATGTGTTCTCGGTGATGGAAATCCAGGTGCTTCATCTGCGCGTAACCAAGGCGCTGCCGCCTGCCGACCAGTCCCTCACCCTGCGCGAGATCGTGCGGATGCTCGGCAAGCTCGGCGGTCACCTCGGGCGCAAGTGCGACGGGGAGCCCGGGGTGCTGATCCTGTGGCGCGGGTGGATGCGGTTGTACGAGTCGGTCGAGATGCTGCACGCCATGCAATCGGCCGGCTTGGTCGAGACGAGCTAGAGAATGCGCTACTGCGGCCGCGACTTTACACCGAGCGAGATCGAGCGGATCCGCCAGTTGCTTACCGTCCCGCAGATGAACCGGGCCCGTCTGTCGCGGCAAGTCTGCGCAGAACTCGGTTGGCGGCGAGACAACGGCGGGCTGAAGGACATGAGTTGTCGCGTCGCGCTGCTGCGCATGCAGGCCGATGGGCTCATCACCTTGCCCCCGCCGAGAAATCCGAAACCCGTCGCCTACCGGTCCTATCCCCACATCGAGCAGGCGGTGCTCCAGCCCGCCATCATCCCGACTATCGATCTGGCTACGCTCAACGTCGATCCGGTGCTCACCAAAGCGGACTCGATGCTGTGGAACGGGTATATCGAACGTCATCATTATCTCGGGCATCAGCTGATGCCAGGGGCGCAACTGCGCTACTTCGTGCGCGCCGCCGGCCACATCGTCGCGGCCTTGGGCTTCGGCGCGAGCGCCTGGAAGGTCAAACCCAGAGACCAGGTTATCGGCTGGACAGTCGATCAGCGACAACGCAACCTGCACCTCATCGTGAACAATGCCCGCTTCCTCATCCTGCCGTGGATCCACCGAAAAAACTTGGCCTCGCGCATCCTCGCCTTGGTCAGCCGCCGGCTCCCTGAAGACTGGCAGGTCCGCTACGCCTATCGGCCGGTCTTGCTCGAAACCTTCGTCGAGCAGCAGCGCTTTACCGGCACCTGTTACAAGGCCGCCAACTGGCAGTACCTCGGAGATACCCAGGGTCGCGGCAAGCTTGATATCCTGCATCGCAATGCCCAGCCCATCAAAAGCATTTGGATTTATCCGCTCACGCGCCACTTCCAGCGACAACTCTGCAGCGGATAGGTCAGGCTTGGTGCCGGTAGTCACCGTCATGGCGGTCGCTCGTCAGAAGATCTGTGTAATAGAAAGCACCAGGTGCTCATCGCTCCGCAATGGATCGATGATGTGAACTGGGCCGAGTGCACCGTTACCATCGATTTGAAACGACAGGAAATAAAAGGCGCCCCGCCATACGACGCGACACAGCCTCTGAATCGGGAGCACGAGTTGCAAATTCATTCTCATCATGGCCGAATCGGCTACTGGACCAACGAAGGGAAGCACTAAGCCTTCCATATATCGACACGCGCGTCTTAGGTGCCCGCCGCCCGGTCGGCGAGATGCACCACGACGATCCAAAACGGCAATTCTTGGCCCAATGACCGTAATACGCGATAGAGGTCAATCACGATTACTCTCCCAACGAACTCGGACATCGAGGCGCATCGCCGTCGAGTACTGACGACCGTTCACAGGCGCTGGCATCTCGATCAGCGATGGCAGGAGCAGCCCAGGGCCGGGGGCGAGACTGATCGTCGATTTGACCACTCCATGGACCTAATTCGCATGTACGCCCATCTAAGAGTCTCCGCATAGTAG
>JBAVYO010000145.1:0-2482 GCA_049698855.1 Terriglobales bacterium
CCTTAAGGGTAATGAAGGGCCCAGGTAGACTACCTGGTTGATAGGCAGGATGTGAAAGCGCAGTAATGCGTGAAGCTTACCTGTACTAATCGCCCGTTCGGCTTGACCATAAAATTTACTCGGTGCATTCACAGCCGTCAGCACTCAGCTATCAGCTTTCAGTTCGAACTTGTTCGAAAGCGATGGCGGACTCAGTGAGCGTCAGAAACTGGACGCAACTGACCACAAGTACTGACGACTGGCGCCGACGAAATTGAAGTTCAAGAATATCGTCTTTGTAGAGACGGGGCTTGCCCCGCCTCACCCAATCTATTCAGTTGTGAGGCATCGTCCTCCAGCTCTTTGAAAGTTTGCAGCTCCGATTCCGCAAGTGTGGCGCCCTGCACGGCGCACCGCAGGGATCAAGCTCGAGGCTCGTAGCTCGTAGCTCATAGCTGCTTCAAGTTGTCGGTGATCTTACCGCGGGGGTTCCACCCGTTCCCATCCCGAACACGGAAGTTAAGCCCCGCTGGGCCGATGGTACTGCACGCGAAAGTGTGTGGGAGAGTAGGTCGTTGCCGGCATAAATAAAGGCCAGTCTGAGAAATCAGATTGGCCTTTTCCTTTTTGGCTGACTCTGATCGTTGCAAAGCCTGTAAGCCGCCTGTATTTTGTGGAGACATGAGGACCGCTAAGATTTTCCTAATGGGCATCGGCGCAATGTTATTAGTTGCGCTGATCGTCACCAACCTTAAACTTGCCGTGCTGGGGTTTGCGACGGCGGTAATCATGCTAATCCTAACCGGGTTTCTGGTGCCAAATCCTCGAACCTTTTCCTTTCTGCTTCCGGCGATCACCAAGGAAGAACTAGACGAGATCGCCCCAGATATCCGGGCCCAGTCTTATCCCCAACTTTTCGTTTTCCGCGAGGAGATTAGGAATCTTCCGCTGCTCCTGATTTCGCCGTTGTATTCTTTGGGCTTAGCGACATTAGTGATCGTCCGTCCGGATCTAAGATGGGCGGGCAGTTTTGAATGGGAAACTTTCCCTGGGCCGTTCATCCGCCCTCTTGGTGGAATTCTCACCCGCCTCGCGGTCTTGTTAGCGTGGAGTTGGGCCGCAGAACGAATTCTTCTACGAAGGAGCGAAATACGGCTCGGTGTCATACATTCCCGAATGGGTGATGGCGAGTGGAGCTATGAATACTTTGACCTTCAGAAGCAACGACGTGGCGGAACGGCGTTCCCTTGGAACCGGATCACACATCGGATCATGCCTGTGTTCGTCGACTCAAGAACTGGAGAAAGAAGCAAGCCGGGTTTTGCGTTCATTTTTCACAGATTCATCCTTGCGGAAACGCGACACATGCCGAGTGCAACTTCTTAGACAGCTGGCGAGGCTGGAAAAAGATCCCTCGCGCTGAACGCTCGGGATTTCGGCTGCGGGCTCCCGCTTCGCTCACGCCCGCAAAGCGCCTCAAGTTAAGCCCTGCTGGGCCGATGGTACTGCACGCGAAAGTGTGTGGGAGAGTAGGTCGTTGCCGGCATAAATAAAGGCCAGTCTGAGAAATCAGATTGGCCTTTTCCTTTTGGTCGTTAGGCGTGTGGCGCGGACACTCCTGTCCGCCGAACCAGGCCCAGCTCTACACCCCCCACTCATAACCATCTTTTTCGCATACCGTGAGGGAATTTCAAGATCGATGCCGCTTAACAAGATGAAGGCGATTTTTGCCGCAAGGGATTGTTTCCGTATTCCTTCCCCGGCGATGTTCAAAGTGCGCCCTTCGGCTCTTTCAAAAGAGCAGTCACAAACCCATCTCCAGGAGACCGATCTTGAAATCAAAACGCATCACGCACCTCGTTATTCTCGCCCTGCTGGCTTTCCTTACTTCGGTGTCTAGTGAAGCTGCCACCCAGCCCCTGAGCTATCCCTATGGATTGGCTCTCGACTCCTCAGGCAACTTGTATGTCGCTAACACCTCCGGTAACGATGTCTTGGTGTATAACCCGAGCCATGTGCAAACCCGTAGCCTCATCCAAGGCATAGCAGGGCCTACCGGAGTAGCCATCGATCCGTCCGGCAACCTATGGGTTGCGAACGCCCCTACAAATTCGATCACAAGCTATTCACCAGCCGGAGATCAAGTCACCTCGGCAACGATTACATCCGGCGTAAACAACCCGCAAGCGATCGCCGTAGACGGACTAGGCGACGTCTGGATCGAGAACAATTTTTACCTCGTGGGAATTTGGCCGCACGCTTTACAGGGAGAACCGCTCTCGACCGGAACCCTGGGCGGCGTGGCCCTCACTGGTGTGGCCGTATACAAGGATCTTTTCGTGGTGGGCAGCAATAACAACTCCATGCTCGGCGAAAGCCTCAGCGATCACCCAAAACCGGCCAGTGATTATCACCTGAAAACCGGCCAACGAGAGTAGCGTCCGGGACATTGATTCCCGCGGAGGCTTGTAGGCTCCGTGGGCATGGCCAATGTCTTGAACGA
>JBAVYO010000146.1:0-1579 GCA_049698855.1 Terriglobales bacterium
GTGAAAAACCGTTCATGCTTTCTCCTTATTGAGATGCCCAGCGCACCCGATCTCAGCGGGTCCAGTCGACTCATTCTTGTCGTCACGATCGCGTATTCCCGTCAGATGGCTGCTGGCTCGTGGAAACAGCCGTCCCCACATAGTCCGAAAACGCGATTCGGCGGCCTTCTTCCAGAGCACGGTTGCCAAGTGCGACCGTAACCCCTTCGCTCCATCCCATGTTCTCATCCGCCTCCGGACGCCGCCGATTGCGAATGCAGTCGATGAACTCCCGGCAGGCCAGCAAATCCGCATCTTCCGCCTCTCCGCCGATCGGACTCTCGCCCTTGCCGTGGTAGGGCTGTTCGGCACGGTAAGTAGGCCCGGTAACGAGCTTGCGTTGAATGGCGAGTTCCGGCGGCACGGCCGAGTAGGGATCCGAAGGCTCTTTGAAATAAGTGGCGTCGGTGTGCGTCAGTACGACACTGCCACCGGTGCCGAAGATGCGCTCCTGCGCGCCGTCCAGCCGGTTCGTGGTGATATAGCTTGCTTCCAGGGTTTGTCCGCCGGGATAGCGGAAGATGACTTGCATATTGTCGGGGATCTCCCGGCCGTCCTTCCAGTAGTCGATCCCACCCGAGGCGATCGCAGATTCCGGGGGGGCGCCGAAAACGGCGTTGGCGAAATTGATCTGGTGCGATCCCAACTCAGCCAGCAATCCTCCCGACCACTCGCGGTAGAGCCGCCAATTCAACAGCCGCTCCAGTTGGGCCTCCTGCCCCCGCGGTACCGGACGGCGCCAACTATGGTTGCGGTGCCAGCAAGCGTAGATGTGCGTGACCTTGCCGATGCGGCCCGCAGCGATGCGGCGCAGGGCCTCCCGATACCAGGGCGCGTAATGATATTGCAAGCCCACCTGAAAGATTTTGCCCGTGCGGCGAACCGCGTCTCGAATCCGGTTGCAATCCTCGACTGTGCGTCCCATGCTCTTTTCGCCGTACACGGGACGTCCGCTATCGAGTGCGGCGATAACGTGCTCGGCATGAAGCCCAAGCGGTGTGGCCACCAACACGGCGTCGATGTTGCGCGCTTCCAGCAGTTTGCGATGTTCGGTGTAAATTGCAGTCGGCTCTCCGGTGACCTTGCGGCCTTCGGCAAACCTGGGTTCGTAGATATCGCACAGACCGGTGATGCGCACCCCTGGAACGCGCAGCAGCATGCGCATCATGTGCTGTCCGCGTCCGCCAACGCCGATTACACCAACGTTGACCCAATCGCTCGGAGCAATCGAGTGCGGCGATCTGCAGGCTTCGAGGCCAAGTGCAACTGCCCCGAGTCCCGCCGCGGTAATCCCGATAAATTCCCGTCTGTCCATAATTTTCCGTGTCAAGCTATAAAGTGCCCGGGCCAGTGGTGGTCCATGCACAGGATGCCGTCTGCATCGGAGTAAATCCAAAGCGCGCTGCAGTCCGTGAAGTGTGCCAGCGCAGCGCTTCCATGCTCGTGGCCGAGGACGAGCATCGCCGTGGCAAGCGCGTCGGCCAGCACGGAACTTGGCGCCAGCACCGTGACCTGCAATGCCTGTCGCGCAGTCTCATAC
>JBAVYO010000147.1:0-5866 GCA_049698855.1 Terriglobales bacterium
GGCAGGTGACGCGCCGCGCGCCGCGATCCGCTGGCGGCGGCTGAACCATACCGCGAGCATTGTGCCCAATCCAAACAGGGAACCGGCAAGGGACGCGGTAAAGATCGTCAGCACAGTAAGTTTTGTCCCCAGGAATGCGCCGATCATCGCCATCAGCTTGACATCGCCGAAGCCCATGCCTTCAACCCCTCGCGCGCGTAAATAAATTGCAGCTGCGCCGTAGAGGAACGATGCGCCCACGGCCGCTCCCAGCAAGGAATCGGCAAGCGACCAGATTCTCCATGGAATCTCGCTGCGCACTGCGAAAGAAACCAGCCCCGGTATGATTCGAGACGCCAGATCGTTTACAGGAACCAGCAGGCTGAATCCAATGCCGATGACGACTCCCGGCAGAGTGAGCGCGTCTGGCAGCAGCTTGGTTTCGGCATCGGTGAAGATCAGGCCGAGCAGCAGGAAGCCGAAAACGGCGCACTTGAGAGCAGCGAAGGTTAATCCGAAGTGCAGATAGCAAACCAGAAACAAAAAGCCAGTGAGTAATTCCACTAACAAGTAACGCGGAGAAATCGGTTGCTTGCACGAGCGGCATTTTCCGCGCAGGATCAGCCAGCTGAGTACGGGAACATTATGGTAGAGCGGGATCAGACTTCCGCAATGCGGACAAGCCGAGCGCGGCGCGACCACCGATTTGTCCAAAGGCAAGCGGTAGATGCACACGTTCAGGAAGCTGCCAAATGCCAGCCCTAAACCGAAGATCGCGGCTTCAAGAATGGTTTCCAAGTCGTCTAAGTGCCCGTAATAGCTGAGTTTGCATGATTATAGAGCGGTTGAGGGGAGGCCTCGAAGCACGAAGGTCACTGCCCAAATGGCCATCCGCAAGTGCCTGACAGCAAGCGAGAAGCGGGCAGCCCGCCATTCGAGCTTCCAGTGGTACTATATCCGACGCTCGGTCGCCGAGCAGACTCCATTGGCACGGAGGTCCGGATGCAGTGGACCCAGATTTACGATCCATTCGGTCATTGGTGGCTCTCCACCTTTGTTGCGGCTCTGCCCATCGTTGTCCTGCTGGGCATGCTGGCGGGCCTCAAACTTAAGCCACACTGGTGCGCCATGGCGGGTGCCGGTACGGCGGTTGCTGTCGCAATTTTCTTTTTTCGAATGCCTCCGGAGCTTGCCGCCATCAGCTTTGGGTATGGCGTCGCTTTCGGTGTGCTGAAGATTGCCTGGATCGTTCTCGCCGCGGTTTATCTCTACGACATCTCCGTCGAGACCGGGCAATTCGAAATCATGAAAGAGTCGGTGGCTGCCATCACTCCCGACCGTCGCTTGCAGGTGTTGCTCGTGGCCTTCTGTTTCGGTGCATTCATCGAGGGAGCGGCTGGCTTTGGTGCGCCCGTGGCGATCGCCGGCGCTTTCATGATCGGCCTCGGATTCAAGCCATTCCATGCAGCCGCCCTGAACCTGATCGCAAACACCGCGCCGGTTGCGTGGGGAGCGATTGGCACTCCTGTGCACACGCTCGCAGCTGTCACTGCTCTACCGGAATCGGATTTGAACGCGATGATCGGCCGCATTCTTCCGTTCACCGCGGTGCTGGTTCCCATCTGGCTGGTGCGGACCCTGGTTAGCTGGGAGGATACATTTGAGGTATGGCCCGCCATTGTGGTCGTGGGTGGGTCGTTCGCTCTTACGCAGTTTCTCTGGTCGAACTATGTCGACAGCAATCTGGTGGACATTATGGGTGGCGTGGTTTCGATTATCGCGACGCTGATCTTCCTGAGATTTTGGAAGCCGAAAAAATCTGGCGCTTCGACTATGACGAAATGGCGCCGGCTCTGCCACAGCACGCTACTGAAATCAGCGATCAGGTCGGCGGCGAATGGCCCTCGAAAAATTTCGATGGCATGGTGCAGGTCAAGACCTATACCGCGGGCCAGATCCTCAAAGCATGGATGCCTTTTGCGATCTTGTCGCTCTTTGTGCTTCTGTGGGGATTGCCCTCCATAAAACTGGCCATGAATCAGGCCACGACTCCGGCTTTCAAGGTCGTGCTTCCGAACGGGAAAGTCCGCACAGGTCCTCCGGGGTGGGACGTTCCCCATCTGCACAATGCGATCTCACGCGCCGCGCCAATTGTGTCGAAGCAAACTCCAGAAGCTGCGCGCTACGATTTCAACTGGCTTTCGGCGACGGGCACGGGCTGCTTCTTTGCCGCGATCTTATCGGGCCTCCTGCTCGGACTGAGTCCTTTTAAGTTGATGAGGATTTTCTGGAGGACGCTAGTTCGCATGCGCCTGGCCATGATCGCGATCTCGTTCATGTTAGGTCTTGGTTATGTGACCCGCTACTCCGGCCTGGACGCCGTGCTGGGACTGGCTTTCACGCGCACGGGGTGGCTGTATCCATTCTTCGGAACATTCCTTGGGTGGCTGGGGGTGGCGCTCACCGGAAGCGACACATCCTCAAACGCGTTGTTTGGAAGTCTGCAGAGAATCACCGCCCAACAACTGGGAATCGACCCGATTCTGATGTGCGCCGCCAATAGCGCTGGAGGAGTGATGGGTAAGATGGTCGACGCTCAGTCGATCACGATCGCCACATCGGCCACTGAACAAGTGGGCAACGAAGGAATAATTTTTCGCTTTGTGGCCTGGCATTCCGTCGCCCTTTGCGCCATCGTGGGAATCATCGTTCTTCTCTATGCTTATGTTTTCCGGGCTGGCGTCCCGCATGGCTTGCAATTTGTAAAATGAGGACAAATGACCAATTCAGAATCCAGCTCGCAGCCCGATTGGCAGAAAGATGGACTGCGCATTATTCGCAGCGGCGAACTTGATTCCAACACGCCGCAAACGCCAGGCATGACGCGGGCTGAAGCCATCTCACATGCACGCGTGGGCGCGCAGAAACTATGGGCGGGAACGGTGGTCGTGCATCCCAACGCAAAGACGGGCCCGCATCATCATGGGGAATTGGAGACGGTGATTTACGTTGTCCGCGGACGTGCTCGCTTTCGCTGGGGGAATCGTTTGGAGTTTGTCGACGAGGCGGGACCGGGAGACTTCGTGTATGTTCCTCCCTACGTGCCGCATCAGGAACTCAACGCCCGCCGCGATCAACCGGTGGAGGCGGTGATCGTGCGCAGTGGCCAGGAGCCGATCGTCGTCAATCTGGATATTCCCAGCCCGGAAGAAAGTCCGGAGTCTCCACAAGGTGACCCGTTCCACTCCGCTCCCGGCAGGCGCTAGACAGCGAACGGCGCAGGAGAGGTCTGTGTCAGGACATGCCAAGACACAAGATCGGGGGCCGCTACTTTTTCTGCAATGACTCGATGTATTTGTTCAGGTTGGCCACGCGTTGCTGAACTTCGGCTTCGTGTCCGCCGCTCATGGTCCAGAACAAATTGCCCCAAATCGGCATGTCTTTGCTGCCGTGCGCGGCGAGTACTTCTTCTCCGCGAATGATCGCCGCGACCTTGAGCGCCGGGTATTTTCCGCCATTGTTCTTGGCGAGCGCCGAAAGGTCGGAGGGCGGCACCTTCAGGGCTTCGGCCGCGGGGCCGTTTCCTCTGCCGTCGGTTCCGTGACAGGCCGCGCAATAGGATTTGTACATTTCCGAGCCCGAGGCTGCAGACGTCTGCTTGATCGGAACGTGCTTGATTTCAGGTTTCGCCTGATCTTGAGCCGCTGCCAGCGTCAACATTGCAAGAATAGTGGCCGCCACAACCAGGGCATTGTGAAAGGTACGCATGGAATTCCTCCTTGGCGGAGCAAACTCTCCGCTGTTAGCGAATGCGTATATCGAAGCCACTCTATTGTACGACGGTACCAGCGGCGGTGAGAGCTGTCACAGAACGAAGTGACCCAAACACGTAACCGGTATGCGTAAGTGCACAGGCTGCGGAGTTATGAAAAGCACAGCTTCAGTGGCGGTCAGTCCTATCTTTCTAAGTGGCAAGCGGCCGGTTCGCGCCCGGTCCAGAGAACCGTTACTGGCTTCAGATGGCGATTGCGCCACAGGCGTGAGTGACTTGAGTCGTGGTCTCCCGTGAATCGGCGATGCCCGTTCACCGATGGCGCAGGAATCTGTAATCGAGGATGGTGGCCGCCAGCCCGAACGCGTCCTCTAGATTCTCAATCGCGTCCTTCACCCTGACCATTCTCCCCTGGCATAAAACGTTGCTGTCCGGTTGGCCGGAAATCTCTTCCGGCATCTCGAAAATAATTTCCATGATCGCGTTGACTGGCAGCTGCTGCGGACCGTAAAACATCACACCAGATTGGCTTATGTTCTGAGTGACGCCCTCATACCAGGTACTTAGATTCTTTCCGCGATAGCGGATGGGAGTTTTTAGCTTGATCCGCCGTGCGCGAGGAGTCCAAGTAGGCTGCCTCTGCCCGGAACGGCGCCGGACGGTTGTTTCTTCCACTGGCTCTTCGACGCGTTCTCCGCGGCGCATCGTTTTCCAATCGTATTGGTAGGCGTTGGCGCACAGCATACATACCTGGTAGTACTCTCCATTCGCGGCGCGCCGCGGCCATGAAAACTCGTGCGAGCAGCGTCCCAGCATGAGAACATCGATGAGCGTTTGTGGCATGGTCTGGATGTGTCCCAATAACGGGCCAACATTCCATCTTCTGCCGGGGAAACTCTTATGGGTAGGTTACTTTCGAATATCTCCGTTGTGACCATGGTCAACGGCGGGCAGGTTCTTTTGGCCGCAGAAAAATTTGCGAAAGCATGAGCGATAGAGCCATGACCGATAGCCCCCAACTTTCCCGCGCAGGCTTCCTGCTCGCGGGCGGCAAGAGTTCGCGGATGGGTGCCAACAAAGCCTTCCTCGATTTTGCCGGCCAGCCACTGCTCGATCGCACGCTCGGCGTGCTCAATGCCGCTTGCGGACGTGTAACCATCGTGGGCGATCCCTCTACGTTCGCAAATTTCGCTCCGGTCGTTGCCGACGTTTTCCCCGGCTGCGGTCCTCTCGGCGGCATCCACGCCGCGCTCCTAAATTCGCCAGCGGAACTGAATGTCATGCTTGCCGTGGACATGCCTTTTGTCTCCGCTGAACTCCTGAGCCTTCTGTTCGCGGCAGCCGCAAAGACTCAAGCGATCGTCACCGTTCCCCGCACCGGCAGAGGACTACAGCCGCTATGCGCCGTTTATCGTCGCGAATTTGCCGCTGCCGCCGAGCATGCTCTGCGAGCGGGGAAATACAAAGTCGACGCCGCGTACGCAGCCGTTCCGCTGCGTATCGTCGAAGAGCGCGAATTGGTGGCAGCTGGTTTCTCCGACAAGAATTTTCTCAACCTCAACACTCCCGAAGACCGCCGCGCCGCGGAAGATCTGGCGTCGCAGCCCTAAGACGCCATCCGACCAGGGGCCAGTGCAGATTCAGCGTCACTGTATTCCCCGCCACATCTCTCGCCTTGAGCCGGACCCGCCTCTCGTGCCATGCTGTTGGCCATGGGCGTGGCGCAAACGGGGCCTGCGGGTAGCATCGCTCCGTACATCGAATTCAACAACGTCTCCAAGGCGTTCGGCGAGCGAGAAGTCCTCAAGAACGTCACCTTCGACGTTTTGCCTGGGGAGATGGTTTGCATTTTGGGCCGCAGCGGCGTCGGGAAATCGGTGGCGCTGCATGAAATCATGGGTTTTCTCAAGCCGGATTCCGGCCGCGTGATCGTTGCCGGCCAGGACATCACCGACTACAACGAGGAGCAACTCGAAGAAATTCACAAGAAAGTCACCATGGTCTTTCAGAACGGCGCGCTCTTCGATTCGCTGACCGTGGGCGAAAACGTCGCGTTCCCACTGCGTGAAAAAGGAGAGCTGTCGGAGGACCAGATTTACCAGGTCGTCGATGGCC
>JBAVYO010000148.1:0-4073 GCA_049698855.1 Terriglobales bacterium
GATAGCTGAGAGCTTCTTTATGGCACAAATCAAAGCAGACGAAATCACGCAATTAATCCGCGAGCAGATCGAGAACTACGAATCGAAGATCGCGGTCGACGAAGTGGGCACCATCATCACCCTTGGCGACGGCATCGCGCGCGTCTACGGCCTCGACAAGGTGATGGCCGGCGAACTCCTTAGCTTCCCGCACGGCATTGCCGGCATCGCCATGAACCTGGAAGAAGATCAGGTCGGTGTGGTGGTGCTCGGCGAATACACCGAAATTAAAGAAGGCGACGAGGTCAAGCGCACCGGCCGCATCATGAGCGTGCCTGTGGGAGACGCCCTGATTGGCCGCGTCGTCAACTCGCTCGGTGAGCCGATTGACGACAAAGGCCCGATCCAAACCGATAAGTTCATTCCGCTCGAACGCATTGCACCCGGCGTCATTGATCGCCAGCCGGTGCGCGAACCCATGGCTACCGGGCTAAAAGCCATCGACTCGATGATTCCCATCGGCCGCGGCCAGCGCGAACTAATAATCGGCGACCGTCAGACCGGTAAGACCGCCGTCGCACTCGACACCATCATCAACAGCAAGGGCAACAACCTGATTTGTATTTACAACGCGATCGGGCAGAAGCGCTCGTCAATCGCGCAGGTTGTCAAAATTCTCGAAGATGCCGGCGCGATGGAGTACACAATCGTCGTCGCCGCGTCCGCCTCCGAGCCCGCTCCGATGCAGTACATCTCGCCTTACGCCGCGTGCGCCATGGGCGAATACTTCCGCGACACAAAGCGCCACGCGCTCTGCATTTATGACGATCTATCTAAGCACGCCGCGTCGTATCGCGAGATCTCGCTCCTGCTGCGCCGTCCGCCGGGCCGCGAAGCTTATCCTGGGGATGTTTTCTATCTCCACTCGCGCCTGCTGGAACGGGCCGCGAAGCTGAGCGACAAAAACGGCGGCGGATCGCTGACCGCATTGCCAGTGATTGAAACGCAAGCCGGCGACGTTTCGGCATACATTCCGACCAACGTTATCTCGATCACGGACGGCCAGATTTATCTGGAAACCGATCTGTTCAACCAGGGCGTGCGCCCTGCAGTAAACGTCGGGCTTTCCGTAAGCCGCGTCGGCGGCAGCGCTCAAATCAAGGCCATGCGCCAGGTGGCCGGAACGCTGAAACTGGAACTCGCGCAGTACCGCGAACTCGCAGCCTTCGCGCAATTCGGCAGCGATCTCGACAAGGCGACACAGCAGCAACTCAATCGCGGACAGCGCCTCGTAGAATTGCTGAAGCAGGCGCAGTTTTCGCCGCTGCCGTTCTCAAAACAGATTCTGATCATCTTCGCCGGCACCAGCGGAGTGCTCGACGATATGCCTGTAGATCAGGTTCGCGAATTTGAAAAAGCGCTGTATCAGTACGTGGACACGACCAATCCGGGTCTGCTGAACACGATCATGGAAAAGAAGATTCTCGACGACAATCTCAAAGCCGAGATGTCGCGAGTGATCAAAGAAGCCAAACAGCAGTTCGTGGATTCAAAGCAGGCAGTAGCGAGATAAATCGGCTGCTAGCTGCTAGCTCCTAGCTTCTAGCAACCCAAATCAACTTATATGGAGTGAATTGGTTTTGCTTGCTAGCGGCTAGAAGCTAGCGGCTAGAAGCTGCTCATGGCCAACGTTCTCGACATCAAGCGCCGCATCCGCAGCGTGATTAACACGCGGCAGATCACCAAGGCGATGAAGACCGTCTCGGCGGCCAAACTCCGCCGCGCGCAGGAAGCCGCGCTTGCCGCGCGCCCCTATTCGCAGATGCTGACCAATGTTCTCAAATCGCTGGTTTCGCGCGCCGATGCCTACGATCCCATCACCGGCGAGCCGCGCCATCCATTGCTGGTCGAACGTCCGGAAAAGAACATCCTGCTGATCGTCGTTACTGGCGACAAGGGATTGGCGGGCGCGTTCAATACGAACATTCTGAAAGTCGTCACCAAATTTATTGAGTTGAAGCCCGAGCAGAACATCGATGTCGAGTGCATAGGCCGCAAAGGCCGCGACTTCATGCGCCGCCGCTATCCGGTGGCCGCCAAGCGTCCCGATCAAGAAGGTGGCATCCAGCAAGACTCACAAGGAGAAGCGGTTTCGCTCCCCCGCGCAGGCCGCGTGCAAATCGTCGGCGAGCATGTCGGAGTTCTCAGCAAAGTCGAGCACCTCTTCGCCTCGACTCTCGCTCAAAGCATCATCGATCGCTACTGCGCCGGCGAAATCGATGGAGTCTATATCCTCTATAACGAATTCAAGTCGGTGATCGCGCAGCGCCTGATTGTCGAGCATCTGCTGCCCATTAAGGAAATCGGCGCGGTTGACGTCCGTCTGGCCGAGGAAGCAGATGAGGAAGAGCGAAAGCGCAGGGTCGAAGCGGCGAAGTCTGCAGGTGTAGGCATTCGCGCTGTCGACACGCACGCCGTCGACGAAGAGGCTGCCAAATTTGGCGTGGCGCAGGTCGACTACATTTACGACCAGCCCCCCGGCCAGCTGTTCAGCGAAATTTTGCCGAAGTACATCGGCATTCAGATTTTCCATGCGCTGCTCGAATCGGTTGCGGCCGAGCATGCTGCCCGTATGACAGCCATGGATTCGGCAACCAACAACGCGTCAGATATGATCGATTCGCTGACGCTGATCATGAACCGCGCGCGCCAGGCGAAGATCACGAAAGAAATTATCGAGATTGTAAGCGGCGCGGCAGCACAAGGATAGAAGAAGCTACGGGCCACGAGCCACGAGCTTCGAGCAAGCGAACCCTGCAGATACGTAGGGTTGACAGTAGATTTTGGGTAGGGCGCGGCTTTAGCCGTGCCGAACACGAGGCAAGAGGTTCGGGGCTTTAGCCCCTGAGGTTTTTGATTTTGCTTGCTCGTAGCTCGCGGCTCATAGCTCGCAGCCCGACTCGCAACTGAGGTTTTATGCCAGAAAATATCGGACACGTCATTCAGGTCGCCGGCCCCGCCGTCGACGTGCAGTTTGTCGAGGCCACGATGCCTCCCATCTACCAGGCGCTTCGCGTCGTGAGCGATGGCTTCACCGTCCCGACGCCCATCAACGTCATCCTCGAAGTGCAACAGCACCTCGGCGAAGGCCGCGTGCGCTGCGTCGCCATGGAGCCGACTGACGGCATGGTCCGCGGCATGAACGCCATCGATCTTGGCGGCCCGATCTCGGTGCCCGTGGGCCGCGGAACGCTCGGCCGTGTGATGAACGTCATCGGAGAGCCAGTCGATAACCTCGGCCCCATCGCATTCAACAAGCGCATGCCGATTCACCGCCTGGCGCCTGCATTCGACGAGCAATCCACCACCGCCGAAATGTTTGAAACAGGCGTCAAGGTCGTCGATCTGATCCAGCCATTCCTGAAGGGTGGCAAAATCGGCTTGTTCGGTGGCGCGGGCGTCGGTAAGACCGTTGTCATCATGGAGCTCATCAACAACGTCGCCAAGCAGCACGGTGGCTTTTCCGTATTCGCCGGCGTGGGCGAGCGTACCCGCGAAGGGAACGACTTGTGGCTGGAAATGAGCGAATCGGGCGTGATCAAGCCCGGCAAGCCGGACGAGTCAAAGGCGGCGCTGATCTATGGCCAGATGACTGAGCCTCCCGGTGCTCGTCTTCGCGTGGCGCTGACCGCGCTGACCGTCGCCGAATTTTTCCGCGACGAAGAAGGTTCCGATACCCTGCTCTTCATCGACAACATTTTCCGTTTCACGCAGGCCGGATCGGAAGTATCGGCGTTGCTCGGCCGCATGCCTTCCGCCGTGGGATATCAGCCGAACCTCGCCACCGAAATGGGCGAGCTACAGGAGCGCATCACCTCCACGAAAAGAGGCTCGGTCACTTCCGTGCAGGCCATCTATGTGCCCGCCGACGATCTCACCGACCCCGCGCCCGCAACGACGTTCGCCCACCTCGACGCGACCACCGTGCTTTCGCGCGCGTTGACCGAAATCGGAATCTACCCAGCCGTCAATCCGCTGGCCTCGACCTCGCGCATTCTCGATCCGCGCATCGTCGGGCAGGATCACTACGATGT
>JBAVYO010000149.1:0-7635 GCA_049698855.1 Terriglobales bacterium
CGAACCAGTTCCGTTACCCCCGCAGCCCGCTGTACCGTGAAACAAGAATCCGGCGGTCTAGTTTTCCTCCGCCGCAGCACCCCGCTTACGCGGCGTGATGTGGCCTAGTATTGCTCCGGCGCTTATATAAGGCTGTGGGATTGAAGCTTACGGTGGAGACTGCGCAGTAGGAACTCTGCTTGAGTTATGTGAGTGGGTGACTGAACTCGGAAGCGGGGCCTATAGAGCGCACTATCACTACGACGGGAAAGAGGTCGTGATACTGGCAAGTGCGGCACGGGCGGGAGGCGGGATGGTGAATCTCAGGGCCGCAAACTTTCTGCCAGAGATGCCTTGTCCCTTGCCAGTGAGAAAATGCTGCCTTGCTCGCGCACGCGACCATTTAGGAATCTGACAAATTGCGGGTCTACAGTTTCCGGAGGCAGGCGTGGTTCTCCCCATGCCGGACCGCGGACGGAGACGCAAATGTAGGGCGAGAGCGAAATCCAAAATTCATGGTTTGGGTCATTAAGGATTTGCGCCAGTTCCGTAGTCTTCAATTTTGGAGTACTGGTGGGCACCCAGATCGGATTGTTGTTCATTTGAATCACCACCACGGGGCTATCTCCCGTGATGAATTGTTCGCCAACATGAGGCAGAGATGTGTAGAAGTGAAGCTGGCGGAGGTTCCTGTTCCACTCTTCCATGATGGCCAATGCCTGTCTGGCAATCATCGTGACAAAGGCGTTCGTATCTAAGGGGCTGCCAACTTGTTCCTCAATGCACCGTTTGTGGGCTGGTGTCCTCACCGCCTGAAGTGCCACAAATCCGCAAAGCGCAGCCCACTCCTCGCCGGTGATGCTTGCGAATTGGTTTTGTTCTTTTTTGATTCTCCGAGGTAAAGGGGCAAAGGGAGCCTCTACCACGTTGTTGAAGAAATCCTCGACTCTGTCGTCCTCTATTCCGTTCCGTTTTACGATGTAAAGACTACTTTTCCTACCCACTGACAAAGGGTTACGATGCTCGGGTTGGGGCTTGTCCGCGAACTTTACCCAGACCTTACTTGAGGCATCCGCAAACCCCTTTTGATAGCAGTCAGGAAGAAAGTGATTTTTTCGCTTCAGGTTTGCCATTGACCCCTCGGCAACTTAGATCTCCAATATCACCGGCATAATCAGCGGTCTTCTTTGCGTTTGGCGGGAAATGTAGCGCTTCAGATCGGTGCGGATTTTTTCTTTGATTACGCCGTAGTCGGCTTTTTCTTCGGCGCTGGAGGCATCGAGGGTCTCGATGACGATTTGTCTTGCGCGCTCCATGACTCCGTTTTCGCCGGGGTTGAAGCCTCGGGTTACGATCTCCGGTGAGGCTTCCACTTTCCCCGTCAGCTTGCTGATGGCGATGATCGGCATGACAAAGCCATCTTCGCTGAGGTGGCGGCGGTCTTTTATTACTAAATCTTCTACAACGTCGGTGCGCGAGCCGGAGTCGATGCAGACGCGACCGACATTCACGCGTCCAGCTTTGCGTGCGCCCAGTTCGTCGATTTCGAGCACGTCTCCGCTTTCGATGAGCATCACATTGCCGACGGCGCTGCGCATGGTTCCGGCCAATTCGGCGTGAAGCTTGAGCTGGCGATACTCGCCGTGAATCGGAATGAAATATTTTGGCCGAACGAGATTGATGATGAGCTTCAGCTCTTCCTGGCTGGCATGGCCGCTGACGTGGACCGGCGGATACGAGCCGTCGTCGTATACGACAAACGCCTCGCGCCGGAAAAGATGGTCAATCATGCGGTAAATGGCCTTCTCATTGCCGGGAATGATGCGCGAGGAGAGTACGACCGTGTCGCCCTTTTCGATCTTCGCGTGTTTGTGGTTATCGACGGCCGCGCGCGAAAGGGCGGACATCGGCTCGCCCTGCGTGCCGCTAATCATCACGCAGACCTTTTCAGGCGGGAAGTTCTTCATCTCGCCGGGATGGATGAGCAGGCCCTCGGGAATGTCAATGTAGCCGAGGTCTTCGGCGATTTCCGCCGAACTGTTCATGGAGCGGCCGATGAAGCAAACTTTGCGGCCATGCTCCCACGCCATATCGACCGCGAGCTTCATGCGATGAATAGACGACGAGAAGCAGGAGATGAACAGGCGGCGCTGGGTGCGAACGAAGATCTCTTCAAACTTGCGGTGAACGGCGCGTTCGCTGGGCGTGTAGCCCTTGCGCTCCACGTTGGTGGAATCCTGCAAGAGGGCGAGCACGCCTTGTTTGCCGTATTCGGCGAAGCTGTGCAGGTCGAAGAGACGATTGTCGGTGGGCGTGGGATCGACCTTGAAATCGCCGGTGTGGATAATGACCCCGAGCGGCGTGTGGATAGCGAAGGCAACGCAATCGACGAGGCTGTGCGTGACCTGTAGCGGATGAATGGTGAAGGGGCCTATCTTGAAGCGCTCCCCTGGGCGAATTTCGCGCAGGTCGGCATCGTCGAGCAGTTGATGCTCGTCGAGCTTGTCTTCGACGTACGAGAGCGTGAACTCGGTGCCCCAGACAGGCACGTTAAGTTCGCTGAGAACCCACGGCAGAGCGCCGATGTGGTCCTCATGTCCGTGGGTAAGAAGAATGGCGCGGACGTGCTGCCGATTTTCGAGGAGATAAGAGATGTCGGGGACAACGATATCGACGCCCAGGAGCTCGGTTTCGGGGAACATGAGGCCGGCATCGACAACGATGATGTCGTCTCCCCAGCGGATGGCCATGCAGTTCATGCCGAACTGGCCCATTCCGCCGAGCGGAATTATGTGAAGTTTTCCTTTTGACATTTGAACAGATGATGCTAGCACACTGGGCCGCCCGCAGAGAGTTAACCGTCGCGGCTTTTCACTCACGTAATATGTGGACAGCGCTATTCGATAGGAGAGACTATCGAATGCTGGCGGCATCGAAATGGCGGAAGCCGAAAAGAAATCGTGGCTGCGGAAGCGAGCGGAAAGCGCGATTCGCAAAGGGCTGACGCGCGCTTATGAGACGGTAAGAGTGGATCCGGGAAGGTTTTTGTTTCAGCTGCGCGCCGCGTACGGCCTGCCGATTATCACGTTTCAGGGTGTGTATTCGGTGGAAATGTCGAGACTCGACGATGTTGCCGTGTCGGTAATTCGCAGCGGCATGAAGCTGGCGGCGGCCGAGGGTGCGGGATTAGGCATGGGTGGCATTATCACGATCATGCCGGATCTGGGGATTCTGTCGGCGATCACGATGCGGACGATCCAGAAGCTTAGCCTGATTTACGGCTTTGAGATGAATACGGACGATGAGGTTGCAGAGCTTTGGATTGCGGCGGCGAGCGCGGCGGGAGTGGACATCAGCCGCGAATTGCTGGAAAAGGAAGTGGTCAACCGCTTCGTGCCGAAAGTGATTCAGCGCATTGCGGCGCGAGCCAGCGCTGAAGTGGTGGAAAAGTGGGCGGGGCGGCTGATTCCGATTACGAGTTCGGCGATCGGCGGCGTGCTGAACTATTATTTTGTGCGCGCGTGGGGACAGCGCGCGCTGACACATTTCCGGAATAGGCATCTGGAAGCGCGGAACAGGTTGCAGCAGCAGCAAGGCGAGTTACCGGGCGCGTCTTCGCTATCGCTGCCACGATAACTTCTGCCCTCGGCTTTTCTTGAGATTCTCCTTCTCCGACCTAATTTTCAGGCTTGCATCTCTGCCGGAGAATACATGCACAAAGGCTCCTTACTAGAGGGAGCAGGGTATGTAACTTGAGGCTCGGCCAATCTAGCATTTTATCGGTAGCCATTTCCGACACCGGAGCAACATCAGGCGATTGCGAAAAGGAACGTAGTTCTTCAGGGAACGTAGCTCTTCGAGGAAAGATAAATGAGAATACATCTGCTCCTGGTACTTGGCTTGATGACTTTGCTTCCAGGTAATCTTGCGGCTGCGGATTCGCGAAATGACGATGCCGCCGACCGCCTGTCGAAGTCGGCAGATGTACTCAGAGAAGTTGCTGCGGCGGGCGACAAAGGGATTCCGGAACAGGTGTTAACGAGAGCAAAATGCATCGTGGTGGTGCCGAATTTAGTCAAAGCGGGCTTGCTGGTCGGAGGCAAATACGGTCGGGGCGCTGCTGTGTGCAGAACGGACAAAGGCAACGAAGTTAGCACAGCCCAGCGTTCCCATCAGGCGGGCAAGGCCGCTTGGAGCGCGCCCGCTTTTATCACGCTAGGGGGAGCAAGCATCGGCTTGCAAATTGGCGCCGAAGGCACGGACCTGGTGATGTTGGTGATGAACAGCGAGGGGTTGAAACAACTCCTGGCGAGCAAACTTGAGTTTAGCGTGGAAGGATCGATGACTGCTGGGACGGTGGGAAAGAGCGCGGCTGTCGGCAGCACTCCGAACCTGAACGCAGAACTGCAAATCTATTCGGTTTCAAAAGGAGCGTTCGCGGGGCAGGCGCTGGAGGGTGCAGTGATCGAGCAGGATTCGGACGCGACGAAGGCCATCTATGGCAGCGACATTCCCTCGGCTAAGATTTTGCGGGGCGAGGTCAAGGTTCCCGCTTCAGCAAGCCCACTCTTGCAGGAGGTCGACGCGCTTACGCATCAGGCTGCGGCACAGCAGGCGAGTCAACAGATGCCTGCTCGGCAGAAACAGTAAGGGCAACCCTCAGTATGTTTTTATAAATGCGAATTAGATCTATCGGAGCCAGTCTTCGAGTTCCACGCCGCGGTCGGTTTTCTCGTCGCGGTATTTCACGATCACCGGCGTGTAGAGCGACAGATTCCATTCGTCCGATTTGCCTTTGCCCCTGGCCACGGCTCTTGAGCCGGGAACCACAACTGCGTTCTCGGGGACTTCAAGCGGACGGTCTGGGGTGGCACGATAGACTTCACCGCGCACCAGATCGTAGAGCGGCGTGGATCGCGTCAGGATCGTACCAGCCCCTAGCACGGCGCGCGTACGCACGAACGTGCCTTCGTAGACTCCGCAATTTCCGCCGACCAGAACGTCGTCTTCGACGATGACGGGGGCGGCGTTGACCGGCTCGAGCACGCCTCCTATTTGCGCGGCGGCGCTGAGGTGGACGCGCTTGCCGATTTGCGCGCAGGAGCCGACCAGCGCGTGCGAGTCAATCATCGCGCCTTCGTCAACGTAGGCTCCAACATTGATGAACATGGGAGGCATGCAGATGACGGAGGGCGCGACGAAAGCGCCTTCGCGGATGGACGAGCCTCCGGGGACGAGGCGCACACGGTCAGCGAGAGTGAGGCGGCGAGCAGGGAAGGTGTCCTTGTCGATAAAGGTGAGGACTTCGCCATCGCACATTTCTTTGAGTTCGCCGAGGCGGAAACCAAGAAGGATGCCTTGTTTGACCCAGGGATTGACGATCCAGCGCGAGTTGCCGTCAGGCGCGATTTGTTTTTCGGCGGCGCGAATTTCGCCGCGAGTGAGGCGGGCGCGAAAGTCGGAGAAAATGCGGCGGGCTTCGGCGGGGTTAGGAGTCGCCGGTGTGCCAGCAAGAGTTTCGATGGCGGACTGGAGCGTTTCTATGGACTCGGGCATGGCTGCTCGAAGTGAACCTCGTTATAAGAATTCCGTTGCAATGTAACCGGGAGGATTCCCGATGCTACCGCTCAAAGTTTAGCAGTGTAGGGGTCCTTCGACTCCGCGAGACGCGCGCTTTGCGCTTATCTCGCTTTGCTGAGGATGACAGATATTGAGGGAGCGGGCGGAGCTGATCGCGGCGCTGAAGCGCTGCGCCACCCAAAATCGACACCTAGCTTTCAGCACTCTAATAGAGGACAGAATTGTTCTTCGAGCGGGATCTTACGTTTGCCAAAAGCGGGCAAATATGGGGTACCCATGATTGAAAATGAGTGCTCCGGTTGAGAGTTATGCTTTCCCCGTTACAGATGCTAGCCGCCTGCCAAGAGCAGATTCCTCCCTTTGGCCGGAATGACAAGACTCTAAAATTCCGAAACGCGGGATGCTCAGGGCAGGCTCTGGGGCACAAAAAATCACACGCTTTCAGGATGACAGAGACGCGGGGTCTCCGAAATTCGACTGACGCACAATTTGTGCTCACGCCATACACTTGCATTCACTGCGGATCAGGACTCCTGGCATCTGATGCGTGGCTTCGCGAGCTTCCGCGACATTCGTGTAGGGTCCGTGCCAGCGGGAATGAGCGGGGTCGTGTCCGGCTGGGCGGCCCTTGCCGGAGCTGCATTGTCCGCAAGACGCGCGGTGCACGATTACCTTGTGCGGACCAGCCGCCCAACTCTCGTAAACATAGAATTCGAGCGGAGCAGCGGGAGCGGCGGGGCGAACCAGCAATCCCACGTCGGTGGCGATTTTCTGTAGCTTCGATCGCGTATCGCGGCGCATGGGAAGCAGAGGCAGGCGATAGATCTCCTGAATTTTGCCCATCATCGCAAGAACCGCTTTCACGGGAAGCGGGCTCGACTCGATGAAGTTGGCCTGCATGAGCGGAAGGTATTTGCGATGCAGCGTGCGGGCAGCGTGCCAGTCGTTGTTGAGAGCGGCGCGCGTCATCTCGGCCATCTCGTGAGGAATCTCGTTCGAAGCAACGGAGACAATTCCGACGCCGCCGAGCGCGATGACCGGCAGAGTGATGGCGTCGTCGCCGGAGAAAACGGAGAACCTTTCCGGCACGACGTTGAGCACTTCGGCGATCTGCGTGATACTGCCGCTGGCTTCCTTCACGCCGGCAATGTTGGGGACTTCGCTCAAGCGGGCGAGGGTCGCGGGCTCAATGTTGGCGGAGGTGCGGCCGGGCACGTTGTAAAGAATGATGGGCTTATCGACGGCTTCGGCGATGGCGCGGAAATGGCGGTACTGGCCTTCCTGCGTGGGCTTGTTGTAGTACGGCGAAGCGGTGAGGATCGCGTCAACACCGGGGCGGGCAGCGACTTCTTTCGCCTTGGCTACGGCATCTTGCGTGGAGTTGGAAGTTGCGCCGGCCATGATTGGCACGCGTCCGGCGGCGACTTCGATGGTTACGTCGATTACGTGCAGCCACTCATCGTGAGTGAGCGTGGGCGTCTCGCCAGTGGTGCCGCAGGGAACCAGGAAGTCGATCCCCGATTCGATTTGCCATGCGACCAGATTGCGAAGAGCAGTTTCATCGACAGCGCCGTCGGGAGTGAACGGCGTCACCAGAGCTGTACCACAACCTCGGAGTTGCATGGGCTTAGGATAACGCCAAATGAGCGGTGGTGCATTTGCAAGTAATGTGCGCCAGGCGGACATTGTCTGCGGAGGTGGTCGAGTCGGGTGGAAGACCACATGCACCGGTGCATTCTGGTTCCAGCACCGCTGGGTGACATCGCGTTGACTGTTACTCACCGGCTTTATCGCGGGCGAGGGCGCCCGCGACAGACTCAAAGTTCGCGCCAGATGTTGCGGAAGTCGTAGAAGCCGGATCTCCCCACGAGCCATTCGGCGGCGCGCACGGCGCCTTCGGCGAATCCACGGCGCGACTTTGCGTCGTGGCAGAGATAGATGCGGTCGGCGGCGGAATTGAAAACGGTTTCGTGCATGCCCACGACATCGCCTTCACGAAAAGAAACGATTTCCACGTCGTGCTCCTGGCCGCTGGATTGCCGAATCAGCTTCTGGATCGTGATGGCCGTTCCGGAG
>JBAVYO010000150.1:0-11856 GCA_049698855.1 Terriglobales bacterium
AACCGAACCAGTCCCGTTACCCCGTAAGCGTGCCCCGTGAAACAAGAATCCGGCGGTCTAGTTTTCCTCCGCCGCATCACCCCGCTAACGCGGCGTGATGTGGCCTAGTATTGCTCCGGCGCATATAATGATTCACGATTGGCAAACGAGTTCGCCCGATCATTCCTGCGCAAACATGCACCTCAGCAGTTGCCGTCAAAGCAAATGGAATTGTGGCAGTCAGGATGAGTTGTCAGCTTGACAGCGCGCGATATAGATAATGCTTGTTCCTGCAGCCACGTTCTAGGTATCAATTTCGCAGTCACTCTTCTTTGCCCACGTAAAGGTAGACCTTTCGTCCGTCGGCATCGGTGCAGGTCAAGTCGCTGAGGGGCATCGGAGCTTTCATCACATCGTCCCTTCCCACAAAGCATTCGTAGCTTCTCAGGGGCCGCAGTCCACAACTCACATTCGGGGCCAACTTATCGAGCGTGCTGAGATCGCACAGGGCGTGAATCCTCTTGTCGTCATGTGCAAGGATCAGTTGCACGACTTCATGGTCATAAGATTCGTCCGATGCCGGGCGACCCTGCTTGTCTACGTAAATGTCACTTCGTTCAACGACTCGATATTGGTTTCGATCCGACTGTTTGAGTAAAGAAGGCTTGAACAGCAGGAATAACCCGCCGACGATAAGCAGGCCCGCCAGGATCGTTGCTCCTCTGTATACGAGTTCTCCACGCTTGACCCTTCGCCACTCCTCTTTTAGAACGATGTTCGTGGCTTCCAGAAGTTTGCGGTCGGCCATTCCTAGCTTGGTGAAATCGGGAGTGCCGCCGGTCGGGAAAAGACCCTCGTGTTCGTCCAACGCTCGAAGAATGGCGATAGAAGATCGCTCTTTGGGATTGAGACGGAGTCGTATCCTGGCCCACGCTTCGTTTAGACCAACAAAGTCTACCCGGACGTTTTGCCACAGAGTTGAGTTGTCTTGGAACTTCGCTAGATAGGCTCCGTGAACTGCATGGGCGTGCGTAATGACGGCTGCGATCTCTGCTCGGAGTGCGTCGATCCATGCTTGTCGAAATTCAGAGACCTTATTTTCTTTGCTGATGACCAGACCGAGCAAAGAGATGACGGCAGCGATGACGGCTGCAATAATTGTTCCTGCGATTTCTTTTGGCAGGCCGAACATGAATCATCGAACCTCCAGCCGAGCCATCGTACCAGAATCATAGAGCGAATCAAAGGCGAAAGATGTGCTAGCATGCCGGAATGGAAGAGGGCCGCAAACGGGTGTTGGGAATTATGGCTGCGATCCTCGCTGCCCGGAAGCTGGCACAATATGACGGCGGGAAACGTGTGCCTGCGACGGTCGCTGCAATCTCCGATGCAGTTCGTTGGGCTGAGGAAATCATGCGGGCGATCGACGACCGATTTCCCGCCCGGAAGCCGGACGCAGAAGTAATGCGATGAACCTAGAACAACTGTCAACGATGACCGAAGCCGAATTGCAGGCCAAGGCGAACGAGCATCTTGAGCGGCTCGACGTACCGATGGTCGTCTCGTCTGCCACGGAGACGCATAAGCAATACCAAATCGCACAGGCGCAGATTTTCCTTGCTGAACTCGACCGGCGGAAACAAGCGAAGGAACGGATCGAGAGCGAGAAGATTGCCGCCCGAGACTACAAGCTGGAACTCTGGGTCATCGGCCTAATCGGTGCTGAGTTGCTGCTTGCTCTCGTCGGTATTGTTGTCGGCTGGGTCGAGGGCAGCAAACAGATGGATGTTCTCGACAAGCTCGACAAGAGCAGTGCTGAAACTGCGGCGACATTGACTGCTCTTCGGCAAGCACAAGAGGCTGCTCTCGATACGCAGAAGCACACGCTCGAAAACATCGTTGCCATGAACGATACGTTGCAAGATGAGATGGACCTGCATTTGACCGAAGCAATTCAATATAGTGGCGGATCGAGTGGCCCCGGTCATGAAGAGGTTGATTTCGCAAACGATGGAGGAAGCATACTCTCGCTTTGGGGAAGTAAGTTTGGCGACGGGCCTCCCATAATGCGACAACGGCCCAAAGAGTTAACTCCGGGCAGTTCTGCTCCTTTCGACATTAGTCACTTGGTTGAGAAGGCAAGAAAAACGATGGGAACTTCAACGCAGGCTTCGATTCCATTCGAGTTGTATGTCAAACGAGAAAATGGAACCAAATATGTTGCGAAGGGTACGGTGCAAGTGAATCGTAATAGCAATGTCACGTTCATCGGGAAGATCACGACGGCACGCCAACAGTGGTGAAATCCCGATCTGTGATTAGGGTATGCGGTCCGTGCGGATCTCCGCGCCGTCTTCGTCATGATGTACCTCTTTTCCGTGACCACCAAAGGACGGGTTCGGAGGGAACCTAACAGCCGCAGGCTTGCGTCAAGGCCTTTCGCGGCATAAAACGAGCCTCCCCTACGGGCTGCCCCTCGATTTATTCCACGTTGCCTATGACTCCGCGCCCTCAACGCGGCTGTTTTGTTGCCTCTCTCGCCCCCGTCCTGGGGGGCCACTTCAAAGAAACGAGGCACACATTATGACGACGAAGACTCTCAGCACAAGCGATCTCGCGCAGTTTACTGGCAGCGAAAATTGGTATCGGCATGGAATCAACCGCAACGTTCTCTACACCGACGGCGCACAACACGTTGCCGAGCACGGCGGAGCATATTGGCTTCTGGACGAGATTGCGATCATTCAGCCCTACAACAAGCGTGTCGCCGCCGAAGAATTTCAAGTCTGGAAACTCGCCGTGCGTCCCGACCGAACCGCCACGCTTACGTGCGACGATGGCAACGGCAACATCGTGTTCACCAAGGAGATCGAACACACCGATTTCCCGCTGGATACAATCACGCTATATTTCGCCAACAACGTGATCCACTTGCCGAGCGAGTACTGACCAGCGCCAAGCCCGCGCTGGCATCTTCGCTGGCGCGGGTTTTATCCAAAGTCCTGCCGTGTCTGGCTTGTATCCTGCTGCTAATCAAATCCGCGAGGGCCAGTTCATCTCACTCGAAGGGTAGCGACCCAGCGAAGTCGCTTTGTGATCTTCGGCACCGATCCCTCTTGGCTTGCGAATTTGGAAAAGAAACAAGGCTCAAGATTGGTGTCCATCGCCATTCCCCGTGGTTAAGTTAATAAGATCAGACGACAATTAAGGGACGCGGGACTTACCGAATCTGTCGTCTTCCCCGACCTCGACGATCTGCGGCGAGAACTAAGGCAGATATGGGAAACCAGAAGGTGATTTCTCAACGAAGACGCTCAAGCCTCTCGAATAGGCCGTCTATGTCCGACATCGAGTAAACTTCGGTTCCCCATTCCTTGTCGATGCCGCGCCGTTTGATTCTGTCGCACTGCCGTCTGTCTGTCACCACATAGTGGCACGCGGGAATGGCGACAGAGAGCAGACTCACACCGGGAGCACGCGTTTTCCGATATGTTCGTGGCATATTTGCTGACTCGGAACATCCGCTACGAAGAGGATCTGGTTGACCAGCTTTTCAATTCCAGTGAGAAACGACTGGCCCGGATATTGCTATTGCTGGCTCATTTCGGCAAGGACGGTAAGCCCGAGACTGTAATCGCCAAAATCAGTCAAGAGACCCTCTCAGAGATGATAGGCACAACCCGCTCGCGGGTCAGTTTTTTCATGAATAGGTTCAGGAAGCTAGGCTTCATCGACTATGACGGCGGGAGTGGGTTGCAAGTTCACAGTTCACTCCTCAACATCGTTCTCCACGACTAGCTGCCACCCGCGCGAACTATACGCGAACATCGAGCAGCCGAAATCAGCCCAAATGGTCCCACACCATCCTAAATGGATGATGATATAAGCTCATTGCCCTCAGTGACATCCGCTGATTCCAGGCCAGTTAGCCAACTCGGTAGGTGGCCCTGAAAAGGCTGGCGTCGGCGGTTCAACTCCGTCCCTGGCCACCATATTACAAAGCAGTTAACAGCACTTTTCATTTTCCGTGTTACCCACAGTTGCCGGCATTACTGCACCAAACCCGTTACTGGAGCCGTTTTCTCCAGGTTCTTGACCGGATCAGGTTCAGCTGCTTTCCTACCGCGGAACAGCAACTCCAAGAACATTCCTTGGGCTTCGAGCTTGTCTTCGGTCACCGCCTTCGCGTAGAGCTCGGAGTCGTCTTCGGGGTTTGGTGCCGGAGCATTTCCTGCACCAACTTCGGATCGACCTTCATCTTGACCAAGACCGGAGCCAGCGTCCTCCGGAACGTGTGGAATCCGAAGGTGCGCGGCGGAGCCACGACTCCCGCCTTCCTGGCGGCCACGCGCAGGAGCCTGGCCGTGTTGACTCAATTGGTGACTTGTGCGGACTGAGAAATGGTAACTTGATCCGAAGGCTGCGGCTCCTGGGGCGGCGGGATTGGCCACCATACTTTCAGTCCTCGGCCCAAATCGCACGACTCATGGTCGAACAAAAATGACTTCCATTTTGTGACAATAAGCCGACCAGATCTGAGCTGTGGCCACATCAATTTGCTTCTCCGCTGCGGACACTCTCACTTCAACATTTTCCTTCTTTCCGCGGAAACGATCAGAAGCTGAAACGGCCACCGATTGTCGGAGCAAAGTTGTTGTCGGAGTTATAGGGGACGCCGGGACCATGAGGAATTGCGATGCCCAGCCCGCCGCTCACGTAGGAATACGCAATTCCGGCGAAACCGTCGAAACGCTTGGTGAAGTGATGATCGACATAGAGCGACCCCTCGTTGAGGGTGCCCGCGCAGGAACTGCGGAAACCGGCTGATGCCGAGCAGGTCGGCGGAGTACGGAAGTCGTTCTGCCGCTGTTGATACCAGGCGAAAGTGAAGTCGGTTTTGCTGCGGTAGGTGTACTTCGCGCCCGTCCACCAGATCTGCACTAATTTTTCAGAATCAAGGTTGTTGTCTTCGACGCCGCTCATGTAATAGCCGCCCTGGTCGGAGGCGCCAACGCCCAACGGGTTCCTCGGGTTATTCTGCCAAATGTATTCGTAGCCGGCGAAGAATTTGAACGGGTCCCACTTATATTTGGCGGCGACCATGACTGCGTTGTTGTCGGTCACGATGCCATAGACGGTGTTGTCCGTCGAGATCAAATTGGGGCCGTCGCCGTCGCCGCCGTTGATAGGGGTTGTATCGATGCTGTCAGTGAGCGACTGTGTAAACCCCAGATGCGGCGTCGCCGGACTCTGCGGCCCCAGCAAGGGGTTCAATACGCTGATTGCCTGGTTGTAATGTTGGAAGACGGCGTCGGCGGAGAACTTGCCATAATCTCCGCCTAGGTCGAATCCCCAGGCGTTGTTGTGCGCGGATTGCGGAGTGCAGGAGGTCGCGGTCCATGTGTTCCCTGCGGCTGCCGCGGGGTCGTAACAGCCGGCTGAACCGTCGGCGAATTTATACATCGCGCCGAAATGGACAGGGCCAAAGGCGATGCGATACTTCAGGGCGTCGTCCCAGCGGCTATCCTCGGTGTCGCCGCCGCCGGCCATGGTGCCGTTATACCCGATGTAGGAAAAGGCATAGGCGCCGCCGGCCGGATCGTAAAGCAGCATCGCATCGGTGCCGAGAGCGCGCTGACGGCCGAAAGTCAGCGTGCCGAAATGCGTGGACGATATCCCGGCATAGTATTCGTCGTTGAAGGGCTGGCCCGCGCGCGCGCCGTCGATGGCTTCCGAATAGCTGGCCCTGGGTAGGCCGTTGTTGATGATATCGGTTTGAGACGCGTTGGCGAGCAGGCCGGACTGAGGATTGATGCCAGTGGAAGCGTTGAACACAACGTACCAGCCGTGTGAAAACTCTTCCTTGCCTTTGATGCCCAGCCCCGTCTGCTGAAGGTTGTTCGGTGCAATGAGGAATCGATGTTGAAAGCCGTTTCGGTTCACCAGCGATTCGCCTTCGTAGTTATAGCCGTTTTCCGGCAAGCCGTGGCTGACCCAGCCGACGCCGACGTCATACGCTCCGTACACGGTGATGCCGTGCCAGGTCAGCGTGCAATCGGTGGTGGCGAACTCTTGGCCGTTCGCGCAGGCGTCGGGGGTTTTCACCCGCATCTGAATGTCGACCGCGGTGTCCTGGCCAGCCGTCAGGCTGATTCCCGGGCGCGTTTCATCGGCGAACCCCGGTTTTGCAGCTCGAATCGCGAAGAGCCCTGGACGCAGGCCGGATGCATGATAGCGCCCCGCGCCATCGGTTGCGATCGTGCGCGTTGAACCTGTGTCGACGTTCATGATTGTCACCGCGACATCGCGAAGGGTTGCGCCGGTTTGGTCCGTCACCACGCCGGAAAGGCTCGCTACCGTTTGGGCCTGAGCGAAAGTCAAAGACGACGAAAGCAAAAAAACAACCGCTGCGATAAACAGGTAAGCCTTGCGCATTTCGACCTCGAAATATCACTGATCTGAAACAGAAGGCGGAAGTGTACATTAGATACGATTCTATTGTCCAGAATTGTACGGTATGGTCCGTTTCACAATGAGCCAGCCCGGGCTAACTTATGCGGATGCGGCGGAGTTGACCGGGAGTTTCGTTGTGGTTACGATTGCGTTTCGATGCAGAAGAACGGTAAATCCGAAGAGAATATTGAGGGACTGCTGAAGCTTCGAGATGCAGCCTTGCAACTGGGGATCAGCTTTCCAACGATTAAGCAGTGGATTTACAAGAAGAAGATTCGAAGCAATCGGACTGCGGGAGGGCATCATCGTATCCCGCAGAGCGAAGTGGACAGATTGCTTTTCAGGACCCGTGGCAAAACGGAACAGCTACGCAAACATGAAATCCGGCGTGTGAGTGGTCGTAATCAGCTGGTGGGACGAATTGAGTCTGTGCAGATTAGCGGTTTGATGGCTGAGGTCAGGGTTTCAATCGGCGGTCAGCACATCACGTCGATTATCACGGCACGCTCTGCCAGAGAAATGCAGCTAAAGCGGGGACAGACCGCGGCAGCCCTCATAAAGGCTACCGAAGTAATGATCTTGCGGGTTTGACAGACTCATAAGAAACCGATGATTTGTAGACGATGCCGTCCTCTTGCGGCGATGGGAGGGTCACTGATAGGTCACAATAAAGGTCGCGGTTGGGGCTGGTCCTCATCGTTCCTCTCCGGCGGCGGAGCCGGCAAATAGAACAGACAAACTGATAGCGTCCTGGCTTTGGTTGATTCCGAACGAATGGTCGCCGCCGAGCAAGGCCGCCGCTGCCAGCACGGCTGGTACGTATGCTCTTGTCTCTGGCGGAAGCAAGCGCTTGTTACCCAGAAGCGCAAAGTCCTCACTAGCAGAGCGCAAGACTGCGTTCTGCACGAGTTTCTCGCCGGCGTTGTATGCAGCGAGAGCGAGCGGCCAATTACGAAACTGTAAATGCAGATCGCGGAGGTAGCGAGCTGCGGCATGGGTTGACTTCTGCACGTCCACACGGTCATCGGTTTCGGAATTCACAGTCAGACCGTAGCGACGGGCAGTATCTGGCATGAACTGCCAGATACCGCGAGCGCCTTTGGGGGAGAGCGCGGACGGCTGGCCAGCGCTTTCTACTAACACGAGGGCAGCAATCTCGGGTGGGATACCTTGTTCGTGCAAAATGGGCGTCAGCACTGGCACGAGGTCCATTACCCTCGCAATGGCACGACGTAGAGCTTCAGCGTTGCCGTTCCAATATTGCCCGGCGAACCGGTGCACCTTCTCATCCGGCGGCGCTGTACTCTGGGGTGCGACTTCAGCAATCCGATTGCTGGCTGGGGCTTCTCGCATCACATTGGCCAAGGCCGAGTCAGCTGCACTGTCCAAGGCCTGGCGGTAGGCCGCAAAGTCATCCTCCACCGAAGCGGCGGGGACAGTGTAACGAACCGTCTGCGACGGGGCGGACGCGGCGAGCGCAACCAGCACGGCAGACATAGCGAGATGCTGAGACCACCTAGGCATGTAGCGGCTCCTGTATGTTTGCGGGTTCAATTGGTTTGAGGCGCTGCTGTTTCAGTTTCGGCTTTACTTCGAAATTCCACTTCCAGATTGCGAAGACTGGTGGATAAATAATGAGTTCCATCAAGAACGAGGTGATGATTCCTCCAATCATCGGGGCAGCAATCCGCTTCATTACGTCGCCGCCCGATCCCACCGACCACATGATTGGAAGTAGTCCGAACAGCATGCAGGCTACTGTCATCACCTTGGGGCGGAGGCGTTTGACCGCTCCTACCACGATAGCTTCCCGGAGATCGTCCCAGGTATTCATCTGTCCCTTGCCGATCGCCTCGTGGTAGGCAAGATCGAGGTACAGCAACATAAAGACCGCGGTCTCGGCATCTACTCCGAGTAGTGCGATCAATCCGACCCACACCGCAATACTCATGTTGTAGTTGAGTAGGTATAGGAACCAAATTGCGCCAATGGCGGAAAACGGTACCGCGAGGAGGATGATAAAAGTCTTGACCGTTGATTTAGTGTTGAAGTACAGCAGCAGGAAGACAATAAAGAGCGTGATTGGTAGCACGATCTTCAGGCGGTCTTTTACGCGCTCCATCGATTCGTATTGGCCGCTCCAGACAAGTTGATAGCCTGCGGGGACGCTAACCTTTTCGGCCACTACCTTCTTCGCGTCCGTGACATAGCTGCCGATGTCGCGCCCCGAGACATCAACGTAGACATAGCCACTAAGCCGGCCATTTTCGTCGCGGATCATGCCGGGGCCGGTCTTTAGCGAGATGCCGGCAATCTGACCCAGCGGGATCTGCGCCCCGGAAGGCGTGTTAACAAGTACTCGTTGGAGCGAGTCGATGTCGCTGCGGTAGTCGCGGAGATAGCGGACATTGACCGAGTACCGCTCGCGGCCCTCAATGGTGGTTGTGACCGACTCACCACCAACCGCCGACATCAGAACATCGTTAGCGTCGTCGATGGTAAGACCGTACCGCGCCAGTTGATCGCGCTTGAGATCGAAGTCAAGAAAGTATCCGCCAGTCGTGCGCTCGGCAAACACACTGGTCGTACCGGGGATGTCCTTGAGCGCCATCTCGATTTGTCCGCCGACTTTTTCGATTTCGCCCAAGTCGGAACCGAGTACCTTGATGCCGAGCGGCGTGCGCACACCGGTGGTCAACATGTCGATTCGCGCCTTGATCGGCATAGTCCAGGCATTCGCGATGCCCGGCATGGTAAGTGCGTCGTTCAGACCTCCGGGACCATAGATCAATTCCTGAGTGGTTCCGTGTTCCGGCCAGAAGCGGCCGAGTGCGCCGTGCAACCAGTTGGGAGCCCACTTCGAGTACCAGCGTTCGCGCTTTGGCCAGTCCGTTCCAGGCTTCAAGACAATGACGGTCTCCATCATCGAATAAGGCGCGGGATCGGTGGCACTTTCCACACGTCCGGCCTTGCCAAAGACGCGATAGACCTCGGGGAAACCTTTAATGATCTTGTCTTGCACCTGAAGCAGCCGTGAGGCTTCCGTAACGGACATGCCGGGCAGAGTTGTCGGCATGTACAGTAAAGTCCCCTCGTCGAGCGGCGGCATGAACTCCGAGCCGAGTTTGAAGAACACTGGTATGGTCAATATCATTGCGATGACAGCAGCGGCAATCGTCTTCCACCGGTGCTCCAGCACGAACTCGACTATTGGATGGTAGAGCTTCATCAGCGGGCGGCTGATCGGGTGGTTGTCTTCGCTGTGAATCGTGCCAACCAATACACTGTTTACGATTGCCGCCAACCATCGCGGGCGGAATTTGAACTTATCCATGCGAGTAAACAACAACCGCATGGCGGGATCGAGTGTGATGGCCAGCACACCGGCGATTGCCATGGCAAAAGTCTTGGTGAACGCCAGCGGCTTGAACAGACGGCCTTCCTGGGCTTCAAGCGTGAACACGGGCAGGAAGGCGACGGCGATGACCATCAACGCGAAGAAGCTAGCTCCGCCGACTTCCTTTACGGCCGAGATCACGACCTTGTGATAGTCGCCGGGACGACCTTTGGCATTCCAATGTTCAAGCTTCTTGTGGGTCTGCTCGACGACCACGACGGCCGCATCAATCATCGCTCCAATCGCAATAGCGATGCCGCCGAGCGACATGATATTGGCCGACATGCCACTCATCTGGATAGGAATGAACGCCAAGATCACGGTAACTGGAATCGTAACGATAGGAATGAAGGCACTCGGGAAATGCCACAAAAAGATCATGATAACGAGGCTGACGATAACCAGTTCTTCTACGAGCGTGTGCTTCAGGTTGTCGACGGAGCGATCGATCAAGTCGGAACGATCATAGGTGGTGACGATCTTGAGTCCCTTGGGAAGAGTGGGTTCTATATCAGCGATTCTTTGCTTAACCCGTTCGATTACCTTCTGTGCGTCTTCGCCGAACCGCATGATGACGACACCGCCGACGACTTCTCCCTGGCCATCGAGCTCGGCGACACCACGCCGCATGTCGGGCCCGAAGGTGACCGTGGCCAGATCCTTCACCAGCACGGGCGATCCAGTTTGCGAGTTCGACATGACGACGATGTTGCCAATGTCATCGAGCGATTTAATGTAGCCGCGACCGCGGACCATGTACTCGCGGCCGGACATCTCTACCAACCGCGCTCCGACATCGTTGTTACTCTTCCCGATGGCATCCACCACCATATTGATTGGAATCTTGTAGCCAAGAAGCTTGTTGGGATCGATGTTGACCTGGTACTGCCGGACGAAGCCGCCTAACGGCGCCACTTCGGCGACACCGGGCACGGATTGCAGGGCATAGCGCAGATACCAATCCTGATAGCTCCGTATCTGGTCAATGCTGTACTGCCCAGTCGTATCGACGAGGGCATACTCATAGACCCAACCGACAGCGGTCGCATCCTTTGCCAACTCAACACTGACGCCTTTGGGCAGGCGTGGGACAACGGAATTCAAATATTCAAGCGTTCGCGAGCGGGCCCAGTAGATGTCCGTGCCTTCTTCAAAAATGATGTAAACGTAGGAGTAGCCGAAATCCGAGAAACCGCGAATATCCTTTACCTTCGGCAAACCGAGTAACGCCGAAGTGATGGGATACGTGACCTGATCTTCCATGATGTCCGGGCTACGGTCCCACCTGGAGTACACAATCACCTGCGTGTCCGACAGGTCGGGGATCGCATCCAGCTTCGTGTTCTTCATCGAATGCACGCCAACCAGCACGCCTACGCCAATGAAGAGAAAGACGAGGAATTTGTTTTTCGCGCAGACATCGATAATTCGGTTGATCATTGCTGTGCCTCGGCCAGCACTTCAGGCAGGCTCCGCAAGACACCACCGTTCTGGGCCATGAAGGCCTCGGCTGCGTGCCAATCGCTGAATGCGAATGTGCCAGGCGAGCAGCGATCGAATGCCAACTGTTCCATGTGCCTGGACTCATCCATCTTGGACATGTCGTGTTCGCAGGCGATCACGCGGCTATCCTCGACAAACCATGCTCCCTCGGGACTCACCAGCTTTCCGGTGGGATAGTCCGTCACTGCGATCAGACGAAGCGGCTTCTTCTCCTGCCGTGCCTCGGTTACCGCACAGTGCGTACAGCAGACGTCGCGCCGCTTTCCGCCGACTTCCGCCACAACGTGGGCTTTTGCATTGATCCGACGCCGGCAGAATCCGCATTCCATACGCGAGCGGCGGTTCATCAGCAAGTACCCGCCCGCAAACAAGCCTGCGACCACGATCACGATCAGTGCCGAATACATCGATACCTTTCTTGCCATAACCAATCTCCTTAGTGCTGCATCCCAGCCATTGCGTTCTTCAGACGGCTCTCCGAATCAATCAAGAAGTTTCCGGAGGTCACGATGGTCTCCCCTGCC
>JBAVYO010000151.1:0-29147 GCA_049698855.1 Terriglobales bacterium
CGAACCAGTTCCGTTACCCCCGCAGCCCGCTGTACCGTGAAACAAGAATCCGGCGGTCTAGTTTTCCTCCGCCGCAGCACCCCGCTTACGCGGCGTGATGTGGCCTAGTATTGCTCCGGCGCTTATACGTTAGAGCTTGAGTTGTTGGTTGAATGGACGAGGAGGCGTATGAAAGCCCGGATTTTGCTGCCGTCAACGCGGTAGTAATGTCGCCGAGATATGTGAGGGCCATCGGGGGCGTCGGGCTAGCACTCGCACTCCCACCTGCTGGAGGAGTGGGCGAGGCTGTAATTTTGGCTCGGGCTTCCTGTTGCTCCTCAAGAGATGGGTTATATTCCTCCGTACCGATCTGTGGAGGAGGAGTCTTTTTCTTTGCCTGCTTCCGCTTCTCCTTCTCCGCTGCTTCTTTCTTTTGTTCTGCTTCCTTTTTTGCCCGCTCTTCATCGGACAGAATCTTCTTGATTTGCTGGATGTCATTGTTAATGGCCGCTTGTGCACCGCTGAAGAGATTCGTCAGGGATCGTTGATAAGCGTCCCAGGTAGCGTAGAGGGCAAGTTGCGAACTGGATGTGCTGTCCTCCAAGAGAATCTGGCGGTCAAGCTTTGCATTGCACGGTCTACTCGTTCCTAGTTGGAAAGGGACATTCTGCCATTGAGTATCAGGCTGCGCTTTCGCAACTGAATCAACATCGGCTGCGATCTTAAGAGCAATTTGCTTCAAGCCGCCATAAACCATGATGTTCATCTCAATTGGCGAACTCGAGCCCCCAGCACTCGATGCAGTAGTCGATGGTTGAGCTGCGCCAGCAGTGAGGGCTGCGCCTGCGGCTACTCCAGCTGCCGCAGACGATGTTGTGGAACTTTGAGGATAGGCTTCCAAAGCCAACAGGAGCGACAGGGCTACGGCACAATGGGAACGCAGATGCTTCACTCACGACCTCCAAAGTGGTGGTTTGTTACCGAATCGACGACGCCTGGGACCAACTGAATGGTGACAGGCCGACGCAGAGAGGCTTTTTACTCTTCATCCCGCGCTCCATGTAGGAAATCTGGAGACTGTTACGAAAACCGGACGACATTAATCCAGAATGAATGGATGAGCACACGGAAAATCGCGTACAGGGAGTTTGAAGCCCAAGGGACATGAAGCCAAGGGGCCGACGGGACGGTCCCCATTTTCCGGGCAGGCTGGCTGACGATTCAATTTAAGCCTCCTATTGCCTAGGCGGCGGAATTTCCGGCGAGTCCACGGGAATGAATCGCGCTCCCCTATATCATAAAACTGGCCGAAACCCGACAAAGTTTTTGGGCCTTTTTGTCTACTTTAGTAGTCATCAAAAGTCCTACTAAAGTAGACACTTCGCCGGCAAAGACTGCCCTCTCGCCGCGCGTCGTTCCCACTTCCTCCTGTTCCTTCACGGCGGATTTCGATAACCGTGCTTACCGGGGGATCGAGCGCTCCAGAAAAGGGAGGAACTGGTTGCCGAGCTGCATCATTCTTGCCTGCGCGGCGTCGGGCGATTCGTGATCGAACATGGGAGTCATTAGGCGGATGAGCGCACCGTCACTACGGTGCAGGCGGATTGAATCCTCGATCAGGTAATACTTGGCCGAGTACTCGCTGGCTACTTCGCGGCCATGCGCTTGAAACCAATAAAGAACTAGTTCGCGTTCTCCCGCCTTTGAAACCACGTAGCGATTGACGGGGAAAGACGACCCGTCGGACGCGGCGAGGGTGATGACCTCGCGCTCGGTGGGAACCCATCCTGCGCCGGGCAGACAGTGGCTGGGCGAGTGGATGGTGTCTCCCATTCTCTGCGAGGGGAAATAGGCGACGAAGAGATTGATCCAGGGCAGGCGCTGGTTGGCGTCTTCGTAGTCGCGCAGTAGGAATTCGCCCGGCCCGAGAATCTCGAGAGTTTGCGGATCAAGCTGGTCATCCGTGCCAACCCAATTTGCGTATTGTGTGGGCAGCGCGCTTAGAAGCGGGCGTGGAGGCAGGACTTCATCCTGCGAATGGGCCTGGAGTGCGACGACAGTCACCAACATTAAGGCTGCCGTCATGACGAAGCGGGCCGACCAGGTGCGGGTGTGCGGATGGGGAGCGGGCGTGGCGTCGGCGGGCGCAATCGGCGAAGGCGTCGGCCCGGACCCGGGCTTCCAGATCCAATTGACGACGCGATGGAAGGCGAAGAGCAGGATGAGTGAGACGACGAAAACGAGCCATCCCTGAAACTCGTGGAAGAAGCCCTGGGCCTTGTCGGGATCCCAGAGTTGGCCGAGCAGGCCGGTGCCGAAGATGCGAAAGACATTGGCGACGACGGCGATGGGAACGGCCGAGCAGGCGAGCAGGACTCGAACCCAGTTGCGACGCTCGACCATGTAGCCGTAGATGATGGCGAGGGTGACGAGAGAAACCAGCGAGCGAATTCCGCTACAGGCCTCGGCAACTTCGAGCGACAAGGAGGCGAGCACGATGACGTTGCCTTCGCGAAGAACGGGAATGCCGACCGCCTGCAAGGACAAGGCGGCGAGCCGGGAGGCGAAGATCTGGAGCGGGAACGTGAAGCGCTGAAGGATGAGGGCGGGGAGAGGAATCATCAAAAACGAGAATGCCCAGGGAAACAGCACGGCACGAAACATCGCCCAGCCGCGGAAGAGAACGATGAGGCCGGCGAGCAGGACTAGGAAAGAGGCGCGCGAGGTGAATAGTTCGACGCCGAGCACTCCGAAGACGAGCATGACGAGCGCGAAGACGACCAGAGGAAGTCCGGACCAGGAAGGAGAGATGGGAACGGTCCTCAGCCGAGCGCGGTTTTGCCAAAGGACAAACAGGGCAAAGGCTGGGACGAAGAAACCGTGGGAAAAGTTAGGGTCGTTCGCCCATTGCAGGGCGAGGCGATAAAGGATGGAGTGATAGAGCGCGACCAGCAAAAGAAGAAGCAGCCAGCCGCCGAGGTGAGGCCAGTAGGAAGCCGCAGAGCTTCTGCGGGCCGCAGCGAGCTGGGCTATTTCGACAGAATCACCCATAGTATGCGCTTAAGCTTGAGGATATGCGAAAGGTAGGATTCGCGCAAAGCCATAAAGGGTGGTGTACCAGGTCTTTTTTTGCCACGAATTCGCGGAGAAAAACTTGAACGGAAAAAGAGCTAGGGGAAAGTTTGCGAGGGCAGCGGGATCTCTCTGTGTAGAGCGTAAGGAGCTGACTTGGGGCGGTATTGGGAATGTTTGAGGTTTCAAAAGCGGGCAAAGTAGTCCAAGAATGGACGAGACTAAGGGTAAAGAAGTCCCAAAAGTAATGGCGAATATGGGAAAAAGTTTTCCCAATTGGTCATGATGTGCTAACGTAGATTTCGTGTGACCCCAGGCTTACGTGATGTAAGCCATTGAAACAGAAGAGTGTATAGCTCTCATCGTAGCCGGCTATTTTCCCCCAGTTGGCAATTGGTGTGCTTTACAACATACAGAGAGCAACCTTTGCCCGGGCAGCGTACCCCCGCGCCTCGGAATGGATATAGCATGGATCTTAATAGTACCCACGAGAACACGCCCGATATTTCTGCGCCGAATGGGCGTGGAAAAGTCTGGGTGGAAAGTGTGAGCGCGGGAATGCGCGCCGTGGAAGCAGTGCTGCGGGAGCTATCGCAGAATGACGTCCCGGTACTGGTTCTGGCGGAACACGGGGCTGGGAAGGCGGCGGCGGCGGCGCGCATCCACAGTCTTTCACAGCGAGCTCCGGAACCATTCCAGATTCTTCAGGGCCGGGAGGCGAGCGAGAAAGCGCTGGCGGCCTGCGAAGACCGGGGGGGAACGGTCTATCTACAGGAAGTTCCCGAGCTTTCTCGGGCGGCGCAGAAAGAAGTATTTCGCCAGATGAGCGCGAAGGACGGCGAACGGAATCGAGTGCCGCGTTACATTTTCGGTACGTCAAGCGAATTGGAGCCGGAAGTTCGGTCGCGGAAGGTGCTGGAAGACCTCTACTATCTGATCAGCGCGGTGTGCTTGCGGTTGCCTCCGCTGCGGCAGAGGAGAGAAGACATTCCGGTTCTGCGGGACTGGTTTCTTTCGGCGTTCGCGCAGGAGTTTGGGCAACGCGTGCCCGCCCTGAGCAGCGAGACGCAGAGTTTCTTCCTGGAATATCACTGGCCAGGGAACATCCGGGAACTGAAGGATGCAACCCGCGCGATCGTGGCGTTGGGGGATGAAGGCCTGGCGATGGGCGGGCTTCGTTCTCTGTTGCGGCGTGGGGAACCGGCGAATGGCGAGAAGATTTCGCTGAAGAATGCGGCGCGGGCGGCATCGCGCGAAGCGGAACGGGAATTGATCCTTCAGGTTTTGGCACGAACGCGCTGGAACCGGCGCAGGGCAGCAGAGGAATTACAGATCAGTTATAAGGCGCTGCTCTATAAGTTGAAGCAGATCGGATACGAAGGATACGGTGCTTAGGGCAGCGAAAATAGAGAGAGAGAAGTCCCAGCGAGGAGAAGATATGAAATTGATATGGAAAGCGGCGGCAGCAGTTTTGCTGTTTGGAGGCATGGTGTGGGCGCAAGATGCGCCGGCGCAAGCGCCCGCCATGGCGGTGCCAGCACCAGAGAAAGCCGTTGCGGACAAGAGTGTTTCAGCCGCGCCCGGGAAGAACGAGGCCATAGGAGTAGCCGGGCCGGATTACGTGATCGGGCCGGATGACGGGTTGAGCATTAACGTGTGGAAAGAAGGCGACCTGACGGCAACGTTGCCGGTGCGTCCGGATGGGAAAATTTCGCTGCCGCTGCTGGGCGACGTGCAAGCCGCAGGCATGACGCCGACGCAACTGGCGGAGTCGATCACCGAGAAACTGAAGAAGTTTTTGGCCGATCCGCGGGTCACGGTGGTGGTGACAGCGATCAACAGCAAGCGGGTTTACCTGGTGGGAGAAGTTTCGCGGAGTGGGGCGATGCCGATGCTGCCGCATATGACTGTCTTGCAGGCATTGTCGGCGGCGGGGATCAGCCAGTTCGCAAATACCAAGCGCATTTATGTTCTGCGTGCGCAGAACGGGAAACAGGAAAAGCTCCCGGTCAATTACCGCAAGCTGGTCAAGGGCGATGCCATGGACCAGAACTACACGCTACAGCCGGGAGACACGATTGTCGTCCCGTAATTAAAGAGAGTTGAGTGCGAACGATGGGCAAACTGCGAGCAGTTGGGATAGGACTTCTGATATTCGGCATCGGTGTGTGGGCGGTGGCGCAGGATAATTCGCCACAGGGGCCGGCGCCAGCGCCCGCCTTCGGCCAGAGCGCACCGGTGCTGAATCCGGACAATCCGCCGATTTCGGGGATCGACGAACCAGGTCTCAAGCTGAAGGTGGCGAGCCGGAGTTTTATTTCGCCTGCGATTCAAGTGGGAGAAACGGCGGATACCGACGAGAACAACCGCCTGGGGACATATCAGGTAGAGCCGGTTTCGCACGTGCTAGGGGCTCTTGACTTGCAGAAATTCTGGCCCAAGAGCGACCTGATTCTGGAATATCTGGGCGGCGGCTCTTTTGAAACCAGCCCTAAGTATGAAGTGAAACAACTGCAAGCTCTCGGTTTTGAGGGGGTAACACGCTGGCGGACGGGGTATTTGGAAGTGAGAGATTCATTCAGCTATATCCCCGACGGTTCGTTCGATGCGGAGACCGGGGAAGGCCTGCCGGGATTGGGCATTGCTTTGGGCGGATTGGGTTCGGGCGAGGCCGGTGGAGGGTTGCCGGGTACACACGTTTTCGGCACGGGCGCGTTCGAGGCGGTCGGAAATATTCCTCGGCTGGCGAATACGGCCATCGCCGATGTGGTACAGGCAATCAGCCCACGTTCGGCGGTGACGCTGGTGGGGGCATACAGCGATGCGCACTTCATGCAAGATTGCCAGGATGCAAACCCGCAGAACTGCTGCAATTCCCCTGGTGTCCTGCCGTCCGAGGTCACCTGCCTAATTAATAGCGACCAGACGACAATTGAGGGGGGCTTCAGTCACATGCTTTCACGCCACGACCAGATGGCGGGGGTGGCTGCGTTCCAACTGTTCCGTTTTCCCTACAACACGGGTGGCGAGATCTACAATGGCATTTTCAATCTGCGCTGGAGCCACACAATTAGTGGCAGAATGCGGTTCATCGGTGGGGCGGGACCGCAGTACACGGACGTGAGATACAATCCGGGTACGCGGAGCTGGTCGTTGAGCGGGCGAGCGATCCTGACTTATCAGTTCGAGCATTCTTCGATGGCCGCCAGCTGGGAGAAGTACACTTCGCAAGGAAACGGGATTTTCGCCGGCGCCGACACGCAGCAGGCCCGATTGGCGTACCGGCGGCCGCTGGGGCGTACCTTCACGTTGTCGGCCGATTTGGGATATGCGAGGAACCAACGCCTGGGGGCCGCCATTCTTAACGTCAACACCGATAACGAGGGCACCGCGGCAATCATTCTGCGGAAGCATCTGGGGAGGACGTACGATCTCTTAGGCGCCTACACGTTCAACGAAGTTGCGTTTGACGAGTCGGGCGAGGCCATTTGCACGTCGGGTATTTCGAACTCGACAGGATGCGGCACACTGGAGCAGCGGCAACGGATTACGGTTGGGTTCGAATGGCATCCCAAGGCGACGCGGATTGAATGATTTTATTGGCTGCCAGGAAGCGGCCAGATTGGCGGAGAGAGTATGGCGGAGAATCGCGAACTAACGATGGAAGATTATGTTGCGATGGCGCGGCGGCGCCTGAAGGTGATCCTGATCCCGTTATTGGTTGCGCCGGTGGCGGGGTTTGCGATGTCGTACATATTCCCGCCGAAGTACACGTCGCAGTCGATGATTTTGGTGGAAGGGCAGAAGGTGCCGGAGAACTATGTGGTGCCGGTTATCACCGCCGACTTCACCGAACGCATTGCGAGCTTACAGCAGCAGATGCTGAGCGGGAGCCGGTTGAGGCCGGTAATCCAGAGCCTGGGGTTGGTGAAGGCGGGCGACGAAGGCAAGCTAATGGAGGATATTCGCGCGAATATGACCGTGACCCCGGTCATCACGTCGATCACGCAGGCTGCGGGTTCTCCGGGCGCCAAGAAAAAGACGGCCTCGCCGACCGACGAGCCTCTGCCCGGGTTCTACATCGGGTATACCAATCGCGATCCTGGCCGGGCGCAGAAAATCTGCAGTGCGCTCACGTCGCTGATGGTGGACGAAAACCTGAGGTCGCGCGCCGATATTGCCAAGGGCACGACCGACTTCCTGGGCCGGCAGGTGGAAGACGCCAAGCGGGCCATTGACGATCAGGACGCGAAATTGGCGGCCTTCAAGAAACAGTATCTAGGCCAGCTTCCGGGCGACGTGGATACGAACATGAAGATGCTGGCGTCGCTCAACACGCAACTCGATGCGACCACGCAGACCTTGAACCGGGCACAGCAGGACAGGAGTTATGCCGAAAGTGTACTGGCGCAGCAGTTGGCCGCCTGGAAGGCTGCACAATCGGCGACAAACCCACAGACGCTGGAGACGCAGTTGAGCACTCTGCAATCGCAGTTGATTCAGCTGCAGTCGCGTTATACCGACGACCATCCGGATGTAATCAAGACGAAGGCGGATATCGCCAAGGTGCAAGCGCGGCTGAACGAAGTCAACAAACAGATGAACAGCGCGCCTGCGAGCGACGCCTCCAGTCCCACGGCCGGTGACGATTCGCCGGAGATTCGCCAGCTTCGGCTGCAGATTCATCAATACCACTCTTTGATTGAGCAGTCGACGGCGGATCAAAAGAAATTACAGGCGCAGATCAACGTCTACGAGGCGCGCACATCCATGAGTCCGGCCATCGAAGAGCAGTACCGGGAACTGACGCGCGATTACGACAATGCGCAGACCGTATACCGGGATCTGCTGGCGAAGCAGAGTTCAGCGGCCCAGTCCTACAACATGGAGAGCGAGCAGGAGGGCGAACAGATGATCATTCTGACGCCCGCTCAACTGCCGGACTCGCCGAGTTTTCCGGTGCGCTGGATGGCGGCAGCCGGCGGATTTGGAGGCGGCATTGGTATCGGCGTGCTGATCGCACTTTGGCTCGAATTCAGCGACCGGTCGATCCGAACGGAAAAGGACATTGCGGCGGCGATGGATTTGCCGATGCTGATTTCGGTGCCATGGCTGGGCAGTGAAGAGGAAGGGGCTCCGAACGGCAATGGACGGCGCCGATTCTGGGGACGAGCGGCTCCTCCCGAGGAACAGGAAAAGGTTGAGGTCTAGCGGTGGCATATGTATAAGGATTTTTTTGGCCTTCGAGCCAATCCGTTTAACGTAAATCCGGACCCGCGTTTTTTGTACCTGACGCGGCACACAGAGGAAGCGCTGGCCTGCCTGACCTATGGCATCCAGAGCCGCAAAGGCTTTGTGCTGCTGACGGGCGAGGTGGGGACGGGAAAGACGACGCTGATCAACAAGCTGATGGAATGGCTGCGGGTGCAGCAAGTGGCGACGGCGTTTGTCTTCAACTCGCGCATGGATGTGATGCAACTGCTGGAGTACATGATGTCGGACTTCGGCATTCCGTGCGAGACGAAGTCGAAGAGCACGATGCTGCAGCGGTTGTACAGCTGGCTTCTTGACCGGTATCGGGCGGGTGAAACGGCGGTGCTGGTCATCGACGAGGCGCAGAATCTTTCCGATGAGGTACTGGAAGAAATCCGGATGATGACGAATCTGGAGACCTTCACGGAAAAGCTGCTGCAGATCGTGCTGGTGGGACAGCCGGAGCTGGAGCAGCGCTTGAAGCAGCCGCAGTTGCGACAATTGCGGCAGCGGCTGACGCTGCGGGCGAAAACACACGCCTTTAATTTGGAAGAAACGAAGTCCTATATCGTGCAGCGGCTACGGGTTGCCGGATCGAACGGCGATGCGATCTTCGACAAGGAGGCTGCGGCCGCGATCTTCCGGTACTCGGCAGGCATTCCGCGGGTGATCAATCTGTTGTGCGAACACTGCCTGGTCAGCGCCTTCGTCGATCAGAAAAAACTGGTTACCGCGGAGATCGTGGAATCGGTGGCGCGGGACTTCGATCTAGCCGACGGACTGGCGGGGGCGATGACTCCACCGGTACCCGCCACGCCGCAAAAATTTGATCTGGTCGATGCGTTGCGTACTCTGGCGACACTCGCCGATAAGCTGCGCCAGACAGAACAATAGGAAAAATGGGAAGGGAAGGAAATTATGAGCCGCATCCATGACGCATTGAAACGTGCCGAAGAGGAAAGAGCCGCCGCCATGGGCACGCATGTCGAATCCGCACTGCAGCCGCTCGATCCGCAGGCGGTGGAGATGCCGAATCTGCAGGGCGGGAGCGCGCCTGGGATGGGAGCGGGGGCCGCGTTCAGCTTCGAAACCCTGCTGGCTCGCTGCCCGCAAACCGAGTGGAAGCCGGATCCGACGCACATGCTGTTTTTCCAGGACGACGAGACGCGCGTGGGCACGGAAGAATTTCGCACGCTGCGCTCGCGGCTCTACCAGATCCGCGAAAAGATGCCGCTGAAACGGCTGCTGGTGACCAGCGCTATGCCGCGGGAAGGGAAGTCGTTCGTGGCGGCGAATCTCGGACAGGTGCTGGTGCGGCAGCATGGACGGCGGGCGGTCGTGATCGATGGCGACCTGCGGAATCCGGGGCAACACAGCAATTTTGGAGTGCCGCTCACGCCTGGTCTTTCCGACTTCTTGGCCGGGGAATGCGACGAATTTGCCATTATGCGCCGGGGGCAGATGGACAACCTATTTTTCATCCCGGCCGGCAGAGTGGTGCCGAGCGCTCCGGAGCTTTTGGCCAATGGCCGGTTCAAACTTTTGATGCAGCGCCTGGAGCCACTTTTCGACTGGATCATCGTCGATTCCTCGCCGGTCATTCCGGTGTCGGACCCGACGGTGGTGGCGGGCTACTGCGATGGAGTGCTGATGGTAGTGCGGTCGGAATTGACATCGTCGGACCTGGCGAAGCGCGCGCGTGAAGAATTTCCCGAGAACTTGCTGTTGGGGGTGGTTCTGAATGGCACGATGGGGCGGCATTCGCAGGCGAGGTACTACTACGGCGCATCGATGAGCCCCTACGTGAGCCCATACCTGAAGTAGAACCGAGGCCCCGGTGATCCGGCTTTTCAATGTCTATTATCCCGTCCGCACACTGATCCTGCTGATCGGAGAAGCCCTGATCGTCGGGACCTCCCTGCTGATGGGGGTGATGTACGCGAACTGGGATGATAGCTACCTCGTGCTGATCGCCGAGCACGGCTATCTCAAAATTATTGTAGCCACGTTATTCGTCCTGCTGGGCTCGTACTGGTTCGATCTGTACGACACGTCCAGAATCATCGGCAAAGGGGAGCTGTATTTCCGGCTGTTGATGGTTCCAGGCCTGCTGGCGTTTGTTCTTGCCGTGGTGGCCTACTTTTGGCCGGAATATGTTTTAGGCAACGGGTCGACGGAAATCGGGCTGGTAATTCTCACGATCGCGCTATTCGGATGGCGGATGGGTTTCTCCTGGCTGATCCGGCTGCCGGTTTTGATTGAGCGTGTGTATGTGTTAGGCACGGGGGAGCGGGCGCAGCGGTTGGTGCAAGGCCTCCGGCAGAATCCGGAGATTGGAGTGGAGGTTGCCAGTTGGACGGGGAAAATGGAAGGGGCGATCACAAGGGAATCGGTGGCGGAGCATCTGCTCGAGGTGGCGAGCAAGCAGAAAGTGCATCGTGTGATCGTCGCCATGCCCGATCGCCGGGGCACCATCCCGATGACGGAACTGCTGGATTTGCGAATGCGGGGAGTGAAGGTCGAGGAAGCGACCTCGTGGCTGGAGAAAATATCGGGCAAGATCGAAGTCGAGAACCTGAATCCGAGCTGGATGGTGTTTGGGGAGGGATTTCGCCGTAGCAGCGCGTTTCGCTTTGCACGCCGCTGGTTGTCGGTGGTGATCTCCTTTACCGGTCTGATTGTTTCGCTTCCGCTGATTCCCTTCGTAATGTTAGCGATCAGGCTCGATTCCAAGGGGCCGGTTTTTTATTCGCAGGCGCGAGTGGGCAAGGGCGGGCGAATTTTTAACGTCGTCAAGTTCCGGACGATGCGACAGGATGCCGAGGCTTCGAGCGGCCCGCAGTGGGCGGGCGATAACGATCCTCGAGTAACGCGTGTGGGACGCTTTCTGAGGTCGTCGCGGCTGGATGAAATCCCGCAGCTCTGGTGCGTTTTGAAGGGAGATATGGCATTTGTGGGGCCGCGCCCGGAGCGGCCGGAGTTTGTAGAGTGGCTCACGAAGGAAATTCCGTTTTACGGCGTGCGGCACATGGTGAGGCCGGGACTGACGGGATGGGCGCAGGTCAGATACAAGTATGGCAGCACGGTGGCGGACGCGCGGGAGAAGTTGCAGTATGACCTGTTTTATATGAAGAACGCATCCATCGGTCTGGACCTGATGATTATGTTTTTGACGATCAAGACGGTCATCTTGCGCCGGGGCGCGCAATGAAGATGAAATGGGTGTTCTGGATTTCGGCGGCCTTGGTGGTTTACTCCTACTTCGGCTATCCGCTGTGGCTATGGCTGCGGAGTCGATGGTCGCCGCGTCCGGTGCGGCGGGGCGCGGGCGAGCCGGCGGTTTCGGCAGTGATGGTGGTGCGGAACGAGGAAGCAGCGATCGCACGGAAGCTGGACAATCTGCTGGGGCTGGATTATCCGGCGGAGAAGCTGGAAGTGGTGGTTGTCTCCGATGGCTCGAACGATGGGACTGGGGCAGTGCTTGCCAGATATGGCGGAGATGGGCGAGTGCGGACAATGTTGAAGCCGGATTCGAGGGGAAAGGCGGCGGGATTGAACTATGCCATCGAGGGGGCTCGCGGTGAAGTGCTGCTTTTCACCGATGCGCGGCAGCAGATTGAGCGCGGCGCACTGCGGTTGCTGGTGGAGAATTTTGCCGATCCCGAAGTTGGCGCGGTCAGCGGGGAACTGATGCTGGGCGATCCGGCCAGCGGCGAAGCGGGAAAAGGCATGGGCATGTACTGGCGCGTGGAAAAAAAAATACGGGAACTGGAGTCGGCTTCCGGTTCGGTGGCCGGTGCGACCGGTGCGATATATTGCGCCCGCAAGGATTTGGCTGGTCCGCTGCCGGAGGGGACGATATTGGACGATGTTTTGCTGCCCATGCAGGTGGTGCGGCGAGGAGGACGCGTGGTGTTCGATTCGCGGGCACGTGCGTGGGACTCACCTAATCTGGGCGACCGGCGGGAGTTTTCCCGAAAAGTTCGAACGCTGAGCGGCAACTACCAACTGCTTCAGCTAGCGCCCTGGCTGCTGGGGCGCGAGAATTCCATTCGGTTCGAATTCGTGAGCCATAAGCTGTCGCGGCTGGCGGTGCCGTTTGCGCTTGTCGGCCTCCTGATTTCCTCCTTGTTTCTACCGCAGCCGTTTTATCGGGCGGCACTCGCGGCGCAGCTTGGGTTTTACGCGCTGAGTCTGGTGGCGCTGGGAGGGTTCAAGATCGGGCCGCTGACCCGAGTCGCGGATGCCGCGCGCACCTTTGTCGTTCTTAATTCGGCGGCCATGGTGGCTTTTGTAAATTTCGTCACGGGAAGGAAAGCGGTGTGGGTTCGTTGACGGCCGCTGGAGTCCATTTAGCTAGGCGAGAACGGATGAACGGGGTGCGAGGTGGGGGATAAGACAGACGCAGTGCCGGCGCGTGGTTTATAAGGGACTAAAGGAATTATAAAGAGGAATTTGTGGCGACTGGGAACAACGGCAACGTAGAAGCGGTGGCACTGCCGGGAAGACGTGTGTCCTATCAGGCTGGCGATCCAACCAAGAGCGCGTTCTTCTGGCTGAGCGCGTTCTTCGTGGTTTACTGCGCGCGGCCGGAAGACTGGATTCCCGGGCTCAAGATGTTTCCACTCGCGAAGATTACGGCCATACTCGCCATGTGGGGATTATTCAACAGTCTGGGGAGGACGAAACGTAAATATAGAGACCGGCCGCCAGAAGCGAAGCTATTGCTGGGCATGATTATGGTGATGTACGTCGGCGCCTTCCTGTCGCCTGTGTGGAAAGGTGGGGCGGTCGTCAGCACGATGGATTTTTCCAAGATTTACATTGCCTGGATACTGGTTTTCCTTTTGGTTACGACGTTCGACCGGTTGCGCCGGGTCATTTTCATTCAGGCCTGTTCGGTGGTGTTGATATGCGTCGTGTGCCTGATCAAAGGTCACAGCACGCCGCGGCTGCAAGGGGTGATTGGCGGCATCTATGGGAACCCTAACGATCTTGCGTTTGCCATTGTATTGTCGCTGCCGTTTGCCCTGGCCTTTATGGTGACGGCCAAGAATCCGTTTAAGAAGGCATTTTGGCTGGTTGGAATGATGTTCATGCTGGTGGCGATTTTCGAGACCGCATCCCGAGCCGGATTTATTAACCTGGTAATTTCCGGGAGCGTAACTCTCTATCACTTCGCCATCAAGGGCAAGCGAATGTATCTACTGGTGGCGACGGCCCTTCTCACGATGGTCATCGCGATCACGGCCGGAGGGAAACTCTACGATCGCTTCGAGGCTCTTACGGCCGCGAGCGGCGCCAAAGCAAACGAGGCGGAAGGATCCTATCAAGCTCGCATGTATCTGATGAAGCGAGCCGTGGAGGGCATTGTTAATTACCCGGTTCTCGGCATAGGTTTGCATAACTTCCCTACCTATTCACTGGTCTGGCACGACGTGCATATGACCTACCTGCAGATCACGGTCGAAGGGGGCATTCCGGTCGGCATTATGTTCTTGTTGTTTTTTCGGCAAGCGTTCGTGAACCTGAAGATTCTGAAGAAAGAGAAAGACCTCGACGAGGATATCGTTTTGTTTGTGGGTGCGCTTTACAGTTCGCTAGTTGGTTTTGCAGTCGGAGCGTTGTTTGCGCCTGAGGCGTACCAACTGTTCCCGTATTACTCGGTTGCCTTTACGGCAGCGTTGTTGCGCACGATTCAAGAGCAAGATCAAAATTCCGGCCCGGCAGCGCCCCCCCCGGCAAAGCCGCGTCACTTTCTGGAGGTCTATGCCAATCGCAGAACAACCGGTGCAGTGTCCCCTGTTCGCTGACTTACAGGCGATCCTGCGTTGCCTGAACTGCAGCTCTAAATTGGAAAGCGACAAGCTCGGGGGATTCGTGTGTCCCGGGTGCAAGCGCGCCTATCCCAATGTGAACGGGATTGGACGTTTCGTGGACACGCAGCACTACGCGGCGAGTTTCGGCTTCCAGTGGCATCGCTATCAGAAGACGCAACTCGACCACGATGAAGTTCGCGAATCCGACCGCAACTTCCGGATGAAGACGGCCCTCCGCCCCGAGGAACTTCAGGGCAAACTCACCCTTGACGTAGGCTGTGGGATGGGGCGCTTTGCCGAGGTGGCCACGCGCTGGGGGGCGCGCGTGGTGGGCGTCGATCTGAGCGCGGCTGCCGAGGTTGCGGCCAAGAATCTAGCGGCGCGCGAGTTCGTTGCATTCCAGGCCGATGCGTTTGCTCTGCCGTTCGCGCCAGAAAGCTTCGACGTCATATATAGCGTGGGGGTGCTGCATCACACACCCGATTGCGAAGCGGCGGTGAAGTCGCTGGCAAAGTATCTGAAGCCGGGCGGCATTCTCGCGGTGTGGCTTTATAGCGGATACAACAAGTGGTACCGCTTCAGCGATTTCTGGCGGCGCTATACGAGCCAAATGAAGCCACAAACATTGCATAGCATTCTCAAGATTGCAGTGCCCGTGCTCTACAACACGCAAGCGGCGCTGAGGAAGGTACCGCTGGTGGGCGAGCCCGCCGCGGGTTTGGTGCATCATGTGTTTCCGGTGAACCGGCAAGGGGATGCCGAAGCGCGCATGCTCGACACCTTCGATTGGTATTCGCCGAAATATCAATCGAAGCACACCTACGAGCAGGTCTTCCGGTGGTACGAGGCGATGGGAATGGAAGACATGAAAATCGGAGACTATGGGATCGCGGTTCGGGGCCGTAAACCGCTGAAATAGCGGCGCTGCAACGACAAGCGGGGCGGACGACAAGATGCTGAGGAAGAAAATCGCTTACGCAAGGAAGGTTCTGCCCGCGGCAGTCTGGAAGGGGCTGCGCCGGCCGGCGTCTGGACCGGTGCATCTGATTTTCGCGCTCGCCGATCACTTTGAACCGGCGATCGATCCCACGAATGGATACAAGCGCGCGCCGCGACCGGAGCAGGAACGCCGGTTGGAGCAATGGCGCCGCGATTATCCGAAAGCGGCCGGGCAATGGCTGGATCACGACGGCCGTCCTTTTGTACACACATATTTTTACCCTGCAGAACAGTACGACGAGGGCCTCGTGGAGATGCTGGCGGATCACTGCCACCAGGGTTGGGGCGAAATTGAAATTCATCTGCACCACGGCACGACAGGTGGCCCCGATACGGCGGAGAATACGCTGCGTTTGCTGACTGAGTTTCGCGATCTGCTGGCTTTCCGACATCGCGCGCTCTCAGCTGAAGAAGGAGCGGCCCAGCCGCGCTATGCTTTTGTGCACGGGAATTGGGCGCTTGCGAACTCTGGGGGGGGTAGGGGATGCGGAGTGGATTCGGAGATGCAGATTCTGGCGGAGACGGGCTGCTTTGCCGATTTGACGTTGCCCACTTCCGTATTGCATCCCGCGCAAATCTCGAAAATCAATTCGCTTTACGAATGCACGTTGCCGCTGGATGAAGCGGCTCCGCACCGGAAAGGCCGCGACCTGACGGTGGGCCGCGCTCCACGAACGTTTCCGGTGATGATCCAAGGGCCGCTGTTGATTGATGCTGCCAGGGCACTGCGGGGGGCCAAAGGTGCGGTTGAAACTGCCGAAATTAGTGCTGGGAAGCCGCTTACACTTCACCGCCTTGCGCTTTGGAAACAGGCGCGAATCCGAGTCGCGGGCCGTCCCGACTGGCTCTTCGTCAAGCTGCATTGTCACGGCATGAATCCTACGCAGCGAGACGAAGTTGTGGGTGGCGCTTTTCAAGACTTTCTGAAGGGACTGGTCGGCGGCGCGCAGGAGCGAAAGGAAACGCTGCACTTTGTTACCGCGCGCGAGATGACAAACATTCTTCTCGCTGCCTGCGATGGGCGGGAAGGCAATCCAGGAGACTTCCGCGACTACCGCTTCAAACGTTTCGCGGAAGTAGCCGCATCGTTAGAAAATTCCAGCGCTGTCCCCGCGAGCCTGAAAGGATGAAAGCACATCATGTGTGGAATTGCCGGAGTCGTTAGCACCACACGCGAGAGCAGTATCACGGAAGCGCTCGTGCACCACATGTGCAATCAGATCGTGTACCGTGGGCCGGACGACGAAGGCATCTACGTGGCCGATGGCGCCGGCCTTGGCATGCGCCGGCTTTCGATCATCGACCTTTCTGGCGGCCACCAGCCGGTGTTTAACGAGGACCGATCCGCCTGGATCGTGTTCAACGGTGAAATCTACAATTTCCCGGAACTGCGGCCGGAGCTCGAAAAACGCGGCCATCGCTTTTATACAAAAACCGATACCGAAGTCATCATTCACCTCTACGAAGAGATGGGCGCGGACTGCGTCACAAAGCTGCGCGGCATGTTCGGGCTCGCGATTTACGACAAGACCAAGCGCAAGCTGATTTTGGCGCGTGACCGCTTGGGAAAAAAGCCGTTGCACTATGCTCTGCACAAGGGCAATCTCTACTTTGGATCGGAAATCAAGAGCATTCTCGCGGCGGTTCCGGAACTGGCGGAAGTCAATGGGCAGGCGTTGCTCGAATATCTCTATTACGGGTACGTGCCGGAGCCGCTCACGGCCTTCACGGGGATTCACAAACTGCCGTCGGGGCACTTGCTGGAATTCGAGGACGGCGAAATCCGCATACGCCAGTACTGGGATCTGCCCGAATACAACACCTACGCGCCGAAAAGCGAGGAAGAGTGTCTTGAGGAATTGGAGCATCGTCTCCTGGAAGCGACGAGGATTCGCCTGATCTCGGACGTCCCTCTCGGCGCATTCCTGAGCGGCGGAACGGATTCTTCCACCATCGTGGCGCTGATGGCCCGTGCCAGTGCCGGCCCGGTCAAGACGTTTTCTATCGGCTTCAAGAAAGACGACTATAACGAAGCGCAGTACGCGCGCATCGTCGCGCAGAAATTCGGCACGGATCATCACGAGATGATCCTCGACCCCGATGTCGTGGGAACGGTCGAGCACCTTACGTCATCACTCGAAGAACCATTCGGCGACTCTTCGATGCTGCCCACGTATTATGTGTCGCAGATGGCGCGGCAGCACGTGACGGTTGCGCTTTCTGGCGACGGGGGCGACGAGATATTTGGCGGATACGATCGCTACCGGGTGCATGCCGCGCGGCGAATCTTCGAACACATTCCGGAATGGGCCCGCAAGCTCTATCGCGACAAGGTATTTCCGCGGCTGCCGAGAGGCATGCGCGGCCGCAAACTGAGCTACAACGTCTCCCTGTCGTGGCAGGAACGCTATGTCGACGGAATCTCGTTCATTCCGACGTTTGAACGCGACACTCCAGTTTTGTCAGACGGCTTCCGCGCAGTCCTCGACCGCGGCGACGATCCTGGCAATGTGCTGCGCCGCCGATTTGCGGCCGCTCCCACACAGGATCCGGTCAGCCAGATTCTCTACGTCGATACGAAGACTTACATGGTCGACGACATCCTGACCAAGGTCGACCGCATGAGCATGCTGAACTCGCTGGAAGTCCGTGTTCCGATTCTCGACCACGTTTTCGTGGAGTGGGCCACAGGTCTTGCACTCGAGTGGAAGCTGCGCGGAAAGGACCAGAAGTACATCCTGCGCAAGCTTGCCGAGCGACTGGGTGTGCCGAGGGAAGTGCTCTATCGCCAAAAGCAGGGATTCTCGCTGCCTTTGGTGTACTGGATGCGCCATGAGTTAAAGGACATGTTGATGATGCTGCTGGAACCGCGCACGCTCGATCGCGGGTATTTCCGGCCCAGCGGCATTCGAGCGGTCATGGACGATTATCTGGTCCGCGGCAAGAGCACCAATACAGGCCGCATCTGGCGGCTCTTGATGTTCGAGCTCTGGCACCGAAATTTCCTGGAAAAGCATGTCAAGCCAGCCGGACTCTTCACCTCGCCGGTGACCGCTGATTCGCGCAGGCAAAGGGCGCGCACCCCTGTGTTAGCGCCTGCCCCGGCAGGAGAATAGCCGGTGCTGAGCACGGATGAAGCAATCCCGGGCGCGACGATTCATCCTGTTATAAAGCGCGCCGGACTGTTTCTAATGGTCAACACCTTCGAGACGGGCGGATCGGAGCGCCAGTTTGCGGTGCTCGCGCAAAGCCTGAGCGATTCGAAATTTCAGATTCATCTCGGATGCTTGAGCCGGCATGGGGCGCTGGCCGACCAATTTGCCGGCGTTCCGCAGTTCCCGCTTGGCGGGAGTCTGTTTGGCTGGCAGTCGCTGCGGACGCGGCTCAATCTGCGTAACCATCTTCGAACGAACCGGATTGAGATCGCACACGCCTTCGATTTCTACGCCAACCTCACGCTGATCCCAGCGGCTCGCCTGGCGGGTGTGCCGGTGGTAATCGGTAGCCATCGCCAGCTTGGGGATCTGATGACCCCGGCGCAGTTCCGCGCGCAGGCTGCCGCTTTTCGTTTATGCGATGCGGTTGTATGCAATTCGCACGCGGCGGCGAACAGCCTTGTGGCTGCGGGGTTGCCACGCCAAAAGCTGGCGGTCATAGGAAATGCCTTGCCAGTCGCGGATTTCGACGGCGCTCGGCCGGCGCTCGAACCTCGCTCTGGCATGCTGCGGGTGGGGATGGTCGCGCGGATGAATGCCCACTACAAGAATCAAGCGGGATTTTTGCGCATAGCCGCGGCCATTCATGGAGCGATGCCGGACGTCGAATTTATGCTCGCGGGAGACGGCCCGCTGCGCGGTGAACTGGAAGCGCAAGCCGCAGCCCTTGGGCTGGAAAAACACGCGATCTTTCTCGGCGACCGGCGCGATATTCCAGCCGTGCTTGCCTCGATCGATGTCGCCGTTCTCACCTCGGATTCGGAGAGCCTATCGAACGTTATCCTGGAGAGCATGGCGGCGCGCTTGCCAACCGTCGCCTACAATGTCGGGGGAAATGCGGAACTGATCGACAAGGATCGCGGAATATTGATTGCCGCCGGAAGCGAGGTCGAATTCGCGGCTGCCACTCTCCGCTTGCTTTCCGACGCACGCCTCCGCGAACATCTTGGCGCGAATGCCCGCCATTTTGTGGAGGAGAATTTCAGTCTTGAGCGCGTGTGCCTGCGTTACGAGGAACTCTATTTGAATTTGCTCAATCGAAAACGGCGGAGAAACGCGGCCGGATGAGCGACTCGGCGAGGGCATCGACAGAAAAGCGCGTGAAGGTAGCGATTGTCGCGCCCAGCCTGCGCTATGTGGGAGGCCAGTCGGCGCAGGCCGACCTGCTGCTGCGGCTCTGGCAAAACGATGCGGAAATTGAAACGAGCTTTATTGCAGTCGATCCGCCCTTGCCGCGCCTGCTTTCCTGGGCCGGTGGGATTCCTGGGCTGCGTACGATACTGCGCGAGCCGATCTACTTGTGGCATTTGTGGCGGGACCTGAGACATGTCGACGTCGCGCACATCTTTTCCGCGTCCTACTGGTCGTTTCTTCTGGCGCCTGCTCCAGCATGGCTTGTGGCAAAACTGCTCGGCCAGAGAACCATCATCAACTATCACAGCGGTGAGGCGCGCGATCATTTAAAGCGCTTTCGGTCCGGGAAGTTCGTCCTCGCGCGGGCGGACGAGATTGTCGTGCCGTCCGGATATCTCGTCGATGTTTTCGATGAGTTCGGATTGCGCGCCGTGGTTGTTCCCAACCTTGTCGATCTCTCGCAGTTTCGCTATCGCGAGCGGAATCGGCTGCGTCCGCATCTGGTTTGCACGCGCGGATTTTCGGCTTACTACAGCGTGGATGTGGTGGTGAGGGCATTTGCCGAGGTGAAGAAAGAGTATCCGGAGGCCCAGCTTGATCTGGTTGGTGGGGGTCCGCTTGAGAGCGAAGTGCGCCAGCTAGTGGCTGATATGAAGCTCGACGGGGTGAAGTTTTGCGGTGTTGCCTCCCGCACGGAGATCGGGAAATTTTACGATCAAGCGGATATTTTCATTAACGCTTCTTGGCTCGATAATATGCCAGTCTCGGTGATCGAAGCCTTTGGCGCGGGAACTCCGGTTGTGACTACTGCGCCCGAGTCGATGCGATACCTGGTGGAGCAAGAGCGGACGGGGTTGCTCTCGGCAGTCGGCGACGAAAAGGCGTTAGCGGCGAATGTAATTAGGCTGCTGCGCGAACCGGATTTGGCCGCCGCGCTCGCAAAGAATGCTCATGAACAATCGCAAAAGTATACATGGGACGCTGTTCGCGGCCAGTGGGTGAAGGTGTATCGGGCAGTTCTCGGGTAGAGAGTTCTACGGAGTTGAAGCCATCCTTATTTCGCCCGCGCCAACTTCGTCGTGCGCTTCACCCTCCAGGCAGACGCGGTGCCACAATTCCAGATTCAGCAGACGCCAGATGCGGTCGTAGTTGTCGCGGTGCTTGGCGCGGTGCTCGTCGAACAGTTTCTCGATGGCCTCACGGCGGAAATATCCGCGCTCAAGGCTGCGCGGCTCGAGCAGCATGGCGCGAATTGTCTCGAGACGTGGCCCCGCGAGCCATCCGCTCCACGGCGTGGGGAAACCGAGCTTGGGGCGGTAAATGATTTCGTGCGGGAGCAGATCCTCCACCGCTTTCTTAAGGATTCGCTTTCCGGACAGCCCCTGAATCTGCACCTCACGCGGAATGCGGGTTGCGAATTCCACCAGCACATGGTCGAGGAAGGGCACGCGGCTCTCGATTGATGCGGCCATGCTCATGCTGTCCTGCTTCATGAGCAGTTCGACCAGGTAGGTTTTGATATCGGTGTAGAGCAGACGCTGGAGCATCGTGCCGCCAGCCTGCGTGCCTGAGCGATCCCAGTAGGCGAGCACGTTCGTGTAGGCGGTCGCGGGGGCGAATTCGCGGGCGAACTCTGCGGTTAGCAGGCTTTGCTGCTCCGCGCCGCTGAAGGCAGAAAAGAAATTGTCGAAATAGAAGGAATCCCAGGCCTCGCCGTCCTTGCCGACGAATGTGTGTTCGAGTTTCCTGCGAAGAGTCGCTCCCAGCAGAGATGAATCGGCGACCGAATTTCGCAGAGCGCGCCGCAGCGGGCTCGGCACCAGAGAGCGATAAGCGCGATCCATGGCGGCATTCTTGAGTGTGAAGGCGTAGCGGGTGTAGCCGGCCAGTGTTTCGTCGCTGCCCTCGCCGGTGAGAACAACGGTCACGCGCTCGCGCGCGAGTCTTGCGACAAAATATAGAGAGACGCTTGACGGCCAAACGATCGGCTCATCTTCGTGCCAGATCAGATGAGGGAGCGCGTCGAAGAAGTCGTTCTCGCCGACCAGCACTTCACGATGCTGCGACTTGATATGTTCTGACACCGTGCGCGCGAAAGGCAGTTCGCTATACGTCTGCTCGCGGTATCCGACCGAGAAAGTCTCGATCGGCTCGCGGCGAATCTTTGTCATGAGCGCTGCGACGGCGCTGGAATCGAGACCGCCGCTGAGAAAGACGCCGAGCGGCACGTCGCTCATGAGATGGCTTCGGACTGCGCCTTCGAGCAACTCGCGGTAATTCTGGACGTAGTAACTCTCATCGCGCGATTCATGGGGCTTGGAGGCGTCGAGATCCCAGTACTGGCGAATGTCGGCCTTGCCGTCGGGACCAATCGTCATCGTATGGCCGGGCATTAGTTTCTTGATGCCCGAATAAAAAGTGTCGTCGCCGGAAAGGTAGCCGAAGGCGAGGAACTCGGGCAGAGTGGAGCGATTGAACTCCGGGCGGATTCCACCGTGCGCGAGGATGACTTTGATTTCAGAGCCGAACAGGAGGCGCTCCGGTGTGAGCTTGTAGCAGAGCGGCTTGATGCCCAGGCGGTCGCGGGCGATGAACAGAGTTTTGGTGTTGCGGTTCCAGATGGCGAAGGCAAACATACCGCGCAGATGCTGCACGCAATCGGCGCCGTATTCTTCGAATGCGTGAACGATCGTTTCCGTGTCGCTGTGCGTGCTGTAGCGGTGGCCCCGGGCGATCAGCTGCTCGCGCAGCGCGGCGTGGTTGTAGATTTCGCCGTTGAATACGATCCAGAGCGAGCCGTCTTCGTTGGAGAGAGGCTGGTGGCCGGTGGCTAGATCGACGATGCTGAGGCGGCGCATGCCGATGGCGAGCTGCCCATCCGTATAGAAGCCTTCGTCGTCGGGGCCGCGATGGGTAATCACGCGGCACATTTCGCGGAGCGCGGTGGCGCTGGCCCGTGAGTCGTGTCCAAATTCAAAAATTCCGGCGATGCCGCACATTCAGTGTTTCTCCGCGTAGGAAGACGTTGGGCTTGCAATATTGGATGCCGGCGCGTTGCCAGTGAGCTCATCGAACAACGTGGTAGTAGAAAACGACGTCGGTTCTGCTTGCAGAGCGCCATCCTGCTTGCGCCACTCAAAATACCCGGATGGAGCGGATGCCCGGAGCAGTGGGCGTCCTTGCCATTCGACCGAGCTGCCGCCAACGACGATCAACTGCACCAGCTTCTCGTTCGCCATGCGGCAATAAAGCAGCTCGGCGTCGGATGTCCAGGGACCGGCGCTCCACGGCTGATTGCCGAGGGCAAAGAAGAACTCGTGTTTGTCGTCGCCGACACAGAGTTCGTAAGACTGGCCTGCGTCGTGGCGGACGGCCGTCATCCGAGCGTGCTCATGAGAAAGCGCGCCGTGCTCGCTTACGAGAAAGGCAGCGGCAATCTCAGTGGGCAGTTTTATGCGCGCGTGGGATCGCACTACGGGCGCGGGCTCATAACGGCCGTAGGCGGGGGAAAGCGTGCCTTGCGTGATCGTTGATTTCCAGACTGTTTCGCCGGGCCAGATCGTTCGGAGCTGGTTAGACTGCTGATCGGGAAGTTCGCGCTTGGAGGTGTTGGCCTTGGACGCGATGATTTCGCATGCTTCCAGCTCGCGCACGGCGATGTCGCTTGCGAAATGCCAGCGAAGTTCGAGATCGTGTTCTGCGGTGCCAAGCACAAGGTCGCGCACTAGCCATAGGCCGATGCTGCTTTCCTCGCCTGTATGGAGGCCCTTATTTCCGGTGCGATCGTTTTCCTTGCCGTCGTTTTTACAACTGTTGATGCGCAGAACAGAACGACGATGTGTGACTGGATCTGGCAGGCGTTTATATCCGTTATGGCTACCGCAGAAATAGGTAAACGTTCGTCCCGCCGCAAAGTGTTCCGCCTGGGGTGCGGGAATGTCAGTCCAGGAAAACGGCTCGCAGGGAACAGCCTGGTCAAGGCCATCGACACGCAGTGTGTTGTGGGCAGCAGTGCCGCGGAAATTATTGCGGTCGGCAGGATCGGATGAGATATAAACTCCGCTGCCCGAGTCGACCAGCCAGCGCTCGCCGTCGATGGTCAAGCAAAGGCTCAACGCGTCAGCGTGGCCGTGACCGCAGCGGCCGGTGCCTTGTGGGCCGGCGTCGATCATCATGGTTTGCGGACGCGGGTGGGAGTCGGCGAGCACATAAATACCACCATCGGGAAATGCGGCTGAAGTGATCGTTGAATTTGCCGGTGTAGCCGCGGCGCGGTGAGCTGTGGCGGGCGCAAGCGCTGCGACGGCGCGTTCTCCAAAAAGCCAGATGGCTTCTTCAGTCAGGAGCGGCGCCCCAAGATCGTCGCGGCGAAAGGCGATGGCTCCGATGGTGAGCGGGTCAGTCATGTGCTCGGTTTGGTTGCGCCGGGAGTTGAATAAGCGTCCTCCATCGTCGTCGCCAAAGCCCTCGGCTGGACCAGACTGCGCGAGAGCGGCGATTACGTTCAGCATCTTGCGCAGCACGTCGTCGTAGGCGGCGGGAATCTCGATATCGTTGACTGCGGCAAGTGTCCGCGCATGCAGAAAGAAATCGAGCGCGTAGACGTGGTAGTAAAGCGACTGTTCGAAGTAGACGCCGTCGGCGCGAACCTGGGCTCCAGCTTCGCGCAAGACGATGTTCCATCCATCTTCCTTCCAGCGCGCGGCGTGGGGCATCTGCGGATAGAGCGCTCCGAGGAAAAACATTGCAACCGCTTCGCCCAGCAAATGCGTATTGGGCGAAAAATATGTAGATAGATAACGCTCGATGTAACGGCCATGAAAGGCGAGAGCGGGAAGAAGGTCGGCGCGAAATGCGGCGTAGCCGGGCGCATCGGCGAGCAGATGATCCACCCATATCCACGACAGGCTGCGAAAGGCTACTTCCAGTGTGCTCGCCCAGTTGATGCCCAGCGGGTACGGATTGGATTCGATCCAACTGTGCCACTGCGCCGTAAGCTCATGGACGTACTTTTCATCGCGGGTTAGCAGCCATGCCTTCGCCAGGGTAACCAGATGCTGATGACGATTCAGTTCCCACGTGATTTTGTGGTCGCCAGCCACGGCGAAGTCAAGGAAGGGAATCTTGAACCAAGGGTCGAGCGGCGCGCGCTTGCCGTGGACTGGATCGAGATGCCAGTCGATGGCATTGCTTTTGTCATTGTCATTGGCCTTGCTCCGCGCCTGGCTCTCGCCGAAGTCAAGGTTGTCGTAGCCGAGGAGGCGAAAGCGGTGCGCGCAGATTTCATCCGCCTCGCGCAAAATGGCGGCGGCTTCGTCGGGCAGATAGGAGCGCAGCAAGTCAGCGCGGGCCGCAGCCTCGCCGCGGGCGAAAAAGAATTTGCCGCCCGAAGAAGCATCGCGCAGCCGAATTGCTGCGGGGCGCAATCCCACCTTAAGCCGCAGAAGATCGCCGCGCTTATGGAGCTCCTGGGCGAGGCGCGTTCGGACCTCATCCCAGTCCATGCGAGAAGCGCGCGCCAGCTTGTTTTGCCATCCGGAAGTCACAGACACCTCATATCTTACATGTTGGAAATTGCTCTGTTCTTGCCAGAGCGATGCGCCCCGGTGCCCAAAGTGTTGAGCCTGGCTGCGAAGTGGGGATGAAAAGGACGTGCATGGAGCCGACCGCACATGAGAAGCGTGATTTTCCTGGGAGCATTCTTTGGTTATCTTCGTAAGCTATTGTTTCTGTAGTATGTTTTAGACGACTCACGAGCGATTCACTGGGATTACTGCTCCTTTGAGATGGCTCGTGTCGAGGATTGTAGGTCTCATATAAAATGTTGAAAATACTAATGTTTTAACTGCCGTCCTTGGTCCACACGCTGAACGCTTCAAGTGGGGACCACGGCGGTTACAGGAGAATTTGCTTTGGGTCAGTCCGTCAGCATTTTTGGTTTGGGATATGTAGGGTCGGTATCGGCGGCGTGCTTCGCGTCGATGGGGCACAAGGTCATCGGCGTAGATGTGAGCCCGGCGAAGGTGGAGATGCTCGGGTCCGGGCGCACTCCGATCATTGAGGCTCGGATGAGCGAACTGGTGGCGGAAGCGAACCGGGCTGGGCTTCTGCACGCCACGACCAACGCGACAGAAGCGGTGCTGAACTCCGACGTATCGTTCGTTTGCGTCGGCACGCCGAGCCTGAAGAATGGGAAGCTTGATCTCAGCCACATAGAGAGCGTGGCGCGCGAGATCGGCGCGGCGATTCGGCAAAAGAAATCTCCGCATGTGTTCGTGCTGCGCAGCACCGTGCTGCCGGGGACGACCGAGACGGTTGCATTGCCGATTCTGGAAAAAGCAAGCGGCAAGAAGTGCGGACGCGATTTCACGGTCTGCTACAACCCGGAGTTCATGCGCGAGGGCAGCGCGGTCGCCGACTTCCTCAATCCTCCGTACACGATTCTGGGAGCGAGCGACAAGAATCATCTTGCGCCGCTGCGCGAGTTGTACAAGGACGTTCCCGCGCCTCTCTTCGAGACGACAATTCCGGTGGCCGAGATGGTCAAGTATTTCTCTAACTGCTACCACGCACTGAAGGTCGGCTTCGCCAATGAAATGGGGACGATGTGCAAGTACCTCGGCGTGGATGCGCACGAGGTCACGAAGATATTCACTTCGGACACCAAGCTCAATATTTCTCCGGCATATCTCTCTCCGGGATTTGCGTTTGGCGGATCGTGCCTGCCGAAGGATTTGAGAGCGATCACTTACAAAGCGAAGGAACTCGATCTGAAGCTGCCGGTGCTGGAATCGCTGATGCCGAGCAACGCAGAGCACATTGACCGCGCTGTGGATATGGTGTTGAGCACGGGCAAAAAGAAGATCGCGCAGCTTGGGCTGAGTTTCAAGGCGGGAACGGACGATCTGCGAGAAAGCCCGCAGGTGCAGTTGATCAAGCGCCTGATGGGAGAAGGCCTGGAAGTGCATGTGTGGGACGAGGACGTCTCGCTGGGACGGCTGGCGGGTGCGAATCGCCAGTACATTGAAGAAGTCATTCCGCATATCGGATCTGTGCTGACAGCCGATCTTGAGAGCGTGATGCGCTCGGCGGAAGTAGTGATTCTGGGGAACAAGTCGGCAAGCCGGGAGCGGCTGGCGAAATATCTGCGGGCGGAGCAGATAGTGATCGATCTGATCCATTTGGATCGAGTGAAACGGCCGGAAGGGGCAGAGACTTACGAAGGCATCTGCTGGTAACCTTGCAAGCTTTGTCTAGAGTTTTCGAGCACTGATTTTACGAACTTGGCCTAAGGCCGGGGATTTATAAGAACTTTTCGGGCGCGGTCTGACTGGGCAGGTCGCGGGGAGTTTCCGCTAGTTCCATGGCCGAGATATCGGCGAGCCGGCCCAACGGCGTGTTCACTTTGAGCCAGTGCTTGCCACTGAGGAAAGCGGGATACGTCGCTCGCATCCAGGAGGAGCGCAAGGTAATGTGGCGCTCGGCTGCGGGAACGGAGAGTGGGTAGCCGTTTTCTTCGAGGGAAGCGCCGACGGCGGCTTCAATGGAAGCGACGTTCGCTGTTGAGAGGCGTTCCTTCCAGCGGCCTACCGGGTGGATGTTCGCCTTGCCTTCTTCACGGAACGATGAGTTGGTCTCAGACAGTCGTCCCAGGCTGGCGCGCTGGATTCGATCGTAATCGAGATCGTGATCGATAAAAGTTCCCAATCGAGCAAGGGTTTCGCGCGGATGGGTTACCAAATCTTCGTAGCGGATCTCGATGTAATCGGTGGGGATGCTGCGTCCGGCTTCGCGTCCGCGGCGAACCATCCACTCCCAATAGAGAGCGGTGGCAACAAGGCTATCGCTTTCCGAGCGATCCCACGGCAAGGGAGTGAAGCCGCCCATCTTCTTGAGAGAGAGGGCGATGTCGCGGCCGTCGCGAATAATGTGCGCGAACAGGGCGTTCGGGATGTCTCTTTTAATTTGGGCAACGTGCAAAACGTGATCGGCGTCGTATCCCGCCCAGCGGTTGACGTTCTGTTGCGCGGCAATTGCATCCATTACCACACGGGTGAAGTCTCCAGCAGTCCGGCAGTCATTGAGGATGCGAGAAGAAATTTGCTCTGGCTGAAGGCCGGTGCGGCGGAATCCCTTGCTGCGCAGCCAAGTAGCGAGAATTCGTTCCCGGTTCGAGCGCTTGCTCATCGAGCCGAAGCGTGGGACCAGAGACTTGTAGACGGGAAGAAGACCCCGGTAGATCGCGAAGCCTCCCGAGGACAGCAGCATGTCATAGAGAAGATTCGTACCTGAGCGGTGACAGCCCATTACGAAAACGGGACGGGTGCTTCGATCAGTTGAAGTCAGCGTAGGCACGCTACAAGAAGCTTATCACCTTGCTCGTATGATTGGTTGAAAGGCTCATTAAAACAGATGTTACTGGGGTCATCAGGGTCATTCGATGACTTACCGCAGTTTCGACCGCGCCCACGCCCCGATGTCGCGGTCGTCGGAAGCGGCAGCGATGCCGGGAGAAGCGGAATTTGAGTTGTTCTCTTGTAGCGACACGCTCGCGCACGCAATAGTTAACCGCGGCCGGGGAATAGCCACGATACTAGAAGTTCTTTCGGGTCGATGTCGCCTCTCCAGAATTAGATCGGTTCCCTGCATCTGCGCCCCTATGTGCGCTTGACCAGACAACAGCGCACAATCGCGGTTGTAAATTCGCGCGTGAAACGGTTGTGAAAAGAGCGAACCTTTCCGATCGGCACGAGTTCAAGTGCGGAAAACTTCAGAGGGCTGGCAGCCACTAACGCCTCGAAATTCGCGATTGTCATCTGGTTTAATCCGCCCGCCACTTCATTGAATCGGGTTGCGCCGTCTGCTTTAAAAGTGGACCGCCAAGCGATGAGGGCTTTCTCGCTAAATATCAAATGTGCCCAGGGAAAAACAGAAAACAAATGGCCGCCCAACGGGTGATACCAAGTTGGCCCGAAACTGACCAAGACCTGGCCGTCCGGTTGCAGACGATCGTTCATGATGTGCAGGATTTCCGCGGGATCGGCGAAGTGTTCAAAGGCGTCCACGGAAACGACAACGTCGGCAAGCTCCTTGGTCGAAGTCGCGAAAAGGCAAGTGTCTGCGACACCGGACGTCAGCGCTTTCTGTCTTGCTGTGTGCAGGACGCTCTCACGGATGTCGATACCGATTACGCGCCGGGCTCCCTTGGCGGCCATTTCGATGGCGTCAGAGCCTTCTCCGCAGCCGAAGTCGATAACAGTTTTCCCCGCGATCCTGTCAAAGAAATCATCCCCCATAAGAACAGAGAGCTTCGATCGGCCTTCGTAAACGCTCCCACTACAGCAAGCTGGAGTTCCCGGAGAGATTTTCCTTAGGATCGCAATCTGGATGTTGGTCAGCATTTCACTTGTTGGTTGAGAGTTTCATTGCGGAGACGACTCTGACTTGTTGTCCGGCAAGCCTCAGCGGACCCGATGCGGATTCGACTCGTATGCGTGTCGAAGACGGGAGGTGTTTTCCCGAAAGACCCCAGCCTGTTTTCTCCTTCAAGGACGCCAGACAGAAGCCAGCATATCATGCCGTGTCACGATCAGACAGTGTTTTGAAGCGCGGATGACAAGACCTGCTCCATAATCGAGTCAAGCAAAGGGGGGTGAAAAAAGGGCCCGCGCAAAGA
>JBAVYO010000152.1:0-8978 GCA_049698855.1 Terriglobales bacterium
TTCCCTAGAGGCGCTTATGACCGACCAGAACCGGGAACGCTGGCGCATACTATGCGAACAAGCGGCGAATGAGCAGGACCCGAAGAAGTTGATCGCCCTTATTGAAGAAATAAACAGGGTTCTCAGCGCAAAAGATGGGGATCGAGAGCCACCACTTCCAAAAGCTGGATAGCCCTCGCGGTGATTCCGCCGCACTGCTCAAAACGACAAGGCCTTAGACTTTTTTCGCAGCCACCGGCGGCAATCCCTTCTTGAAAAGCTCCTGCTTTCACCACACATGGCAGGCGTGGGCAGGCATCATGGGCTGGCCGGTCTTGCAGCCGAAGGCCTGACCGAACTCGGGCATGTTTTGCACCACACCGTTGATGCGGAATTGCCGGGGCGAATGAGGATCGGTCTGCACCTGCAGGCGGAGCTGTTCGGGGCGTATGCTGCCACACCAGCTCTGTCCATGGCCAAGGAAGAACTGCTGCAAGGGAGTATAGCCATCCTGCTTCCTGGCGAGGTCGATGTTCCTACGCTTGGCGTCGGCGAGGAAAGCAATATAGGCTAGCCGCAGACCGCCATTATCGGCCGTGTTCTCGCCCAAGGTGAGCTTGCCATTCACTTTTACATCATCCACCGCGACAAAGTTGCCGTACTCTTTCACTTCACAGTCCGTCATCTCCTCAAAGTTCTTGGCATCCTCCGGCGTCCACCAGTCGGAGAGGTTCCCCTTGGCGTCAAACTGGCGGCCCTCATCGTCAAACCCGTGGGTGAGCTCATGGCCCACAATACCGCCGATGTGGCCATAGTTTTCAGCGTCGGTTGCGTTCGCGTCGTACAACGGAGCCTGTAGGATTCCGGCTGGGAAATTGATGTCGTTCATGCTGGGGTTGTAGTAGGCATCGACGGTGGCCGGGCTGATATCCCATTCGCCGCGATTAACGGGTTGCCCGATTTTGGCGAGCTCGCGGCGATTCTCGAACTCAACCGCGCGTTGTGCGTTCCCGAATGCCTCGCCGCGGACAACCGTGAGATTGGAATAATCGCGCCAGCGATCGGGATAGCCGATCTTATCGGCGACGGCACGCAGTTTTTCTTTTGCCCGTGTTTTTGTGGTAGCGCTCATCCAAGTGAGAGTGTCGATTTCCTGGTTCATAGCCGCTTCGATGTCGTGCACCATCTGAACCGTCGCCTGCTTGCTGGATGGAGGGAAATTCTGGGCCACGTAAACCTGACCGAGAGCCTCCCCTAAAGCTCTGTCGGTGGCTTGCACACACCGCTTCCAGCGGGCGCGCTGTTCGGGTTGCCCGGCCAGCTTGTGACGGTAGAAGTCAAAGGTCTCATCGTCGAAAGCCTTGGGCAGAACAAGGCTGTCGGTGGAATGGATCAATTGCCAGCGCAAATACGTCTTCATCGTCTCCAAGTCAGTGGAAGCCAGCAGCGCATTCATGCGCTTGAAAAAATCCGGATTGGTAACGTTCAGCTCCGAAACCGGTGGAGCGCCCGTCGACTTGAGAAAACGATCCCAAGCGACACCCGGCGCAAGACTGGCGAGCTCGGATACCGGCATCAGGTGGTAGACGTTCTTGGGATCGCGCTGCGATGTGATGTCCATAGAAACCGTGGCCAGTTCGGTTTCCAACTGCATGATCTTCTGTGCGTCGGAAGCGGCCTTAGTCTCCGGCTCGCCCATGAGTTTGAAGATGTTGGCGATGTGCTGGACGTACTGGGTGCGGGTTTTCTCGGCCGCGTCTCCCTTACGGAAATAATAATCGCGCTCGGGGAGCCCGAGCCCCCCTTGATCGACCGATGCAATCTGCTTGCTGGCATCTTTGAAGTCCTGTTGTTCCCCGAAGTTGAACCATGCGTTGTCATTAATCAATTGATAATGGGCGAGCAATTCCGGCAATTCGTCTTTGCTGTTCAAGGCTGCAATTCGGGCCAGTTCGGCTTGCAGAGGCTTCAAGCCGTTCTGGTTGATGGCATCGGTATCGATGCAGGAAGCATAGAAGTCGCCGATTTTTTGCTCGTTAGGCGTGCGGTTGGCGCCACCGGCAGCGGCGGTTTCGAGCATAGCGTGCAGGACGGTCTCCGTGTAGTCGGCCACCATGGCGCCGGTTCCATATCCCGAACGATCATTGGGGATGGGATACAGCTTGGTGAAGTTGCCGCAGGCATACTGCGCGAAATCGACGCAGGGGTCGGCGGTGGTGTCAATGAAGCGCACATCCAAGCCGGGCGGGAGCGTGTGAGTATTCGTAAACGGAGCGGGAGCCTGGGTTTGGCTGAATGCCGGCGCGCATAAGAAAAGTGCGAGTGCCGCAGCTATATATATTCTGGTTCGCCCTATCATCTCTCGTTCCTTTGTGTTCACTTGATTTTGGCGTCCCCAACTCGCGAGGCGCGGGAACAGTTTACTACTGCGTGGAAAAAGAGGGGGGATGAGGGAGGGGAAAGAGTCTCTCAGCGCCTTCCCAATAACGTTTTCCAACCCGGCAGGGCTGCGATATCATCCGAAACATCGGAAAGAAGCTGATAAAAATGAATTTCCTGAAAAAGCCGCGCCTTTGGTCATTTGCTCTTTACGTAGGATTATCGCTGACGGTGGGAATGAGCATTGCACCCATTCCGGTAATGGCAGCGGATCCGCAGCCTGTCATCGGAACGTGGGAAGGTACTCTCGATCCAGGAGCCCAACCGAAGAAGAGGATTGTGGTGCACATTTCCGCTGCGGAGGACGGAAGTCTAAGCGGCACGATCGACTATCCTGAGCAGGATATTTCGGGCGACCCGGTCACCGCCATCACCTACAAGGAACCCGCCCTGCACTTCGAAAGCAGCCCCAGTCAGAGTGTTTATGACGGCACCATGAACAAAGACAATTCAGCGATCACAGGTACTTTTAAGCACGCCGGAGCGCCTCTGAATCTTACGCTTAAACGGACGCCTTAGAACTGAATGGGCGTCGTGGTGTGCGCAAGCCAAATTCTCTGAACACTGCACGACAGCACGTCAGTTAGTCCGCGCCACTCACCGCCTCTGCTTGCAAACGCCCTTTGCATTGCTCCAGCACGCGTAAGGATTGGAGAGTGGCCTCAATCGCACTCTGTTCCTGCCGATGATCTCCCGCACTCTGGAAAAGAACGCGCGCGCGCACCGCTAATGCTTTCTTGGCTTCGGCAATCCGCTGCATCATGCGTGCCTCGTCCGTCTCAAAGAGCGCCGCCACATAGAGTGCTCGCCAGGTTGGTGAGGTATCGGGATCCGAACGGCAGCCGGTATCCGTAATCACTGTTGTCTTCAGTAATCCACGATTCCAATTCACGAAGAAGTGCTGAAATGATCGCATGTTGATCCTCGAACTGCTTTTCTCGCCCTGCAAACGCCGCCACAAGAACCGAATGTGATCGTCATCCCCGCTAGCGTCCTACGCTGCCGGATCGTTTTCCCTGCGCTGCGCCGGCAATTGCGGCTGTGCGACACCCAGCCACTGCCCCAACCTGCGGAAATGGCTGATCCAAGCTTCATTCACAGTTCCGGCTCCGCTGCCCGCAACCGCCTGCGAAAGCTCGTAATAGGTGTTCTGTGACTTCCAGAGATTCAGTTCGAACGGGCGGACTCGCGACAGCGCGATCACGTTCTCCACCTCTTCCAGAGTTTCCCGATCGCCTGGGTTCCGCATCCAGCGTTCCATCAGCGCGTTCAATCGCTCGCGCAGTGCAGCTTCCAGATTGGAGGCGTCGAGGCTGAACCCGCTCCGCTGGACCTCATCCAGAAGCGATCGGACCGATTCCAAATCCGTCTTTTGATCGGCCAAAGCGCGGCGCGCGGCCGTATCCAGGACAAACTCGGTGGTGAGCCGCAAGATTGGCGGAAGGGGAAACTGTAGTTCCGACAAGAAGCACATCAGCGGTGCGTGGTCTTCGTATATGCGGCGGTACAGCGCTGCGGAATCGCTCAGCGTCGAATCGACGATCTGATTGACAATCCTTCTGCGTTCGTCCTGAAACAGCGATTTCAGCGAATAGGTTGAGCCCGGGAAATAGCGGTCAATCAAGCGCAGGCATGCCGGAAGATCGGCCCCGGAAAACGCCGTACAAGCCTCATCAATGAAATCTTCGACCCATAGATCGTCACCGAGCGGGCGCACACCCGCGCTCAGATTGTGATCGCCAAAATGAAGCACGCCGAAACCCACTCGCAATGAAGTGTCGGTCGTATCCGACGTGAGCCGAGCCACGCCCGCGGCAAACTTGGTTTTGCCCGACTGTAGAACTTGCGACCTCTCCAGCGCGACGCGATAGCAGAAGATGGAATCCTGCCCGTGGTATCCGCCGAAGATCGAGCTGATGGCGTAGTGCGCGCCCACCCCGACCAGATCCAGCATGGTGGGTTTGATGAACCGATCGTAGACGTGCCGGCCATTCCCGCAGCCGGGTACGTTGCTCCAGGCTGCCTGTAAGCGTTGCAGGAAAGCTTCGTCGCGATCCTCGCTGCTAACCTGCCGGCTCAACTGCAAAGCACGAGCCGCGTATTGCAGGATCTGCAACGTGGCCGGACCTGTCAGCTCTTCGAAAAACCAGCCACAGCTCGTGTACATCAGCATGAGGTGGCGCTGCATCTCCAGCAGGCGCCATGCTTCCACCTGTTCAGCCGGAGAGAGCGGCCGTATGGTGTGCTGCGCAAAGAATGCCTGTTTGTTTTGGGAAGAACGATCGAGCACCACCTGGATGTAGTCGTTGCGCGCGCCCCAGGGATCGATAAAGAGTCTGGCGCCCCTCGTCTCGTACATCCCGCTCAGGTCGTCGCGCAGCCAGTCCAGTGCATTCCGCAAATGACGGCGCCACTGCTGGTTCCATGAATCGCCTCCGCCTGCTCTGCACCCGCAATCGTCCATCCATCGCGCGATGCCGTGCACACAACTCCAGGAAGTCTTCTCGACGATCTCCACTTCCTGTTCCGCCGGATGCAGCGCCAGGTATTCGCCATAGTTGGTGATCCGGGCAAGCTGGTTGCGTTCCAGATACTCGAGGGTATACGCCAGGGCCATATCGCCATGCGGATAATGATGGCCGTAGGTTTCGCCATCGGTGGCAATATGCACAATCTGCGGCCAGTTTCGTTCCCCGTTGAATCCGCTCATCAGGCGGTGCGCAAATCGTTCACCATCCATCAGCAGGTGCTCAAAGGCAACGGCGTGCGAGATTGGCCCGTCGTAGAAGAACAAGTTGATCATGCGTCCCGAAGGCAGATGACACAGGTACGCACGCGTGGGATCGATCCTGCCTCCTTCCATGCCCTGCCATTCTTCCCAGACCCGGTTGCGCATCCGCCAAGCCTGGTGAGGCGCAAGGATAGTGAACTTGATGCCCGCTTCGCTCATCAGTTCGAGGCTTTCCACATCAACGGCGGTTTCCGGCAGCCACATGCCCTCGGGATCGCGTCCGAAGCGGTGCTGGAAATCACGCACTCCCCAAACGACCTGAGTGCGCTTATCGCGAGGGTTGGCCAGCGGCTGGATCATGTGGTTATACGCTTGGGCGAGCGCCGATCCGTGGCCAGAAAAAATCTCCTGGCTCTCCCGGTCCGCCGCAAGGATCCGCTCATAAGCCTGGGGCGCCTTCTGCTCCATCCAGGAAAGCAGCGTCGGACCAAAGTTGAAGCTGATACGGGCGTAGTTGTTGACGATTTTTGCGACTCGGGATTGTCCGTCTAGAATTCGCGCGGCCCCGTTCGGCAGATAGCACTCCGCAGTGACCCGTTCGTTCCAATCGTGGTAGGGAGAGGCGGAGTCTTGTATCTCGACCGCATCGAGCCACGGATTTTCCCGCGGCGGCTGATAGAAATGACAATGGATGCAAATATAACGCTGCATTACGCCTAAATTCCCGCGATTCGGCCCATGCAGCAACAAAATGTAAAATCTTGTCTGCGCGGCCGTGCTCGCGCAAGAAAAAAGGGGGACACGCGGATAAGCACCGCGTGTCCCCCCACACATAGGCAACAGTAATCTTGCATCGCGCACAGGGGTAGAGACAGTTCTGGTACCCCTCATCGAGCTGAAATCGATATCGGCGGTATCACCAATGCGGAGGTTGGTGCACTCGTCGCGAGTGAAGAACGAAGTAGTGCTTCGGGCGGACTATCGTCGAGGGCACGAGTAATCCTGCGCCAAGGGCCGCGCTACCCCTTTGATGATGCTTCGTCCTATAATTCGCAGCGATCAATCCAGACAAGAAACAAACTGCCTCAGGAGGTTCTCGTTGATTCCACTACGCACTTTTTTCATACATCTCGCAGTCGCCATTGTCGTCACTGCTCCGGTGACCTTTGCGCAATCGGCACAGACTCCGACTCCCGAGACTTCCCGTCTGGCTGGCTACTCCTCGCAATCCTCCAAGACAGAACACGATTGGGAGAAAAAACTCCAGACCGGCATCGTTCCGGAGAACTTGCGTCAGAACATGCAGCGTTTGAGTGCGCGTCCGCACCACGTGGGCTCTCCCTACGACAAAGAGAATTCGGAGTGGATCCTCTCCAAGTTCAAAGAATGGGGATTCGACGCTCACATCGAAACCTTCCAGGTGCTTTTTCCTACGCCGAAAGAACGCATCGTAGAAATGATCGAGCCGACCAGGTTCCGCGCCAAGCTGCAAGAGCCTCCTGTTCCCGGCGATCCGACCTCCAATCAAACCGCCGAGCAGTTGCCGACCTATAACGCTTACTCCATCGATGGAGACGTGACCGCCCCACTCGTGTATGTGAACTACGGCAACCGCGAAGATTACGAGCAACTCGACCGTTTGGGGATTTCCGTCAAGGGCGCCATCGTCATCGCGCGCTACGGCGAAGGCTGGCGCGGCACGAAACCCAAGGTTGCCGCCGAACACGGCGCAATCGGTTGCATCATTTATTCCGATCCGAAGGATGATGGCTTCTTCGAGGGTGACGACTATCCTAATGGCGGTTGGAGGCCCCGCGAAGGCGTGCAACGCGGCAGCGTCATGGACACCGACTATCCCGGCGATCCTCTAACCCCCGGAGTTGGAGCCACCGCCGATGCCAAGCGGCTCGACATTAAGGACGCAAAAACCATCACCAAGATTCCCGTGCTCCCCATCTCCTGGGGCGATGCGTTGCCGCTGCTTTCCGCGTTACAAGGTCCGGTTGCGCCCGAGGAGTGGCGAGGAGCCTTGCCCATCACCTATCATGTCGGCCCGGGTCCCGCGAAAGTTCATCTCAAGGTCGTTTCCAACTGGGACTTAAAGCCGGTCAACGACGTGATTGCCACTCTGCGCGGATCGGATGAGTCCGATGAATGGGTGATTCGCGGCAATCACTACGATGCTTGGGTCAATGGCGCCGATGATCCAATCTCGGGAATGGTAACGGTTCTCGAAGAAGCTCGTGTGCTTGGCGAGCTTCATAAACAAGGATGGAATCCGAAACGGACGATTGTTTTATGCGCGTGGGACGGCGAAGAGCCCGGGCTGCTGGGATCGACCGAGTGGGTTGAAACTTATCGCGACGAACTGCAGAAGCATGCCGTGGCTTACATTAATTCCGACAGCAATGGCCGTGGTTTCTTTCACGCCAGTGGCTCGCATGACTTGCAACACCTCATCAACGATGTAGCGCGTGATATTCAAGATCCGGAAAAGCACATCTCCGTTCAGCAACGAGCGCGGCTGCAGCGAATTGCCAGGGCGTCCAATGCCGAAGAGCGGGCCGAGATCAGGAAAAGCAACGATGTGCGAATCGGCGCGCTGGGAGACGGTTCCGACTACGCGCCATTCATCGACCATGCAGGTATTCCCGCTCTTAATATCGGCTATGGTGGCGAGGACGAAGCCGATGCCTACCATTCCATCTACGATGATTTCTACTGGTACACCAAGTTTGTGGATACCGATTTTGCTTATGGCCGCGCGCTGGCACAGACTGGGGGAACCGCAGTCATGCGGTTGGCGGATGCCGACGTGATTCCCTACGAGTACAACGCCGAGGCGGAGACCATCGCACGGTATGTGAAAGATCTCGAGAAACTGCTCAAGGACAAGCAGGACGAAATCACCGAGCGCAATCTGGAGCTGAAGGAAGGTGTGTTCACGGCCACGGCTGACCCACGCAAAACTTCTGTCCCTCCACCTGCAAAGGCATTTCCTCCATTCATGAACTTTGCGCCGCTAAAGAACGGTGCTGAGTCGATCAATAAAAGCGCGGAACGTTATCAGGCGGCATTTGCCAAATGGCAGACTGGTGGAACCGATTTGCCAGCCCGCGCCTCTATTGCTCTGAACGCGGAGCTGCTGCAAATCCAGAGAACGTTTCTTACGGAGAAGGGCTTACCGGAACGCCCGTGGTTCAAGCATCAGGTCTATGCTCCCGGCGCGTACACCGGCTACGGCGCCAAGCCGATTGCGGCCGTTCGGGAATATATGGATCAGGAAAAATGGAAAGAAGCTGACGCCCAGGTTCCCCTTGTTGGCCAAGTACTGGAAAATGTCGCGACCGCGATCGGCAAAGCCGCCGATGATCTGGAGAAGGCGGTAGCGCCACAATAGCCTCGCCCGGTCCCACAACAACTGTCATGCAAGCGGGGTACGCGAAGCGCAGCCCCGCGCAGTCGAACGACCTCTGCGGGCTGCCCTGAGCATGCCGAAGGGTTCGCGCCCGTTTTTTGAGCGCTAACCTGGGCTGCAACACTGTACTCAGGAGTGCATGTTAGGTTCGCCACTCCTCGCGCACTTTGCGAAGGGCGGGATTCCACACCGCCAAGACCCGCTCCGTTCGTCCCGACTTTTCATCACATTTTTCTTGTGCGCTCATCACTGACTTGCACCACAATCGCTGCAAAGATACCTCGACAGTACACCGTCGAGAACCGCGCCAGTCTCCTGAGACAAACGCATTTCCGGCCGCAAATGTTTCACCGCTCTTTTGACAAAATATGGACAAAATATGGCCGGTAGGCACCCTCGCAAGTCCACGCC
>JBAVYO010000153.1:0-6326 GCA_049698855.1 Terriglobales bacterium
GCTGGATGGCGACCTGCGCAACTCCGGGCAGCAGTTTGCCGTGTTGATCGCGAAAAGCGGCCAAGTCGCCGATCACGAACACGTCGGGATGTCCGGGGATGCTGAGGTCGGGGTCAACAAAGACGCGGCCCGCTCGGTCTATGGGCACGTGCAATTTGGCGCCAAGCGGCGAAGCGGCGACGCCCGCGGCCCACAATATCACGGCGGCAGGAATTTTCTCGTCGCCAATCCATACCGCACCCGCTTCGACCATGGTCACGATACTGGAAGTGCGGACTTCCACGCCTAAGTGTTGCAGTTGCTCTTGGGCTTTGTGAGAAAGATGCTCCGAGTAAGCGGGCAGGACACGCGGTCCACCTTCGATCAGAAGGATGCGGGTTTGTTCGGGCTTTACATTGCGAAACTGGTGCGTCATTGCGTGCCGGGCGATCTCGGCCAAGGTGCCAGCGAGTTCCACGCCGGTTGGTCCGCCTCCGACAACAACAAACTGCAGATTGGGCGAGTTGGGCTGCAGGAGCGCTTGCCGTTCGGCTAGTTCGAAAGCGAGCAGCACGCGACGGCGGATTTCAAGAGCATCTTCGATCGTCTTCAGACCCGGTGCAAAGGGCTCCCAATCTTCATGGCCAAAGTAGGCGTGCGTGGCGCCAGAGGCGAGGACGAGATAGTCATAGGGCAAGACGTGAGCGTTGGTTACAACGTTCTTCGCTTCGAGATCGAAGCCAACGACCTCTTCAAGTAATACTTCGACGTTGGCGTGGGACCTGAGAATCCACCGAATGGGCGCGGCGATCTCGCCGGGCGAAAGACCGGCGGTGGCGACCTGATAGAGCAGAGGCTGAAAGGTGTGGTGATTCTTGCGGTCGATCACGGTCACCTGCACCGGGAGCCGTGCGATTCGCTGGGCTGCGGTGAGTCCGCCAAAACCGGCTCCGACGATCACGACTCGCGGGTTGGATTTGTTATCCATGCGTTGAATCATCCGTTTAGTGCTTTCGATCCCCTGAAGGTATAGATTCACGGACTGGAAGTTAGGACGAAGAGTTTTGTAGAAGAGCGTCCGACGGTCTTATCGGGATGCTCCGAAGTATCATTAGTCATCATTCTGCTGGCTTCGTTTAGCGGCTCCGCATACACTGCTTTTTCACACGGCCTTTTCACACGGTGACGACCTACGACTACGCGAAGTTTCGGGAAGCGGGCTGGCGCGTGCTGCTGCCGCCAGCTCGCGACATCATTTTCATTTTTCTGTTCTGGTCTGTGCTGGCCGGAACTTTATCGAATCGGCCTTTGGCGGACCCGGACATCGGGTGGCACATTCGGACGGGCGAGCAGATTCTGATTACGCACATGCTGCCGCGAACCGATCCGTATTCATCTACCATGCTCGGGCAGCCGTGGTTTGCGTGGGAATGGCTCTACGACCTGGCGCTGGGCACGCTGCATCATTTTTGCGGATTGAACGGCGTCGTCTGGCTTTGCGCCGTGCTGGTGGCAACCACGTTCACCATTTTGCTAAGTCAGTTGCTCAAGCGGGGGACTGGTCTGCTGCTGGCAATTGTACTGATGCTGCTGGCGGAAGCGGCAGCGACGATTCACCTTTTCGCGCGTCCGCATATCGCAAGCTGGCTATTTGTGTTGCTGTGGTTTATCGCGCTGGAGCGATGGGAGCGGGGATTGGGGCGGCTGCGCTGGCTGCCGTGGTTTTTTCCGGTCTCCACGCTGTTGTGGGTGAACTTACACGGTGAATGGGTGCTCGGCTTTGCGCTGCTGGCGATTTATATTCTCGCGGCGCTTGTAGAAAGTTGGAGCGCGCAGGACGCGTTCGTTGCGGTCGCATTGGCGGATTGCGCTCGAAGCATGATGTGGGCTGGGGCAGCTTCGGCGCTGGCGACATTCGCAAATCCTTATGGCTGGCGGCTCCATGAGCACATTTTTCGCTATCTTACCGACCGCTATCTGATGGACCGCATCGACGAATTCCGCTCCCCGAACTTTCATTTCTGGCCGCCGCGATTCTTTGCCATAATCCTTGTGCTGACGATATTTGCATTTGCGAGCCATCGGAGGAAAGTGCCGAGCAGTCATGTTCTGGTTGCGCTGCTCGCGACCTACATGGGGTTGTTATCGTCACGAAACCTTCCCGTGTCGTCGATGCTTCTGGTGCTGATCATTGGTCCCATGCTGTGGGAGAGGTTCGTCGCGCTGTCAGAAACGCCGGGTGCATGGCAATGGGTGCGGCGGCGGGCGGTGGGCGTCGCCGATTTTTCCAGTCGAATGAGCGCTCAGGAATTGCATTTGCGCGGACACTTGTGGCCGATTCTGAGCACAATTGGCGCGCTGCTGGTGTGTTTGCAGGGTGGATGGTTCGGCTCACGGCACGTGATCCACGCCCAGTTTGACCCGAAGTCGGTCCCGGCTGCGGCCGTGGACTTCCTCGAAAAGGAACCGAGCGCCGAGCCTGTGTTTTCGACGGATTCCTGGGGCGGCTATCTTATCTACCGGCTCTATCCACGGCGGTTGGTGGTGATTGACGACCGTCACGATCTATACGGATCGGACCGTATACGGCAGTTGCTCGTGCTGATGCAAGGCGAGCCGAAGTGGAGGCAGGTGCTCGACAATTTACAGGTCCATACCGTTCTGTTGCCCGCCGATTCTACGCTGGCCTCGCTGCTACGCGAATTGCCTCAGGAATGGCCAGTCGTGTATGAAGACAACCAGGCGGTCGTTTTCGAGAAAAAGTTACATTAGTATTCGCCAGGGTGGGCATCGAGATTAGTGTCTGCAACCTCTACGGGGCAGCGACATCTGATGTAGGTGGGTTGGGGCACGATCTAATGGCATGGCAGAGTAGCGGCTTAACAGTTTGCTGAAAAAGTGTTTTAGCCGTTCGGCATTCCCTCAGCGGCTGGAAGCCGCGTTTGATTGGTCGGCAGTTACGGCACGAGTGGAACTCGTGCCCTTCCCAAAACCGACCCGTAAGCGAGTTTTTCAGCAAACTGTGAAGGCGGGAATCAGCTTGGTGACGGAATCCGCAAAGGGCGTATCTAGAACGCGCATGCTGACAAAAAATGAGTGCCGATGTCCGGAGGTTTGCCGTTGAACGCACAGTGTGTGCCATTCCGGCAGATTCCACATACCACTCGTCTATTTCTCGATTACCTTTCCTATAGTCCTTCCGTTCGCGACGTTTACCCTCGTTCCCCGAATTTCTCCGAGTGGCTCAAGGAAGAAGCGGCACGAGTGCGGTACGATCAGGCTCGGCGCGCGAAAGTGAGCGAGATTCTTGCGCGGCAAAATCGGTCGTGGGGTGCGTCGGCAAAGACGCTGGCGAATCTGGAGCGCTTTCGCGCGGGCGCGCTCACGATTGTGACTGGCCAGCAGGTCGGATTGTTTGGCGGTCCTCTTTTTTCAGTCTTTAAGGCGCTGACCGCGGTCAAACTGGCCGAGCAGGCCACGGCTGCCGGGGTCGATTGCGTTCCAATTTTCTGGCTGGCGACCGAGGACCACGACCTGGCCGAGGTCAATCACATATCGTTGCTTTCGGCGGATGGCCCTCCGGAACGGATCGCGGTGGAGAGCCGCGGAATTGCGGATGCGCCGGTGGGGGCCGTTCAGTTTGGGCCGGAGATTGATCCGGCTGTGGAGCGCGCTGTTTCTCTGCTGGGCGATTCGGAAGCTGCAGCCTGGCTGCGCGAATCGTATCGGCAGGGTGAGACGCTGGGCAGCGGTTTTGCACGGCTATTTGCGCGGTTGTTTGCCGATTGGGGCGTGGTTTTACTCGATCCGGCCGACCCGGAATTTCATCATCTGGCCAAGCCGCTGTTTCGCACGGCGATCGAAAAAGCGCCAGACCTTGACCACGCGCTGCTGGAGCGGGGCAAGGCTCTGGAGGCTGCCGGATATCACCAGCAGGTGAAAGTGACGGCAGCGACCACGTTGCTGTTTGAAGTGCTTAACGGGGCGCGCACGGTGGTGCGGCGCAAGGCCAACGGAGCGGACACGGGCGAGTTTCAGGTTGGCCACGAAAAATTGTCGCGGCAACAGTTGCTGGACCGGATCGAAGCGGCGCCTGAGAATTTCAATCCCAATGTGCTGTTTCGTCCGGTGGTGCAGGATTACCTGCTGCCGACGCTCGCATACACGGGCGGTGCGGCTGAGGTGGCATATTTCGCACAGGTGGGCGTGGTGTACGAAAAGCTGCTGGGGCGCGTGACTCCGGTGTTGCCGCGATTTTCAGCGACGCTCGTGGAGCCCAAAGTCGAGCGCGTCCTGAGCCGCTACAAGCTCCAACTGACCGACTTATTCCACGGTCATCACGACGTGCGGGAAACGATTGCCGCGCGCTCGCTGCCGCCGGATCTGCAGGCGCGATTCGCCGACGCCTACTCGAACGCAGAGCAGTCGATGACCGCTCTGCGCGATGCGATTGGTAAGCTCGATTCCACGCTCATACGAGCGGCGGACCGCGCGCGCATGCGCATGTGGTACCAAATTAATCGGCTGCAGGGGCAGGCGGGGCGGTCGGAGCTGAAACGTAATGAAGTGATCTCCCGTCACTCCGCTACGGTGTGCAATGCGTTATTTCCGCATAAGGTTTTACAGGAGCGCGAAGTGGCCGGCGTCAGCTTTGTAGCTCGCTATGGTCCGGGGCTGCTGGCGACTCTATACGATTCCATGCACACGGACTGTCACGATCATCAGGTGATCTCGATCAGGTAACGCCGACCTCAGCGGCGAAACAATTTGCTGAAAGAGTATTTTGGCCGTCCGTTCCCCCAGCGGCTGGAAGCCGCCTTTGATTCGGTGGCGGTTACGGCACGAGTGGAACTCGTGCCCTTCCCAAAACACTAAATTGCCAGTGTGCGCTGTAATTCCGCGAGCGATTCCACTCGCGGCACGCCTTTATCCGCGTATGCGCCGGAAACATCCATTAACACGGCTTGCATTCCAGCGCCGGTTGCACCGAGATAATCCACCGAATACACATCGCCGACGTAGAGGCTATCCGCGGGCTTTGCATTGAGGCTTTTGAGCGCTTGCCGAAAGATTTCGGGATGCGGTTTTTCGCAGCCGACAAGACCTGAGTCGGTGATGGTGAGAAAGCAGTCGGCGATATGGCAGCGCCGCAGCACGTCTTCGATCCCGCCATCGGCGTTGGAAATCACAGCGATGCGATAGCGCTTAGCAATCGCCTGCAGTTGTTCGCGCGTGCCAGGGAGAATCTGATCCCAATTGCCGGAATCCCGGATGCTGGTTACAAGTCGATCGCGCAGCGCGTCGTCCTCCAGTCCGATTTCCGCGAATAGCTGCGTGTAGAACATCCACCAGAAACTGTGGTCGTGATTGCCATCTGCCGTCATCTGCGCATCGAACTGTTTCTTGATGCGGCGCTCCAGGTCGCGCAGGTGGCTTGCATCCGGCGCGTGGCCGCGTTCGACAAGTGGCGCGTGAATCCGCGCACGATTGGGGAAGAGCAGGGTATTACCTACATCGAAGAAAATTGTTTTGATCGCGGAAGGCATGCGTTCTGTACGTCCTCAGTTCTTCGTTTGCGAGTCTTTCGTTTGGGCGCTCAATCTCCGGAAGTAGCGCTCGGCTTTCTTCACGTCGAGGCCGATCTGCGTTCTAAGAGCGTCGATGGAAGGGAAGCGGATTTCGTCGCGCAGGCGCTCGAGAAAATGAAGCTCGACCTGCGTATCCGCGGTGAGCACAATCGGATGGAAATTGAGTAGATGCGATTCGATGGCGAAGGAATCGGCGCCAAACGTCGGGCGATTGCCGACGTTGGTCACCGCGTCGAAACACTCGCTGGCATCGCCGCTGCCGATGCGGATGCGCGTGATGTAGACGCCATCTTTGGGCGCGAGTTCTTCGTAGCGCACGAGGTTGATGGTCGGCACGGTGTATTTGGATCCATAGCCGCGTCCGCGGCCCGGCGTGGAAAGAATGCTGAAAGGGCGCCCAAGCAAGTGGCGGGCACGGCTGACTCGCCCTTCGGAAAGCAGCTTGCGAATGTGACTGCTCGAGACATGCTCGCCGCGCAGACGCATCTCAGGATAGTCATGGACGACAAATCCCATCTCACTTCCAAGCTCGCGTAGAACTTGAATCGTCCCCGCCGCTTTATGGCCAAAGTGGAAGTTGTAGCCCTCATGAACTTCGCGGGCGTGAAGATGTTTTTTGAGAATCTCGTGCGCGAACTGGTGCGGCGTCATCAGCGAAAGGTCGCGCGTGAAGGGAAGAAGAAGGACGGCATCCAGCCCGGTGGTGGCGAGCAGGCGGAGTTTTTCGGGCGTGGGAGTGAGCAGTTTGAACGCGTGGTC
>JBAVYO010000154.1:0-11799 GCA_049698855.1 Terriglobales bacterium
CTCTCATGAGGACACTTGCGTCGCTGGAAACGGCGAGATCGTGAAGTTACACGAGGGAATGAAGCTGACTGCTTTCGATGAAGATGGAATTCAACCAGGGAAGCCAGAATACATTCTTGCCTCCGGAACAGTGGAACCATCGCCGGAATGGCTGAGCTGTCGGGGCTCGCGTTGGATTCTTAGAATTGACGAACGCGGCGTCAGACGCCAATCAGATTTATCGGACTAGAAATAATCCTCAATCCTTCCTTGCCAGCAGCACTGTCACGTGCGCAATCGCGGCGTTCTCCGTTCCTGTGCCTTCGGGAGTTTTCGCTTTGAGGCCAACGCAATCTTCGGGAATGCCGCAGAGTTCGGCAACGTGCCTGCGAATCGCCGCAGCATGCGGACCGATTTTGGGCGCGGCGAGAATCAATGCAGAATCGAGATTGACCAACTCGTATCCAGCGGCAGCAACGCGCTTGAGAGCCTCGCGAAGAAACACAGCCGAATCCGCGCCCTTCCACTGCGGATCGGACGGCGGGAAAAGTGCCCCGATGTCAGGAGCCGCGATAGCGCCTAGCAAAGCGTCGGTGATGGCGTGAAGCAGAACGTCTCCATCGGAGTGTCCGCCAAGCCCTTTGTCGTGCGGAATCGCGACACCGCCAATAATCAGCGGAATTGCAGCCTTGAACTCATGCGAGTCGTAGCCATAGCCGATGCGAAGTTGAGGAATCATAGTCAGTGGTTTGTAGTCAGTGATTAGTGAAAACCAAAGTTCCACCGCCGAGACGCAGAGAGCGCCAAGAGTCCATTTCTTTGCTTTTCTCCGCGACCTCGGCGTCTCGGCGGTGAGAATTCAGCAACGAACAGTCGGCTAGCCACTGCTCTTCAAATAAAACTCGGCCAGTTCCATATCAGCCGGAGTTGTGATCTTAATGTTTTTTGCCGAGCCCATGACGACCACCACAGCCAATCCGCTGCGCTCGATGAGAGAGGCTTCGTCGGTGCCAACAAAACCGTCCGCGGTCGCTTCATCGAAGGCCTTCTTAAGAATGTCATATCGGAACCCTTGTGGTGTTTGCGCCAAGACCACTCCCGCGCGGGGAATCGTAGTCTTGATGATCGCGCCATCGGAGGTGCGATCGACCTGCTTGACGGTATCGACGGCGGGCAAACCCGCAATGGCCGCATGATGCTTCTCAGCGGCAGCGATGACTTCGTTGATGATCTCGGCGGTAACGAAGGGACGAACGGCATCGTGGACGAGCACGATGTCATCCGGATTTGCGGCGAGACTGCGCAGCGCGCTGGCGACGGAGTCCTGCCGATGCTCTCCGCCTTCGACCAGTTGCAGGCGCTTCTTGAGGATTTCGGGATACTGCTTTTCGATCTGCGCCCGAAAGCCGGCGATCTCATCCTTGCGCAAGGCGACGATAAGTTCGTGGACAGCGGGCACAGCGGCAAACCGGCGCAGCGTGCGCACAAGAATCGGCACACCGCCAAGATCCTTGAACTGCTTGCTGGGAGATTCTTTCCTGGTCTTGGCGGGTGAGAGAGGAGCCATGCGCGTGCCCAATCCGGCCGCTGGAACGATGACGAACACTTTCATAGGAGACGATCCGTATAGTACAGCATTGGCGGAGCGATGCGGCGCTCCGCAGGCTTCCTTCGTATGGTTCAGAGTTCTAGTCCGCGGCGCGGTCAATGGGAAGCGGCGTGACCTTTTTTAGCGGCTCGGGAGCTGGATTATTGGGACTGGACGATTGCACGACCACCGGAGCCGGCGTTGGCACTTTCGAATCGTGCCGGTTTACCGCGCGCTCATCCCACTTGCCGAAAATCATTTTGCCGGCGGTGGTTTGCAGCACAGAGGTCACGGAAATGTCGATGGTCTTGCCAATCATTTTGCGCGCATTGTCGACCACGACCATGGTGCCGTCATCGAGATAGGCGACGCCCTGGTTGTACTCCTTGCCTTCTTTCAGGATGAACACGCGCATGATCTCGCCCGGCAGCACGATCGGCTTCAGCGAATTGGCCAGCTCATTAATGTTGAGCACAGCCACGCCCTGGAGCTGCGCAACCTTATTAAGATTGAAATCGTTGGTGATGATTTTGCCTTCGTAGAGCTTGGCGAGTTCGATCAGCTTCATGTCGACTTCGCGCACGGTGGGGAAATCGTCCTCGACGATCTGGATGGTCAGGGTCGTCGTCTTTTGCAGGCGTTGCAGAATATCGAGACCGCGGCGGCCGCGATTGCGCTTGAGAGAATCGGCTGAATCGGCAACCAACTGGAGTTCGCGAAGCACGAATTGGGGAATGACGATGATGCCGTCGAGGAATCCAGTTTCCGCTATGTCGGAAATACGGCCGTCGATGATGACGCTGGTGTCGAGAATCTTGTAGCTCTTCTTGCCCGTCTTTTCGCCGCCGAAGATGCCGCCCAGCGCGGCCAGATTCAGGAGGTCGCCTTTATTGGCGCCTACGACCAATCCGACATAGGCCATGATCAGCATGACCATGATCATCAGAAAGCTTTGGGTCGGTCCCGCGGGCACGCTATTGCGAATCACGAGCGCGAAAAAGTAGGCGCCGATGATTCCCATGACGCTGCCGATGGCAGAGCCGATCAGGCGCTTCAGGCTCATGATATGCAGTCGCCATTCAAAGACAATAATGGCGCAGCCGATCAGCACGCCGAGAGCCGCATCGAGATTGGAAGGCAGATTAAACGGACGGATGAGAAAGCAAATTACGCCAACGATAAGGACAAAGAGAATGCGTATAAGAGCCACATCCACAGCGATACCTCCATCGGGCAAGTCCACGCTTGCGTGTCTTGAACCCGCGCCAGCATTCGGGTTAGATGAGATAAACCCCTTTGCTAGCGTTCAATTTCGGAGCCGTATGAGAAATAAAGTGCGCTCCGGGACCCGGTCAATGACCGGGCATTCGAACTGTTACGTTGCAAAGTATATACCGGGTGGAAAGGCTGAGCCAGTCCTAGTTCGTAGACCTTCCCGAATCAGTCAAGGCTGTATGAAGAGAGTTGCAGCCAGGTTGGCCCGACGAACATTGATGCTTACTTTACACGTAAGTCGCTGGCTACGTTAGACTGTCCCGTTGGTCGGAGACATCCTTCTATGAACTGGCCGGGACGTATCGTCCTGCTTATTCTCGTCGCGGTTTCACTGTCGCTGTTCCTACGCAAGTTTCTGGCGGCGGCGCGGATTATTTTGGCGGCTAAGCGCGATGCCGATTTTCGCCTGTCGCCGATAGGCCCGCGCATCCGCAAAGTGCTGTGGGAAGTGGTGGCGCAAGGGAAGGTGATTGCGCAAAGGCCGATTCCGGGCCTGGCGCATGCCTTGGTGTTTTGGGGCTTTTGCGTATTTGCGCTGGTCACGATCAACCACTTCGCGGAAGGATTCGGCGTAGGCTTCCTGTCGGGCGGGGCGTTTTCGCGCTTTTATTTCGCCGTGGCAGCGATGTTCGCCGTAGCCGTCGCGATCTCCATCGCGGGCTTGGCGTTTCGCCGGTTTGTTGTCCGACCGAAGTGGCTGGAGCCGCTGTCGGTGGAATCGGGGCTAATCGCGTTCCTGATTTTCGCGCTAATGATTACTTATCTTGCGCGCTTTTGGGTGGCGGAAGGAAGCACGGCGGGATGGGCGGTTTGGTGGGCGCACACGCTGGTGCTCTTGTTTTTCCTACCGTTGATTCCGAGCACCAAGCACATGCACCTGGTGCTCAGCCCGCTGACTGTGTTTCTGGAGCGCGATGGCTTCAGCAAAATACCGCCGCTGGTGGGCGACGAGGATTTCGGGCTCGATACAGGCAAGGATCTGACGCAGATCGCCGCTCTGCAGGCGTATAGCTGCGTGGAATGTGGGCGCTGTACCGAGCATTGCCCGGCTAACAACACCGGCAAACTTCTTAATCCCAAAGAGATTATTTTGGGCACGCGTCAGTACTTGCAGGAGTTTGGTCCGACGAGCGAAGTACCGCTGCTGGGCAAGTATCTTTCGATGGAAGCGGCGTTTCAGTGCACAACTTGTGGCGCATGCGAGTTTCAGTGTCCTGTAGGCATTCAGCATTTGCCGCTGATTGTCGGCTTGCGGCGCGGCGCGGTGAACACGGGCAAATGGGACAACAGTTACGGCGGCGAGTTGTTCGTCACGCTCGAACGCCAAGGGAATTCGCTGGGCTTTCCGTCGTCCGATCGAGAGAAATTCATCGAGAAAAGCGGGCTGCCGTATTACGACGGCACGCAAGAATACTGCCTGTGGATGGGCTGCCTGGGATCGTTCGACCCGAATGGAAGGAAGATTCTGCTAGCGCTGGTCGAGGTGCTGCGGCATTTGAAGATCAGCTTCGGCGTGTTGAAGCAGGAGAAATGCAACGGCGATCCGGCGCGTCGGCTGGGCAACGACTATCTGTTTGGCGAGTTGGCGCAATCCAATCTGGAGCAGATTCGCGACGCGGGCGTAAAGAAGATGGTTTCGATTTGCCCGCACTGTGTGCGCACCATGGGCGTGGACTGGAAGGAGCACGGCGGAGCAATTGATATTGAACACCACAGCGAATTGATTGCACGACATCAAGACCGTCTACCGCTGGACCGGGATCAGCAGAAGACGATGGTGTTTCATGACGCGTGTTATCTGGGCCGGTATCGCGGCGTCTACGATGAGCCGCGCGAAGTGATTGCGCGGTTTGGGCAGGTAGTGGATCCTCCGCGAGCTCGCGAGCGTGGCTTCTGTTGCGGCGGCGGCGGCGGTTTGATGTTTCTCGGAGAAGAATCGGGCAAGCGCGTGAACCGCGAGCGCGCCGAGGAGTTGGTTGCAACGGGAGCGAGCGTGGTAGCTGCAGCTTGTCCGTTCTGTAATTCGATGCTGCGCGATGGATTGGCTGCGGCTTCGGCAACTCCGCCGGAGTTGCTGGATGTGGCGCAGATCGCAGCCGCGGCGATTGGGAAGAAGAGCGAGACTGGATAGAGCCTTCGGCATCGGTGGGACAGCCGAGGACGACTGTCCCTGCGCGCGTCACCACTTTTTGAAAATCATAAAGACCGCGCCGACGATCAGCGCGAAGCCGGCGAAGTAGTTCCACTTCAAGTCCTGGTGGAAGTAGAGAATCGAGAAGACCGCAAACACGGTGAGTGTGATGACTTCCTGAATGGTCTTGAGTTGTACCAGCGTGAATTCGTAGGAGCCGATGCGGTTGGCGGGAACCTGAAAACAATATTCCAAGAAGGCAATCAGCCAGCTGATGACGATGACCTTGAACAGCGGCGCGGAACGATACTTCAGATGTCCATACCAGGCGAACGTCATAAAGATGTTGGAGCAAGTCAGAAGCAGAATCGTTCTCATGCGTCTTATGTTGCCTCAGTTGTGATTTTGTTGCCTGAAAGCGACTTTATTTTAGGGAAGTTCTGTTAGGGAGGTTCATCGCCGCGCGATTTTCACGGCGACGAAAATGACGGTGCAGACGGCGAAGTCCACGATCAGGCCCCAGTCTTCTACGAAGAGGGTATGCCGCATGGCGCGCGGCAAATGCGGCATCAGCAGAAAGTAGACGGCGTTGCCCGCGAGCACGGCCGCGAGCGCATCCAGAAAATTTCTGACTTGCAGACTTTGGGCCATTCATTTCTCCAAGCGCCACTCCGAGGACGTTACTGACAACTGGCAACCGGCAACTGCCTTCCTGCTAACATCCCTTGAGATGCTTGAACCGTCCACTCCAGTGCAGTTCGTGAAAGGCATTGGCCCGCGCCTGGCCGAGATTCTCGCGGCCAAGGGCATTGAGACGGTGGACGACCTGCTCCATTATCTGCCCTTCCGCTATGAAGACCGCCTGAACCCGCGCTCCGTGGCTGAACTGCGCGCCGGCGAAATGGCGACTGTAATCGCGGAAGTGCGCAACTCGGGCCTATTTCGCACGCGACGCATGCCGATTTTCCAGCTCACCGTAGGCCAGGGACGCAGCCGCCTGAAGTGCCTGTGGTTCAACGCGACGTATCTGCAAGGGCGCTTTCAGCCGGGACAGATGCTGGCGCTGTACGGCAAAGTCGAGGCCGACCGTGACGGCCAGTTGCAGATCATGCAGCCGCAGTTCGAGATTCTGGGAGACATCAACGAAGAAGGCGGGGCGAACGAGGCCGAGAAGAAGGCAGCCGCATCGCTCGAAATCGGCCGCATTGTGCCGATTTACGAATCGACGGGGCAGGGAAAGCTGACGCCGAGGTGGTTCCGGCGGATCATACGATTCGCGCTGGAGAATCTGAGTCCCGAGCAGCCCGATCCGATTCCGGCAGCGGTGCGGGCGCACTTGAGCCTGATTTCGCCGCGCCAGGCTTTGTGGCAAGTGCATTGGCCGGAGGCGGGCGAGAGCTTTGCCGATCTCCAATCTTCGCGAACGCCGGCGCATGTCCGGATGATCTTCGACGAGCTGTTCTTTATTGAACTTGGGCTGGAGCTGAAGCGCCGCGAGCAGAAGGCACAGACCGGAGTGGCGTTCCAGATCAACGACGCGGTGCGGCAGGCGATCAAGAAGAGTTTGCCTTTTCATCCCACGGCGGCGCAGAAACGTGTGCTGAAAGAAATTGCCACGGATATGCAGACGCCTTATCCGATGCGGCGTTTGCTGCAGGGCGATGTCGGGTCGGGCAAAACGATTATCGCTTTTCAGGCGGCCATCATCGCGATTGAAAACGGTTATCAGGTCGCGTTCATGGCGCCGACGGAGATTCTGGCGCAGCAACATTATTTTTCGGCGCGGCGGATTCTGGAGAAGGCTGGGTACCGGATCGTGCTGCTGACCGGCTCGCTTGAGCAGGATCGCAAGCGCGATGTGCGCCGCCACGTTGCGCAGGGCAACGCGCATCTGGTGATTGGAACGCATGCGCTGATTCAGGATCGGGTCGAATTTGAGAATCTTGGACTGGTGATTGTGGATGAACAGCATCGCTTTGGCGTGATGCAGCGGCTCAAGCTGATGAAGAAAGAAGGAGTCGGGGCGAATGTGAGTATTGGGAAGGACGAGGCGAAGCCCCGTCCCCAGAAGGAGTCCCATACAGACAATGCCGAGCCCGATGTGCTCGTCATGACTGCAACGCCCATCCCGCGTACTTTGGCGCTTACGCTTTATGGCGACCTCGATCTTTCCGTGCTCGACGAACTTCCCCCTGGGCGCACGCCGATTGTAACCAAAGCTGTGGCTGACGAGCGCGCACCGGACGTTTGGGATTTCGTGGGCAAGCAGGTCGCCGCCGGGCATCAGGCTTATGTCGTCTACCCCGTGATTGAGGAGAACGAGGAGCGCGAACTCAAGGCGGCTGAGCAGATGCACCGCCAGTTGCGCGAGAAAATCTTTCCCAATCGGCATGTGGGACTGCTGCACGGCCGGCTCGACGCCGACACAAAAGAGCGCATCATGCGGGAATTTCAGCGAGGCGAGATTGAGATTCTCGTAGCGACCACGGTGATTGAGGTTGGTGTCGACGTGCCGAACGCGACCGTGATGGTCATCGAGCACGCCGATCGTTTTGGATTAGCGCAGCTGCATCAGCTCCGCGGGCGTATCGGGCGGGGAGCGGCGAAATCGTATTGCGTGCTCATGCACGGCGGCAGGGTTTCCGAGGAAGGCCAGCGGCGGCTGGATGCCATGGTGCGCACCAATGATGGTTTCCAGATCGCCGAACTTGATCTGGAGCTGCGCGGGCCGGGAGATTTCTTTGGCACGAAGCAGGCGGGCATTCCAAGCTTCCGTGTGGCGAATTTGATCCGCGACCGCCAGTTGCTTGAAGCGGCCAAGCGCGAAGCTGCGTTTGTGGTGGGCGGGCCGAACGCGGAGCTTTCCGGAGAAGAGGTTGACCGTGCGTTAAAACACATGAGGTCGCGCTGGTCGATTAGTTATGGGCTGGCGGAAGTGGGGTAGAGCGGTTTTGACGGTAAAGTAGGGGCGCGCGATTTCTCGGCGGGCGAGGACGCCCGCCGGACAGCCGGCGAGACGCCGGCGCTACAAATGCGAGCTTGCTGGCCCAGCGTGGACCGTCGTGTTTGCCCCTTTCAGTTACAGGCTGTTTTCCGGCCATTTAGATCCGCGACGAGAATGGACTTCCGGCTGTTTGGGTAACTCTGGTACCTGCCGCGGGGCCTCGAAATGACGCTATAATCGGACAGTTTGCCTCCTCCGCTTGACGTGTATCCATAGACGCGCGCCATAAAAAAGTGCACTCAAGACTTGTGTCTTAGACGCGTTCATAGAAGTGTGCATGGAAGTGTGACCCAAGACGACGACGTGTACCCATGGAAAGACCCCCAGAGGTGTTGGTTCCGGTCCAGAGAATTCCGCGCTCAGCACCCGCGCCTCGGCTGCGGCTGTTGATCGAATGGGAATCGCGCCATCGTGTGTTCCTGGATAACCTGGCGGACCTTTTCCTGAGGCGGCCGCTTCCGCCGCTTCGTCTCACGTCAAAGCCCGCGCGGTTTTGGGGAGACGTTTTCGTTTCTACGGGCGCGTCGTGGTCCTCGTTCATGGAGGCGTTGCTGTGGCAGGTGATGGTCGTCATTCTGCTGGTGTGGGCGCAATCAAGAATCTGGGTACCGGTAAAGCGATTCGAGCCGTCGAGGATTCATCAGGCGATCACTTACTATCCGCCCACATCGTTTCCAGCGGCCGAGAGCAGGGCGTCGAAGGTAGCGCCTCGATCGCGAAGGGTTGCGCCGCGGCCTGCGGCTCATCCAACCGCGCGGCAAACGCCGATGCAGGTCAGGCCCGAGCAGAGGCCGAGTCTGGTTACGCCGCCGGATATCAAGCAGGCTGCTGCGAGGCCTCCGGCTTTGCCGAACTCTCACGCCGCGCCAATGGTTCCGTTTTCATCCACGGCGGTTTCACGCCGCAACTCGCTGACCGGATCGCCCGGGGCGGTAGCTCCGCCGGTTCAGGTGGATCAATCAGCGGCTGATCGTGCGCGCCGATTGGTAACGCCCCAGGCTACCGTGGTGGCTCCCGCGCCGGAAGTGCGAGGGTCGGGAGGACGGTCCCCAAGTGCGGGCGAAACTGGAGGCTTGCGAGTCGTTCCGCCGCCTCCGGCGGTGCAGAGCGCAGGCAACTCGGCTAGGGCAAGATCGCTATCCAACGGGGGGCCAAATGTTGTGCCTCCTGCGCCGTCGGTTCCGCACTCAGGCGAGGCCGCGGGAGATCCGCGCGTAGCGATCTCGGGCGCGGGTTCGCAAGCGATTCCGCCTCCGCCTTCGGTTCGCGGCGCGCACGGCAATGCGGGTGCTGCGGCATTGGGAGCGCAGGCTGTTCCGCCTCCGCCGTCCGCTGATGCGGCTAGTTCGACCCGAAGCCGACGGTTGAATTCGTTGTCGGGCTCCGGCTCCGCTGTTGTTCCTCCCGCACCCTCGGTGCGGGGAACGGGCAAGCATGCGGGAAATGCGAGGGTGGGATCACTTTCTTCCCAAGCAGTGCCACCGCCGCCCTCAATTGCAGGATCAGGCAGCGGGAAGGTTGGATCGCACGTCGATGCGGGGGAAGTGGTGCCTCCACCTCCTTCGGTTGTGGGATCAGGCGGCGGGAAAGTTGGCTCGCTCTCCGGCGCCGCAGTCGTACCTCCGGCTCCGTCTATTGGGAGCAACTCCGGCAACGCTGCACGTGCAGGTTCGTTGCCGGGAGAGGGCTCGCAGGTTGTACCGCCCGCGCCGTCGGTTGAGAATGCGGGCAACGCTGGCGGAAGTGAACAGGGAAGTGCGCGCACGGGTCAACGGAGTGAGCGGGAAAGAGAGCTGGAGCCGAGCCCGACGGTCGCGGCGGCGAATGCGGCGACCACTGGGCCGGTGTTGGAGCCTGCGCCGGTATTGCCGACTACTCCTTCGCTGCCCGCGAGGAACGAAGACAAAGCAACCATTGAGGAATTGCCGCTCGGCCTGCTGGGATTGGTGTTTGCCGCGCCGGGGAGTTCGTATTTTTCCAATTTCGAGGTGTTCGTTGCCAAGCGGCGTATGGGCAAGGACAAGCTGCAATTGATCAAACTGGTATATGAATTTCTTCCTTATCAAAAGCGGCTGTCGGAATACAACCTGAACAACCTGCCGCCGAGGGTGATCAAGTTGCGCGTGATTCCGGACCCGAGCTGTAACGAATCTTTGGGGCAAATCATACAGCCCGCGCCGGACCCGTCGCGGCCGGTGACGGAGTATCCGAAGCTGCCAGTTGCACTAAGTTCAGCGGATCTGGATGCGGTGCTGCCTTGCTATCGCACGAGTGCGGGCGATTTTGAGAAGGCGATGGCGAAGAGCAAGTGACGGCGCGAAATATTGCGCTAACTGGCTACCTCTTCGAGGACGATAGGGTGGCTGCTAGGGCTTGACGTTGGGCGAAGGCGCGTCGGTTCTAGCCCCCTCTAGGGCCCACGTTCCCTCTATTTGGCAGCTGTATTCCTTGTCGTTGTCATGGCGTATGTAGAGCCTCTCGTGATCCACTCGGTAGTCGACGACATCCCCAACCTTGAATTTCCCGGCTTGGAAGGATCCGCAGTAGTCAACCTGGTACATAAGATCGCTACCTTTCAATTCATAGACCTTCGCTTTACGGGTCCACGTTGAGACCGGCGAACTGGGACTATTCGCAGGTCCCCCGCCGCCGCCACCGCCCATAATGTGGGAGTCACGCCGCACACCGTAACCCATGATTGTTCCTTGCTGATACGTCGGTGGCCTCTTCTCAGAGGTCGTAATGTCGCCGTACGAGGCTTCTATGGTGCACTTGTACTCTTTCCCGCCATCCCTTCGTATGTAGACCTTGTCGCCTTCTACTCGATAATCCACGGCTTGGCCGGTTTGGAAATCGCCACAATTGGCAATCTTCTTATCCATATCGGGACCCTTCACTTCGTAGGTCGTAGGGGAGCCGGCGTTCTTTGTGATCGTGCCCTGTTGATAGTCGTGGTCGGTTTCCTTGCCGACCGCAATCGTGGTTAATAGAAGTGCCAAAAACACTGTGCGAGTTAGCGTCAGCGAATTCATAAATCCTTAATATTTGAGCGAAATTTACAACGGTCAAAACTAATTGCGCCGACGCAGATTTGTCAAAAATATAATTCCGGAGTTTTCGCAGGAAAATGGGTGCGCGCGGCGTGGTTTTCAGCGGGAATGGTTCTGCTATGATCGCGGCAGACCGGGAAAACCGGAAGATTGAACCTTACTGAGGAGTCGGAACGTCATGGATGCACCCGCTTTTTCGATGGGCGATCGGCGCAATGAGGATATTGCGCTGGATCTGATGAAGTTTATTGCAATGACCACCAGCTATGGCAGGACCGCTGGCACGGCTGGGGGCGTTGGGTTTCAGGGCGGAGCCGTTGCACCCAAGCCCGAGGAGTACGCCGATCATTTGCTCGAGCTTTACGGGAAGTGTTTGAAAGTTGTGGCAGAGAAGTAGCTTCCGAGCCATCAGCGGTCAGCCATCAGTCGTCAGTTGAGGCCTTGTCTCGGCGCTTTCCGGCATGGCCATCATTATCTGGCAGGCTCGGGGTCAACGCGGAATCGCACTCTGCGAATGCGCTTGAAATGTGCTTGGATATTGACTGGGACGATGAAGCCTAACGAGCGCGATCTAACTGATGGCTGAGAGCTGACAGCTGAAAGCCAATTGGCTGCTTCTCCAACCCCTTTCCGCTGAACCTCTTCATGTTGTTGCAACGAGAAAATGTCGTAGTAACTGCAACGAGACTCTGTCACCCCCTGTCATTTAAGTAACGGCCGCCAAAGCGGGGCGGCCGGAGAGATTGTAGATGCGAGGCGTCGGCGTTTTTCT
>JBAVYO010000155.1:0-16736 GCA_049698855.1 Terriglobales bacterium
TCTTGGCCGCCGCGGGAGCATTGGTCACGGCTAGCGCCCTGCCCGGTTTGGCAACGGAGAAGGTAAGCGTGTCCCGTCTGCGCTCGCCATTTCGTATCGCGGTGATCACCGACGAGATCACCCAGGATTTCGATCATGCCTGCGCCATCGCCGCGAACGAGTTCGGCATGGAGTGGGTCGAAATTCGCGGCCTCTGGGATAAGAACGCTCTCAAACTCACATCCGCTGAGATTGCCGAAGCAAAGCGCATCGTCGACCATTATCGTCTTCGCGTGACCGACATTGCCAGCCCGCTGTTCAAGGTCGATTGGCCGGACGCACCGGTTTCAAAATACAGTCCGAAGCGCGACCAATTCAACGGCGAGTTCACCTTCCAGGAACAAACCGAGGTGCTGCAGAAGTCCATCGAACTGGCGAAGACCTTCGGCACGGATCGCGTGCGCGGCTTCGATTTCTGGCGCCTCGACAATCCGGCTCCTCATCGCAAGGCGATCAACGCCAAGCTGACCGACACTGCCAATACGCTGGGCAAGCACGGCCTCGTCTTCGTTCTCGAAAACGAATTCGAATGTAACACTGCGACCGGCGCGGAGGCGGCGGAAACATTGGCCGCGGTGCAATCGCCGCACCTCATGCTGAACTGGGACCCGGGCAACGCAGCGGCTGTTGGCGAGGTGCCTTACCCGGATGGATATCGTCGGCTGCCGAAAAACCGTATCGGGCATTGTCACTGCAAAGATGCGGTTCCGAATGCCACCAAAGACGGTACCGAATGGGCGCCGGTTGGCAAGGGGATTATCGACTGGGTGGGACAGTTCCAGGCTTTCCGCCAGTCCGGATACCGCTTCGCTGTGAGCCTCGAGACGCACTGGGGCGGCGCCGCCACACCGGAAGAGTCCACGCGGCAAAGTTGGGCGGGGATGAAGGCCGCATTGCAGAAAGCAGGTGCGCTGCTATGAAAGTCAATTCGTTGGATCGTGCGCAGAAGAGCTCCGGCCTGAACCGGCGCGAGTTTCTAGCCGCCGGAGCGATTGTTATGGCCGCCGGAATCGCGCCATCGCGCGTGCTGGGCGCGAATGAACGCATACGCCTCGGGCTGATTGGAGCGGGATCTCGCGGGCAGGAGGACCTTAGGGACGCACTTCAGCAGCCCAACACCGAGTGCGTCGCCATCGCCGACATTTATTCCCGTCGCCGTGACGAAGCCAAAGCCATCGTCGCCGGCGCAGCGCTCTACGACGATCCGCGGCCGCTGCTCGATCGTAAGGATATTGACGCGGTCATCATCGCCACTCCTCTGCATTTGCATGCGCAGCATCTGCTGGCAACCATCGCGGCGGGCAAAGACGCATACATTGAAAAGACACTCACCTGGAGCATCCCCGAAGCCGTCGAGTGTCTGCGGGTAGTGAAGGGCTCACGCCAAGTGGTGCAGGTGGGATTGCAGCATGAGAGTGAAGGCGAACTGGCAGATGCACGCCAGTGGATCAAGGATGGACGATTGGGCAAGGTGACGCTGGTCGAGTCCTGGATGAGCCGCAATTCTCCGCACGGAAAGGGACAGTGGGTGAGGCCGATTCCCGCCGACTGCGACCCGCAGCATGTGAACTGGCCGCTCTTCCTCGGCGACCGTCCCGCTTCCGCCTTCGACGCACAAAAATATGTGAACTGGCGATTGTTCTGGGAGTTCTCCGGCGGCAACGTGACCGAAAACATGGTGCATCAGATCGCCTGGATCATGAGCGCGCTCCAGTTGGCCGAACCGGTAGCGGCTACGATGTCGGGCGGTGTGTTCTCCGAGAAAGACACACGCCAAGTGCCCGATACGATAGCGGTCACACTCGAATTCGCCAACGACCTGGTCGTGGTGTGGCAGTCCACCTTCAGCAACCAGCGTTTCGGGCTCGGTGAACACATTCTGGGCTCGGATGGAACCATCGAGCACGTGGAAGGAAGCACGGACATGGTCGTCGGCAATTCCGACTCCTTTATCCGCTACTATCCGGAAAAAGATAATCGTCCACACGGCGCGGAGATTGCGGGCAAGTCGCGCGGACAGGATCACATGGCAAATTGGATGGCGTGCATCCGCTCGCGCAATCAAGCGACAAACGCGCCGATTGAGACGGGATACAAATCCGCCGTTGCCGCGCACATGGCGAACCTGGCATATCGGCAGCATCGTCGCATTACGATCGAGGAAGCCATCGCCGCCAAGCCATCGTTCTGACCTCGCCCATTCGACGGAGCTGCGGATCAATAACCGACAATAACCTCCTTCGGCACTGACGGGCAATAGCTGCATATGACCACGGCAAGTGCGAAAACCACAAAACTTGCGGGGCTTTCGTCATCTTTTTGTTTCTTCTGAAACCTGCATTGTTTGGGTTCTGATTGAATGGGGATCCCACTCATCGAAAAAAGCGCGATGAGTGGGATTTCGGCAGACGAAACGGTCAGCGCACGCACCCCCCTGTGTAGGCGCAGCCGGTGTCATAGAAGAACAGGGAGTATTTACCCTCCACCTCCGGGACCGAGATCACTGTGTCAAAGTTATCGTCCATCATCGTAAAGATGAGAGTCGACGGTGACGTCGCACCCGGAGCGAACTCGGTTCCTTTGAGGTCGTAGTCCCAGGACAGTGCGAAGTCCCAGATGTAGTTGGCGAGTGGGAACAACCCGCTCGAGTTACCGGGCCTCTCCACGATGAATTCGGCGCTTCTTCCTACCAGGCAAGGACCGGTTAACCAGGTAATCTGGTAGGTTCCATAAGCCAGGGTCGTCTCGTCTTCCACAAATACATTCCCGGGATTGCACCCTCCCGCCGTGTCGTAGGTTTCGACATACATGTCATCGCCGGGATTCACCGGAAAAACCTCTGTGATGGAATAGCTCGGCCACCATTCGACCCAGGCGTAATACACCTGCGAGGTTTTGTTGCTCTTGCAGATGGCCTGCGATGAACTGCCTCCCTGAAGCACTGTGTCGTTGGCGGAAGAGGTGCCGTCGATTCCATTCCACGAGACTTCCCAATCGGTTCCACCATCGCAGACGTCGAATGCCTGCTGCACCACCGGCACATTGAACTCTGAGTAAACGGCGCTGAACGACGTCTTGGTATTCCACTTCGTCAGCGTATTGCCGTTGGCTACTCCGCTCCAATTGCTGCTTTCATACTGGGTCGGCGCTGCCGTGCCCGAAATCTCCGGCCTTTGCTTCTTGTTCAGAATCGCGGGGCCGTTGCTAACCTCGGGATGCGGTTTTAGCTCCCCGGTAGCCCGATTCCTCGCTAACAGCATGGCCCGCGACCAATGCGCATAGGCTTCCGGATGCTCTGCCTTATCGGGCGGCGGCGGAAAGCCGTACATGGCCAGCGCCTCACCCGTTGCTTCCAACGGTTTGAAATTTGCTGGCGGCGCCGGATAGCTGCGGATCCCGGCTACATTCGTCTGAATCGTGGCCGCCGACTGGTAGATTGCGCGCGCGGCATCGCTCTGCGCGGCCGCAAAGGTCGTCCAACCCCCTGTCAACGCCACCACGGCAACTGCGACCGTGGCAAGTGCAAGTGTTCGTTTCATGTTATTCGTCTCCTTTTTAGGTGTCTTTTCGATGAGGTCTTCTGGCGAAGACAGGCAAGCCCCGATGAATCCCCCGCCAATCTTCAATTTCCCCCGCCGATCCCCAATCAACTCGCTGCGGAATGCTCCAAAGATGCCGCTCATGGTGGCCGATCCGAAGGGCTGATCGCAATAGCGGCGGCCTGTCGTGCGTCTTAATTTTCATGTCCTCTTAACTTGCTGGCAGGATTGGACATGTCGTGAATCTGCGAAGCGGGTTAAAATGGCTGCGTTGTTGAGCGGGGAGCGTTTGCCGTGGGGCACGGCCCAGTCGCAGTGTCAGTTCCTATCCGTTTCGGAGACGATTTCGAGCTCGATCCGCGTTCGCAGAGACTCTGCCGCGCGGGCCGCGTCTTGAAACTGGAGCGCATTCCTACGGAAATCCTCCTGCTGCTAATTGAGAACAAAGGGGAACTGGTTACACGCGACCAGATCATCTCGCGCGTTTGGGGCGAGGGAGTTTTTCTCGATACCGACAACAGTATTAACGGGGCGATCCGGAAGATCCGGCAGGTTCTGAAAGACGATCCCGAAAACCCGCGCTTCATACAAACTGTCACGGGCCGCGGATACCGGTTTATTGCTCCTGTGGTTCCCAACGGCTCGCTAGAGCCCGAGGTTGCTCCCGCCGGCCCGACTGCTACGGCTCCAGACTCATCTCCTGATGCTGCCTTGGCGCCGGCACCGCGCCGCAAGTCCGTCCCCTGGCGTTTGGCAAGCCTGATCGGGATCGCCGTTGTGCTGATCGCCGCATTGGGAGCTTACGTATATAGCTTGCGCTCGCGTGCGCAGCCCCAAGGGCCTCCCGCACGACCCATGCTGGCGGTTCTTCCCTTTGAAAATCTCACCGGCGACCCCGAGCAGGAATATTTCAGCGATGGCCTCACCGAAGAAATGATCAGCCAACTCGGCGACCTCGACCCGTCCCATCTAGGGGTGATCGCCCGGACTTCGGTGATGCACTACAAGCATACCGGCGAGGCCTTGGATCGGATTGGCCGGGAATTGGGCATACAGTACGCGCTGGAGGGCAGCGTCCGTCGCGATTCGAATAAAGTCCGAGTAACCGCCCAGTTGATTCAAATTAAGGACCAGAGCCACATCTGGGCGCGGCAATACGATCGCGACCTGAACAACCTACTGGCGCTTCAGGCGGAGATTGCCCAAGAAATCGCGGCTCAAATACAGCTCACGCTGGGCGACCGTCGCCCCATCGATGCTGCCCGGCAATCTTCTGCCGGACCGCAGGGATTTGAGGCGTACGACCTCTATTTGAAAGGTCGATTCTTTTGGAACAAGAGAACGGGGCAGGGCTTCCAGCAGGCGATTGACTACTTTCTGCAGGCCATCGCCAAAGATCCGAACTATGCTCGCGCCTACACCGGGCTGGCCGATTCCTACGCGCTGTTGGGCGGCTACAGCACTACGCCACAAACGGTGTCCATGCCCAAAGCTCGCGCCGCCGCGCTCAAAGCGCTCGAACTAGATCCGGGGTTGGCCGAGGCCCACACCTCGTTGGCCCTCATTACAGAAAACTTCGACTACGACTGGGGAACAGCCGAGAAGGAATACCGTCGCGCCATTGAGCTGAACCCGAACTACGCCACCGCCCATCACTGGTATGCCGAATTTCTTTCCCTCCAGGGGCGCTTTCCCGAAGCTCTCGCCGAGAGCGAGCGCGCCCGCCAACTCGATCCGCTGTCCCTGATCATTGCCGCCGACCATGGCGTCATCCTCTTCTACGCCCGGCAGTATGATGCCTCGATCGCGCAGTTTTTAGCTGTGCAGGAAATGGAGCCTGCATTCCCCCGAGCCGGCATGGTGGTTGCTCCCTACATTGAGAAACACCAGTTTGCAGAGGCGCTGGCTGAACTCAAGAGATGGGACGACATGCGTGGCGAAGGCGAATGGGCGTGGGCGTGGCGGGCTTTTGTCTACGGCCGGTCCGGCAAGAGCGTGCAAGCACGCGAAGCGCTTGCCAAAGTGCGCCAGTATCAAGATCGCGGCGGTCGCACTCCCGACCCAATGCTTTGGGCTCTGATCGGTGTCGGCGACCGGGACGAAGCGTTCGCCTGGTTCGAAAAAGCGTATGCCGGCCACTCCAATGCCCTGACCAGTCTTAAAGTCAACCCTGGATTCGACGGCCTTCGCAGCGACCCCCGCTTTCAGAATCTCATGCGCCGCGTCGGACTCGCCCAGTGATCCGCGCGCGGTTAGGTTGATTGAGCCTAGCCCATACAACGTCTATCCCAGCTTCAGGGTCGGCCATTCTTCACCGGCCCTGCGGCGCTTTACACGGTCCCGCAAGTTCTCGTGATAAATTGGCAGCGAAGGTTGGCCAAATATTTTATAAGCCTTATCCAGCAATGGCCGTACCGCTAACACGAACGCAACAGTCGGCTCTCCTCACCGCACTGCGAGGGCCAGACACGCTACCCAAATCTCGCGTGAGAAAATTCACGCTTTGTTCGTTCAGTCGGTGCGTCCAACGCTCGGCAATTGACTGCTGTGTATGCGCCCACCCAAACGATCCGCACGCGCTTATAAGTCAACTTTCGCTCGATGAAACAGCTTCCGAGTAGGAGATCGTATCGATCATGGACCGCCGGGAATTTCTGAAAATTACTGCCCTGGCTTCAACCGGGAGCTTGGTCCTCGACGCGAGCGCTTCAGCGCAAACGCCTCAGCCAAAACAAATCGCGATCCGCACGCTCGCCGCCGCTAGTCTGAAGACGCGTCTTGCAACTCGGGAGCTGATGACCGGATTGCGGATGCTGAACTCCGCGCCTGAAGTGATCCAAACCACCGGCGATCGCGTTGCCAATGCGATCTTATTGACGCTTGTTCTCGATCCCGCGCGCTTCAGGGGATCTGAGGATTACGAGATCGCAGCCCCCGGCACCGGTGCAATTTTCCGCGCCGCGAGCGAACAAGCTCTCCTGTATGCAGTATTCGATTTTCTGGAGCGCCAAGGGCTCGTCTTCGGTCTTGACGGAACGACGAGTCCGATTGATCGTCCCACGGAATTACGTCTGCCCGCGCAAGGCCTCCCTTGGAGCGCCGCGCCGCGCTTTTCGGTCCGCGGGCTTCTGCCTTGGCCAGATTTTTTAAATTGCATCAGTGTTTACAACGAAGAGGATTTCAAGGCTTATTTCGCAGCCATGCTGCGCATGCGCTTCAACATGTTCGGGATGCATGTCTACACGCAAAACGATCCCGGTCCTCTAGCGGAGTCTTATTTGTCGTTCGACTTTGCCGGCAGCGGGCATAGAGCCGCCCTCGAAGACACGACCACGACCAGCTGGGGCTATCTGCCGCAACGTACCTCGGCTTTCAAGATGGGCGCAGCCCAATTTTTTGATGGGGAGACATTTGGCTCCGACGCCACACGCATGGCCGCGGATAACTGGGACATCGCCAGCCGTACGACCACCATGTTGAGCGCCGCTTTCGATTTTGCCGCCGAGCTTGGCATTCGCACCGGTATCGGCTTTGAGCCGTACCACAATCCCGCGGAAATCGTTCGCGCCCTTCCGCCAGAAGCCCTCTCGCACCCTCGCGGCTTTATTGAGTCTCGCACCGCGCACGATCTTCTCGATCGGCGGCTCGGCGACCTGCTGGAACGTTACCCCATGGTGGATTACGTATGGCTCTGGCAGGATGAAGATGCGAACTGGGACAGCCGCTCTAAAGATGTGCCGCTCTCCATTACACCTTTCGCCCAGGCACATGATTTCCTCAGACGCCACGCGCCCGCCAAGCGGTTAGTGCTCGCCGGGTGGGGCGGAGTAACTCGGCATTTCGAATCCCTGCACCATCGTCTGCCCGAAGACATAATTTTCGCGGCGTTGAGCGATTCGCTCGGATGGGATCCCGTCAACGAAGCCTTCCGCAAGTTGGAGAGCCGTGAACGCTGGCCCATTCCCTGGGTCGAAGACGACCCCTCCATGTGGTTCCCCCAGTTCAAAGCCAGTCGCTTTGAGACGGACATGAAGCGCGCGCAGGATTTTGGCTGCCAGGGTGTACTCGGCATTCACTGGCGGACCCGCATCATTGACCCTACCACCACTTACCTCGCCCGCGCCAGTTGGGATAGCCAGCTCTCCGCAACCACTCACTATCGTAATTTTTGCGCTCCAATGGCTTCGGGCGCGCGTGCCGCGGAACTAGCGACGTTGTTCGATCAGTGCGATCGCAATCGCGCTATCTCATCGACGTTTCTCGGTACTTACGATCAATCGGGATTCGCGAATACACTCGAAATCGCAGGCGATTACAGTGAGGCATTCGACTATGCCGAGACAGAGCCCGATCTCGCCGTCCTGCCAGCTCAGCGTGTTACGGCGGAGAAGCTACGCCAACTTGTATCCAGCGCGACATCTCCTCTTGAGCGTGATCGTATCGGATACTTCGCCGGCTTTGTCGGCTTCATGGTGCCCTATTGCGACGCCTATGAGAAAGCCCACCAGCTCAATGCGGTGCTGAAACAGGCTGTGGAACTTAGAGCTAAAGGTGAGGAGGACGCCGCGCGCGCACAAGTCGCCCAACAGGCCGTTCCACTCTGGCTAACCATGGCGCCCCTAGTAAGAAGCACCATGCTTGAATATCAGTCCGTTATTGCCACTCGCAGCGACCAGGGCCAGCTCGCTTCCATGCAAAACAAGTTTGTGAGAATTTCGCTTGAACGGCTCCGGCTCTCCATCAAGGAGTTTCTGAATGAGCTGCCACCTGAGATGGATCAAGCTTATGCGGATGCGGTCTCACCCGACGCCGCCAATCCGCCGCGCGTCTTTATCCCCACCCGGCCTTCGCTCCTCAAACCCGGAGAATCATCCCGCATCTTCATCATCGCCCCCGGCCAGGGAGAAGTCGCCCAGGTCAAACTGCATACACGCCGCCAAAACACGCAGGAATGGCAGACCTCGGCCGCCACTCATGCTGGCCGCAGTGTATATACCGCGACGATCGGACCTTTTCATGCCGACGACGGGGCCATCGAATACTTCGCGACCGCTGCAACCAACTCGGAATTGCTTTACGATCCACCGCAAGCGCCGAACAACGTATACACGCTCAACATAATCGTTTAATTCCCCGGTGCTTCGCAGAAACCAATAATTGACAGAGTGCGCCTTTTCGGTCGTTCGATGTTACCCGAAAACATTTTCCGTTCCGTCTGACGCTCGGTCTGGAGATTCTTGCGGTCCTGCGGGCGCCGGCAACCGGTAGTGCCTGAAACACTAGGCGCAACACGTTTTTTAAGCCCGCTACCCCTGCAGCACGTTAACAAAGCCGTAACACTTTTTGCTTATAGTAATTTTCGATCCGAAGCTCATCGGTGGGGTTCCCGGCTCAATCTACATTCCATCAGGTGAGGAGAATCCGATGGCCACTGCGACCACAGTTCTCGACGAGAAAATAAACCGGACTCCGGGAAAGATCGGGATCATCGGCTTCGGCATCGTTCTGGTGATCGGCGTAATTTATGCCGGCTTTCATCTGCTCTCCGATCTTGCGAATGTGCACACGGGTTCCGCGCTGCCATTCGTGCTGCTTGGGATCGCCCTGCTGGTGGCGTTGGGCTTTGAATTCGTCAACGGATTTCACGATACCGCCAACGCTGTTGCTACCGTGATCTATACCCACTCGCTCGAGCCGCACGTCGCCGTGGTGTGGTCTGGCTTTTGGAATTTCCTCGGCGTGCTCACTTCGAGTGGCTTGGTAGCCTTTGGCATTATTTCGCTCTTGCCAGTCGAGCTGATTTTGCAAGTCGGGAGCAAAGCCGGGTTCGCCATGGTCTTCGCGCTCCTGGTGGCCGCTATTATTTGGAATCTCGGCACGTGGTATTTCGGTTTGCCGGCATCGAGTTCGCACACAATGATCGGATCGATTATCGGCGTGGGCGTGGCCAACCAACTGATGGCCGCACGCACCGGCACCAGCGGCGTCGATTGGGACCAAGCTACGCGTATCAGCGAATCGCTGTTGATCTCGCCGATCATCGGCTTCGTCGGCGCTGCGTTGCTGCTCTGGCTGATGAAGGCCGTTATCAAGAATCCTAAGCTCTATGAGGCGCCGGTAGGCAACGAACCGCCGCCATTCTGGATTCGATGCCTGCTGGTTCTGACCTGCACTGGGGTCAGCTACGCTCATGGCTCCAACGACGGGCAGAAGGGCATGGGACTGATCATGCTGATCCTGGTAGGCACTGTTCCCACTGCCTATGCGCTCAACCATGCTGTTACGCGCCAACAGTCTGACGACTTCATCGCTGTCTCTCAGCAGGCAGCAGGCATTCTTACCAAGTATGTAAGCCCGAACGCGGTGGTTGGGGATGATCGCGACGAACTCACGGACTTCATCCGCACCAAACAATACACGCCAAATACCATGCTCGCGCTGCGCCAGTTGGTCAGCGATATCGGAAACGAAACGGCGATGTTTGGAGATCTGGCCAACGTTCCCCACGACCGGGTGCGCAACTTCCGCAACGACATGTATGTGGTGAGCGAGGCGCTGCGGTTAATCAAGAAAAATCACCCTAATACGATCAACGCCGCCGACTGGCAAGCACTCGACAATTACAAAACGCACGTGGACGCGTCCACGCGTTTTATTCCGACCTGGGTGAAAGTCGCTGTCGCGATGGCACTGGGCCTCGGAACCATGGTTGGGTGGAAGCGCATCGTGGTCACGGTCGGAGAAAAAATTGGCAAGGACCATCTGACCTATGGCCAGGGTGCCGCCGCTGAAATCGTAGCCATGTGCACCATCGGTACATTGGATCGGTTCGGCTTGCCCGTCAGCACTACGCACGTGCTTTCCTCCGGCGTCGCGGGAACGATGGCTGCCAATCACTCTGGCTTGCAGTGGAGTACGGTACGGAATCTGGCAATGGCGTGGGTGCTGACGTTGCCCGTGTCCATGATGCTGTCCGGCACACTCTTCTGGGCATTTCGCAAGGTGTTCTAGCCCAGCCCCGCCATACGGGCGCCGATTACCGAATCGTTACACGCGGCAAAAATACGGTACATCCCGTATCGAAAGTTTCGATCGGAATTGCATAGAATCGCCAAGTTCGAGCCCTGACTACTTCGAACGCTGACGATACCTTAAAGAGGAGAACCCTTTGACTCGACGATTCAGAAAAGCGTTAGTGACAGCCACCGCTGGAGCACTTTTGTTATTTCTCCCCAGCCTTCTTGCCCACGCCGATGACCGGGCGAAGTGCCAGCACGCCATCGAAAAGGCTGAAGCCAGGCTCGATAAGGCAATTCATGACCATGGCGAACGCAGCCACGAAGCCGACGACCGCCGGCGCGACCTGAATGCCGAGCGCGAACGCTGCTGGAATGAAAATCATCAGTGGTGGAACGGAAAGGAACACCGCTGGGAAACCGAGCACAACTGGGAGAACCACTGAGCGGCAGCATCCGCTCATCCGAGTGCAGCGCTTTTTGAGCGCCTCGCCTCGACGGGCTTTTCTTCCTCAGTGCGCCTCTGCGCCATCCGTGCATGGGGGCGCCGTTGTTCCAGCCCAGCTTTCAACAGGGAATAACGCCCAACCTCTAGGAAGGTGGCAAAAAGCGCGAAGGGCGAACGGCCTTGCCCCGCCGGCCTTGGCCTGCTTCCAGTCCCGAGCGTTCTTACCGTATGGCCGCGATGTTGTTCCCGACGACGGCCGCTTCTCCGGTCACCATCAATCGCATCGTGATCCGTTCCGCCTTGTAATGGTGCGACTGATGCAGCACATAAACCGCTCCCATCCCCGCGCCAAAGCCTAACATCGATCCGGCAGCTTCCCCGGCGGCCCCTCGGGTTACAAACGGACGCATCAACGGGTTCGCCTCACGCAGACCTTGGCTCAGCCCTCGCTGTGTGGTAATGGCGTCCGCCGCGATCAAACTTCCAAGTATGCTGAATCCCACTTTGTTCTCGAAAGTCCAGTAGCGGCGATGGCTGGGCGCCTCCGGCAGCGGTCCGGTCGCCGCCGCCATCGCTTCGGCATGGGCCGCCGCGCACAGCAAAAAATGCACACGAGATATTTCACGCCACCCCAGTACTTGTGCCCCATGGAGGTAGGGTAGGGCGGAAACGTGCCTGGGTACATAGCACAAATCGAGGAAGGGAGTGGCCTTTTGGTAATGGGCTCATCGGATCGCGTAATAGTCACCGACTAGCCCAATGTCAACGCCCGGGGAGTCTACGGCGGTCTCGTCGACGGGAGTCTTAAAAAATGCCCGAATACTCGCGGATACGGGAGCCCTAACGCGCCTGGCGCGAGCCCGACATCGTCCTGTTCGGATTTCGTAATCAGTAATACTTTTTGGGAAGAAATCGGCGCGGCCCTGATAAGAATGATTCTCGTAAGAAGAGGTTGGGCGGAGCTGGAATGTGAGCTACCCCCTCGCTGGCTCCGCCTCCCCCTCTGTATATGTTTTGGGCTCCCCCGCCTCCAGATACCCGCTGGGCCGGCCAATCTCCTCCGCAACTATGCTGCCAGCTTGCTGGACAAGCTCGCAGCCATATATTTCACCGTCAGATAACGGCTGGCGATAGCATTCGAAGGCGACAGAAGTCCCGGAAATAAGAATGCGACATTCAAACGAACTGACGACAGCATGCACCATACCTTCAGCTGGATTGCCCGCTGCATCAGTTCCTGTCCCGACGCCGCGATCTCTGCTTCCGGATGACGACGCACCGATTGCCCCACCGCCACCATCATGCCGGCGTTTCTCGATAACGTCGCCACGTAGAGTTTCGCCGCGCGGATACGCAGCCGCTGCGCCTTCCGGAATGCCGCTGGAGAGAGTTGCAGCCTTAAATATCCTTCTTCTTCGGGATCGGTTAAATTTTCGAAGGCATCTAAATCGATGGTAGTAAGTTGTGGTCCCGGCGTCCCTTCGCCAGGATAAGAATAACGCGACCAGACTTGGAATAACAGGAACAGGAGAAATAAGAACGCGGCCAATGCCAAAATAATGAGAGGGATCATAACGAAGTTATCCTCCTAAGTTCAGCCGCCTCTTTCAACAATTGCGGCACGGCAATCTTAGAGTCATCTGTACCCTTCTCCCGAACCTGGGCATAGTAGAGCCAAAGGATGACAACAACGTGATAAATAACCATTTGTGCGATAGCCACAGCCCGGAAGTGTTGATTGCCGACGGCGTCGTTCAATGCCTGTCTTATCGGCTCGAAACCCGCAACCATCCCCATTCCGAGAGCGATTCCAAATACAAATGGCGACATCCTGAGCCCCAGAAAACCGTGCCAGTAGAACACCAGCATCAGAAGCCCACACTGTGCGGTATTCAATGCCTCGATAATTACATACTGCGGAAATATCCGTGGATTCAGGATGCTGTAGTAAATCGATCCGATGAACCCCGCGGACAACACCACCAACGATATCGCAGTCCAGTTCAGCGTTCTTGCCAGCGCGCGCCGCAACGGCATGTTGTTTGCCAAAGGCGCCTCAAACAGTTCCTGGAGAATGGCGAAACGAAAAGCAATGCTGCCCATTTGTCCGGCCATATCGGCTCTTACATATCTCAGATCCCGTATCCCCAGAAAATACATTGTAAAAAGAACGCCGAACAGCAGGATTTCAAAGAGAAGGTAGGAGAAGAAGATGGGGAATTCTCGATGGAGCTTTCTGAACCACATCAAAAGTGCAACGGCCACCAGCAGCACGTGCGGCGCTACCCAAAGGTACATCAAAGTAAAGTGTGCGAAGTTCATGAGCTTGAGTGCTACCGCCCAGCAAACTGTAACATTGCCGTGCGGTAGCTCTCAAGGGTCAAGTACATCCCCTAGTTAGAGGGAATGCAGACTTGGTTACCGCAGACGGGGCCCGGATTTCCGTCGGCACGCAGTTGAAGTGGCATAACGGTTAGGGCTCCAAGGACCAGCAACAGCAGCATTATCTTGGTTTTGAGTGTGTTCACAGGGTATCCTTTCAACGTCAAAGTGAGACTCGGTGAACGCAGTTTCTGGCCGGAGGTGGGACCTGCGGCCAACAGACTTGCAGCCGCCAGTTTTTCGAAAAACGTAGCGAATTTAAAAAAAGTGAGTGATTAACCGTGAAATCGGCTTACGACGATCTGCGAGATCGAACCTTAGGCAAGATTGAGGGGATCTGGGGAAAGCTGACGTATCTCGCCGACCGGCGTTCCCCCGATGGCAGTTACCAGCACTGGGGATTTGAGCGCACGCACGGAGCCGCTATTGCGCAGGACGCGTTCGCGCAAGTTCATCACGCGCTGATCGAAACGATCCTGCGGACTCGCTTGCAATTGTTGCGGGAGGATTTGGCCCAAACCAGCGGCGCCGACGGGTCTAGCCCAGCTTTTTACGTGTCAAAACTGATGTCAGGCCTGCCCCGGTTGTTGCCTTCGGGTTGCCCGAAGGTGTCAGAACTGCACTTGATCTCGATTCTGAAGACTCTCTCGATGCTGGAGGCTCGCACCCATTCTGGTTCCCGATCCGCATCGCAACCCCCACCACCTGGCCGATTACTTCCGCCTCCTGCGGATGCCTGAGTATCCGCACTGGCACCGGCGACAATGGATGCCCTTGCAGCACCAGTGCATTCGGCCGGAGCGAGCACCAGCAGCACGTGAAACCGTCCCGCGTCTCCACAAAATAAATCGGCCGCTCGTATTCCGACCGCCAGTGCCGTTCCGCTACCCGCCGTCTCGATTCATCCACCTGGATAAACGACCCCGGCGGCAGAATCGGATGCATCGTGTAATCTTCATTGCCGATATATGCGTAGGTATAGTCCTGCGTTGCCAGTCCGCTCAGCAGCGTCAGCGGGACAAGGCCCCATTGCTGTACCATTCGTCCCAAGTCCGACGTTTCGTTCAGATCGAATCCAGGATCCATTTTGATGGGCACGTTAGCAGCGGCCCGGTCGTTCTCCATGGTCACAATGTGGGAGCGGGCCGGTTGCGCCGATGTCCATTCGAAGTTGATTTCATCCAGGTCAATGCCATAAAACTGCAGCAGAAAGCGCACCGGTTTCCGATAAATCGCCGCCAGCGAGTAAAACCGGAAAACACTTGGAATCACGCCTTTGGTTTCGATGTCGGACAGCCGGCTTGGTGGAACCAGGTATTCATCGCTGCCGCGCCGCTGCGCGATCACCATGCTGGCGTTCTCAACATCCCTCATCGTGAGACCCAGTCGCTCGCGAATTTTGCGTAAATCGATGCCTGCCGTCAGCATAATGTACTCCTAACGAAGAGCTGGCCCGGTTCTATCCAGCAGCGACGGTCTCGTCAATCGTCACCGGATTACAGCGGAATTTCCAGAACTCATCTCACAAAATGCTTTGCAAAGGCGTTGCTTCTTCCGTGCCGCTCGCAGCCCGACAGTCGCGCGCTTTCGCCCCTGAGGAACAAAGCATTCTTCCACACGTCATTCATTCAAACCAGTCATTGTCTCGATTTCGTTCGCTTGACGAAACTGACCAACGGGCAAGGGGCAGCCAAACGCCCGTGTGCATGCTTATATCAAGTTCTCACAGGCCTTTTCAACTATCTTGTTCGGATTTCGTAACAAGACTTGCCTAGTATCCGCGCGGGTTTTCACGTCTTCGTCCTTCCCCGCTCAAAACGGTGTGATCGAGGCGAAGGGGCGGGCCGCAGCATCAAGTTCCGGAATTCGTAACCTCAACCGCTGAAGGCATACGGAATCCGCACGTTTCACTGCAACTCCCACCATGCCCGCCGAGGGCGCGCATCGGTATCTCGCACGAATGACAATAGAGAGCTGACAATGACACTCCTTACCCGACTTGCGCCGGTCCTGCACTTTCTGTCTTCCAATCGGAGGCGCGGAGTTGAGGAACTCCTATCCACACCCAAAACTTGCGGCATCACTGCGGGACAAACCTGAGGGCCACTACTGAGAACTGGGAAACTGAGAACCGAGAACTTCCCTCACCGCGCCCGCGCCAGCACCAGCGTCACATCGTCCGGCTGTTCCTGATCCCCAATCCATTCATCGAGCGCGCCGCTTACTAGCTCGGTAATCCGTTCCAGAGGCAAATGACGATTCTCCCGCGCGATCTGAATCAGCCGCTCCTCGCCGAATTCGCCATAATCGCTCTCCGGCTCGGTCACGCCATCGGTATACGCAACCAACAAATCCCCGCGCTGCAACTGCACGGTCGCTTCCGGAAAGTGCATATTGTCGAGCAGTCCTACCACCGTACCGCCGCAATCTAAAAGCTGCGAGCTTCCATCGCCGGAAATCAGAATGGGCGGAAGATGCCCGCCATTCGAATACGTGAGCCGCCGTGTCGCGCCGTCATAGACGCCAAGAAACAACGTGGCATATTTAGCGTCCGGCGTGCTTTGGTAGACGTGATGATTCAGAAGGCTCAGCAATGGCGCCGGTGAAACTTCCGCGCTCGAGAGTTCGTTGGCTAGCGCCGTCCCGTGCCCAAACGGCGCGCCCATCGCGGCTGCCTCCCGCAGCGGCGTGCCCTCTATGCAGTACGCGCGCACCGCGGAATGAATGGTCGCCATCAGCAGCGCCGCCGAAATGCCTTTCCCACTGATGTCGCCTACCGCCAGGATCATCTTCTCGGAATCGAGCTTCAGAAAGTCGTAATAGTCGCCGCTCACCGTTCGCGCGGGACGGCAGAACCCGTGTACTTCCAGCGATTCCAGCTGCGAAATTTCCTTCGGATAAAGCTGCGCCTGCACTTCCTGCGCGATCGTCAGCTCGTTCTCCATGCGCTGCTTTTCTTTCTGCTCCAGCACCAGTCGCTCGATCGAAGCCGTCATCGAGTTGAAAGAATTCGCCAGCGCCGCAAGCTGGTCGTCCGATTTCACCGCAATGCGATGGCTGAAATCGCCGCGGTTCACGTGCATGGTCGCATCGTAAAGATCGGCCACTGACGACGTGATGCTGCGCGTTAGCTTCGTTCCGATCCACAGCGCCAGCATTTCAATCGCGGCAAACACGAACGCAATCGACCAGAGAATGTACTCCACTCCCTTCGCGTAATCGCCCAGCCTCGAGAAAAGCCTGGCGTAAAGAAGAGCCGGACGTGTCTCCACCCGCGCCAGAGCGCCCGCGCGCTGCTGTTCTCCCGTTGCC
>JBAVYO010000156.1:0-5792 GCA_049698855.1 Terriglobales bacterium
ATACAGGACGCTACCGGTGCACAGGGTGGGCGTGACGGGATTACAACCCAAGATATGGGTGTCCAACGCTCCAATCCCGCCCACTAGTTCCGCGGCAATGTGGGGGGCGAGCTTGGCCGAGTAAACGGCATTGAAGTTATAGAACACGGGGCGAAAGTTGAGCCCTGACTCTTGGAAATTTTCGCTCTGCGAGCCTCTCCAGAACACTTCAGCGCCGAACCCGAGGTTGTGCCAGAAGAGCACGTCGCCGCTAAAGCCAGGATAGGCGCCTCCAGTAAGGGACTGTGCGACATGGTTGCCATTGGTGCCAGCGGCGCTAGGGCCGGGCGCATCGATCGTGCTAATGCCAAATGCGACATCGATTTTTTGAGCCTGGGCGAGAGTTGGAAGGGCGGCCAAGGCGGCGCAGGCTAACGACAAAAGCAGGACACTTCGAATGTTGCGTTTCAAGCGAAAGACCTCCAAGTAGTGTTGTGGCTCCTACGTTGGATGCACCATGAGGGCCGAAGGCTGCTAACTAAGGTGTATTTACAAGAATTTACGAGTTCCTACAGGCCATGTTCCTTCGGAATTTGGTATATGGAAAATCGGAAATCGTGGACGGCAAAAATATACAGGAATCAGTAGGCCAGCAGAATGCGCAGATCGCGCAGATTGTTGCCCGTGGGCCCGGTGAGGATAGCATCGTCTAAGGAGTGGAAGAACGGGAAGGCATTGAAACCGGCGAGCGACTTGCGCGCGTCGTCGGCGTTGCCCGCTTGGTTGGCGCTGCGAGACAGGGTGGTGCCATCGGCGACGGCTCCGGCCGCCGGGCTATTGCCGTCGATGCCATCGGTGCCGGCGCTAAGCACGGTGATATCCTCTCCCGAAATTTTTTCCGCGCAAGCGAGCGCGAATTGCTGATTGCGTCCTCCGACGCCGCCGTTGCGTACGGTGACGGTCACCTCGCCTCCGGAGAGTAGACAGACGCGGGAGACCTTGCTGCGCAATCCACGCAGGCGGCCGAGCAAGTAATCGGCGGCTTTTTCGTAATCCCAGTCGTCGCAGGAGTTATCGATTTCCACGGCGAAGCCAGCGCGGGTGGCGGCAATAGCGGCTTCTTCTAAAGCGATTTTGTTGGAAAGAACCGTCCACCAGCGCGCGCGAGTGAAGGCGGGATCGTCGGACTTGGGCGTCTCCTCAAGAGCGTGCTGACGGCCGTCCTGATGGAAGAGTTCGCTAACGGACGGCGGAAATTGCTCGAGCAGGTGGTAATGGGCGGCGATGCGCTCGCAGTCTTGGATCGAAGTGGAATCGGGCATAGTTGGACCGGATGCCAGCGCGTCGGGTGTGGAATCGGGTACATCTGAAACCAGGATGGAAACCTGCTGCGCAGGGTAGGCGGCTTGCGCCAGGCGTCCGCCTTTCACGGCGGACAGATGTTTGCGGATGGCATTGATCTCGGCAATCGGAGCGCCGGAGTGGACAAGGGCGCGGTAGGTAGCGATGAGATCGTCGAGAGAAATTTCGGCGTCTTTCAAAGTAACGATGGGCTTTTCGACGATGGAAGAGCCGCCGCCGGAAAGAAGAAAAATCACCAGCGAGTTGGCATCGAGCACATTAAGTGATTTAAGTATGGCTTCTCCGGCACGGATGGATTCGGCCGTGGGTGTGGGATGCCCTCCACGAAAATAGCGAAAACCGTGGAGTTGGTTGGCAGGATCGACGGGCGCCGCCACGATGCCTTCGAGGCGGCTGCCAACTTGCGCTTCAAGCGCCGCAGTCATGGTGTGCGCGGCTTTGCCGATGGAGACCACAAAAACGCGGTTGTAGGAGTTGAGGTCGTAGAGATCGTCGCAAATACGCAGCACGCCGCGGTCGCAGTGAATATGCCGAGCGAACGCGCTTTCGATGGAGGCGTTCTTGAGCGCGGCGGAAAAAATATCGCGGGCTGTTTCGCGCATGTGCGCGACCTGGTGTGAGCGGTCCGGGGCAATCTCCGGCATAGTGAAAGATTATAAAGAAGGCCGCTGGGTTTCACTGCGCGACGATCTTGGTATCGGCGTGAAACTTCTTATAGTCCGAGTAGCTCTGCTCGGTTTCAACGGGCACGTTCATCATCATGTAACGAACCTTCCCTTTGATCCAATAGCGCACGGGGAGCCAGGCCTCGCCGTTCACTTTTTGCCAGTTAAATTCGACCACTAAGCCATTTTCATAACGCATCCCATCGGCGATGACTTTGGCATCGATTTTGGAGAATACTTTGTCCTGCTCGTCGACCCACAGCTTCATTTCCCATGCCAAGCCATCATGGCTGATCTCTTTCATACCTCCGGCGCCGGGGCGGGGCACGGCGTTGAAGACAAGCGTTTTTTTGCCGTCGATCTCATCGGAGCCTGCGGCGGTCACGTCGAAGCGCGCCGGGATTTGGTCCACGGGCAGCTTGAGGTGAAACTGCCCACTGAGCAGCTTGTCTTTCTCGGGGTTCTCACGACGGGCTTTGGCGACATCGGCTAGTTTCTTGTCTTCGGACTTTTGTTCTTTCTCGGGCAGGGGTTTTCCGTTGTGCAGCGTGTGCTTCTGGTAGGGCGCTCCCTCCAGGAAAATGATCTCGAAGGTGTCACTGGAATCCTCCTTCACGCGGCCCTTCGAATCGAAAGTGAGATCTTTCTTGAGTTCGGTATAGGTATATTTTTGTGCCTCGCCGGACGTCTTCTTGTCATTTGCAATCGCCTGTTCGAGAGATGGATCGAGGGGAGTTTGACCGTGCGCCGAATTTGGCAGCAAAAGCGCCAGGAATCCAACTACCGTCACGCAATGCAGCCACGCGAGTTTGGCCATATTTTTCTCCAGGGCGTGGGCCGGCTTACTTGCCGACAGCCCGCGCTACTCCGATAGACATTCGACTATACGAATGGCCTTAGTGAAAAGTTCGTGCCTTTCCACCCGATTCCAATGCATTTCCGAATCGCCGCCCAATATTAGCTATTACTCGATCGCTGGAAGCTGTTTTCCTTCAACCATGACTCAATTGCGTCCCGCATCTCGCGCAGACGCCCTTCAAAAAAATGATCACCGGCTTCGATGCGGACCAGCTTCTTCGGCTCGGCGAAAGTGCCGACCAGAGCTTCTAGACTTCCGGGCGGGGCGAACTGATCGCGCGCTCCACTGACGAAGAGTTTCGGCTTGGAGCAAGTGCGCAGGCACTCGAAATCGTACGTGCGTGCTTCGCCGGAATCATTCGGCACGGGCATCGCGGGCAGGCCAAGCGCGATCAAGGCGATGACACGATCGTCGGGGCAGGCGGCGCGCACGCCGACTGCGGCTCCGAAAGAAAATCCGGCGAAGACGATGGGCAAAGTGAATTCGTGTTCCAGCCAGTCGAGAGCGGTGCGAACGTCTTCGACCTCGCCGACGCCGTGGGCGTGCTCGCCTTCACTTAATCCCGTGCCGCGAAAGTTGAAGCGCAGGACGGGGAATCCGAAACTGTTCAGGGCTTTCATGGCGTGGAAAACGACTTTATTGTGCATTGTTCCGCCGTATAGAGGATGCGGATGGCAGACGATGGCGGCATGAGTGGCAGTGGCAGAACCGGCGTTGAGCAAGGCTTCGAGACGCCCGGCGGGGCCGGCGAGAAAGAGGGAACGGATGGTGGCGCTGTCAGCGGGCATGGTGTGGTCGTCGGTCGTTAGTCGTTGTTCGTCGTTGGTCGTTTGTCGCCAGTCGTTGGCATTCAGTTATTCAGTATGCGGAAGCCGTTCGTCCTTGCTACCAGCTGTTCGCCATTCGCGTGGCATAGAAATCTTATCAGCCCGAAATCCGCGAAGGACCAACGGCCAACGACGGATAACGTCCAACGACGAACGACGAATGACGAATGACGGTAAACCACTAGCAACCCGCGACCGGCGACTGATACGCTTTCCGGCATGGGCTCCCCTAACCTGGATCTCTTCACGCTGACGCAGCGGCTGGTGGATATCGACTCTACGACTCCACACGAAGGAGCGGTCGGTGAGTTTCTTTGCGGCGAGCTGCTTCGGCGCGGATTCGAGGCGCGCAAAATGCCTGTGGATGGCGAGCGCCACAATATATTGGCGACCTGGCCGGGTCAACCGCACCCCGAGATAGTTTTCTCCACGCACATGGATACCGTGCCGCCGTTCAAGCCTTCGTTCGACGATGGAACACGAATTTACGGGCGCGGGTCGTGCGATGCGAAGGGTATTATTGCGGCGCAGATTGCGGCCGCCGAAAAGCTGCGCGGGGCGGGCGTTTTCGTAGGACTGCTTTTTCTGGTGGATGAGGAATGCAACTCGATTGGGGCGCAGGCCGCGAATCTGTACCCCATCGGTTCCCGCTTCATGATTAACGGCGAGCCGACCGACAACCGCTTGGCGCTGGCCACCAAGGGATCGTTGCATGCGCTGCTGACCGCCCGCGGAAGAATGGCGCACTCGGCTTATCCGGAGTTGGGTGAATCGGCGATCGATAAGCTGGTCGAGGCGCTGCATCGGCTGCAAGCAATGCGGCTGCCGCAGACTCCGGGAGTGGGCCCATGCACCAGAAACGTGGGCACAATTCAAGGGGGCCGGGCGCGCAACGTGATTCCCGACTTCGCGCGCGCGGAGCTTTTTTACAGGCTGGTTGGGCCGTCGGATGAACTGCGCCGCCAGATTGTCGAGACGGTCGGGGACTTGGCCGAGGTCGAATTCGCGCGCGAGGCTCCATTTATGCGCCTGCGCACGCTCGATGGGTTGCCGACCATGGTCGCCGCGTTTACCACCGACATCCCGTCGCTCAGCAATTGGGGTGAGCCCCTGCTGCTTGGGCCGGGATCGATTCATGTGGCGCACACGGATGGCGAGTTCGTTGAAAAGACGCAACTACTGGACGCGGTCGAGTTGTACTGCGCCGTGGCGAAACGGTTGGGCAGCCGCGCCGCCGCTCCCAGACTCTGACTGTGCGCGGCTCAGAAGAGCACGGTATGCGGCTACTCCCTGCGCCTCAGAATTTTCGATGTGACGAGGAATATTCCAACAGGAAGTAGTCGCGCGCGTGTACGCGTGCTTGAAGGCTGCGGCATTCGGCTGTAGTATTCGACATTATTGTGTCATCGCGTAAAGAGGACTCATGCCGCAGAACTATGTCCCTGCTTTTTTGTTTATTGCCGTGGTCGGAATCCTGATTCCGCTCACGCTCGTCATCGCGCGCATCATACGGACCCAAAGCCCGAACCGCACCAAGCTCATGCCGTACGAGTGCGGCATCGATCCTTACGACAATGCCCGCGGGCGCTACACCGTCCGCTATTACATCATCGCGATCCTGTTTGTGGTGTTCGATGTGGAGACGGTATTCCTGTTCCCGTGGGCCGTGAAGTTCAAATCGCTGGGCGTGTATGGGCTTGTTGAAATGCTGATATTTCTCGGCATCCTGATCGTCGGCTACATCTGGATTTGGAAGAAGGGCGCTCTCGAATGGGTGTAGAAAGGCAGGTCACAGGTCTCAGGTCGCAGGTCGCGACGGACAATCGCCTCAGTTATGGCCAATACGAATCCGGAAGAACAGACTTTTGTTGCGAGCCGCTGGACCAGGGGTAATTTCTGGTTTCCGGCCCGAATTGTAGTCCATCCTCTGCGTGTCAGCCGCGTGAAGCGGCGTTTGTTTGGCAGCACCGAGGAGAGTATTTCGATTTCCCAGGTTGCATCCGTCAAGATTTCGACGGGAGTGTTGTGGTCCGACATATTGATCGAATCGACGGGAGGCACCGATACGATCGTGAGCCACGGACATCGCAAGGCCGATGC
>JBAVYO010000157.1:0-2388 GCA_049698855.1 Terriglobales bacterium
GTCCGCTCGCGGGCATTTCGCGCCCGGCAAATTCTGCGCGAGCGGCTGACGACGCCCGGAGATCGCAAATGAACATGGATGACCCAAATATGGACGACCGTATGAAGACGCCTGACAAATCCCGCGAACAGGAAATCGACCGCTGGCTCGATGATGCGCTTTCCCAGTATTCGAAAGTTGATCCGCGAGACGGCCTCGAAGGGCGCGTGCTTGCTCGTCTTGCCGAAGCCCGGCGAGAGCCGACCCGAAAGCTGCACTGGTGGGGCGCCTTGGCTTTTACCACGGCCGCAATTCTAGCGATCGCTCTGCTCTGGCACGCGCACACGGAGTCAATGCAATTCCGCGAAACTCCGGCCGCAAAGGTCGTCGCGCCAGCAGCAACAGAAAGCCGCGCTGACAACCAGCAGAATCTCGACGCGAGCGTTTTGGCAAAGCGGACATCCGTGAACCATACAAGCAACAACCGTCCCTTAACCGTCGCACAGCACAAGGCAAATCGCGGCATTCCTGCAAATACCATGCAGCAGGCCGCGCCGCCGAAGTTAGAACAGTTCCCTTCCACGCATCATTTGTCTCAAGAGGAGTGGTCGCTGGTTCGGTACCTGAATGAGCAATCCGACAAGGAAGCATTGCTCAAAGCCACTGCAACCCCCTCGGAGGTTGACCTGAGCATCGATAGCCTTGAGATTCGCCCCCTCGAGATTCCTGATATTGAAATTTCGGAAAGTCAAACGAACTAATAAAAGGAGAAGATCATGACAATCGTAAGACGAATTGCCTTGCTTGGTATGCTTGTAATGCTGGCCCTCGCCTCACAGGTTGCGGCAGCACAGGGTGACAAGAAAACCGAAAGCCCGGACGCTGCGGCCCAGAACGGAAACACTGCGGTCAAGAAGCCTCTCAACGTATACCGGCTGGATTTCGCCCTCAGCGAATTCGTCGATGGCAAGAAGGTCAACACTCGAAACTACACGGTCACCGCGCGCGAGGACGAAATGAACAAGCTGCGCTCGGGCGCGAGATACCCCGTGGCGACGGCGAGTGACGAAAAAAACACTCAGTTTCAGTACATCGACATAGGAGTAAGCATTGACTGCCGTGTAGTGGAGCGAGGTGGGTATCTGGAACTTAATGCGGTCATCGATTCCAGCGAAATCGAAGGCGCGGATGCGCACGGCGCACCAGTCCCGCCGGGTCCTGTCATCGCTCAGATGAAATCCGATGTCCGCTCCTTGATCCGTCCCGGCACTCCAACCATGGTCAGCAGCATGGACGATCCGGCCAGCAAGCGGCGGTTCCAACTCGATGTAACTGCGACCAAGGCGAACTAAAATCGGGATGAACGCGCGGACTGGACCCTCTGGACCAGCTCTCCTAGACGAGATCAGCCAGTTCGCGCGCTCTAATAAAGATCGTCAAAAACATCGCCCGCGTCAGCTTCCCCGTCTGCGTATTCTGATTCGACGGATGATAAGACGCCAACAGCACTCTTCCGTCCGGCATCGTATATTCCGCGCCGTGCCGGAACTCATACTCCCGCTTCCCCGCGATCACTTTCCGCCGCTTCAGATAATTCAGATAGCTCTCAAATCCGATCCGCCCCAGCGCCACGATCACCCGCAGCTTCTTCAGTCCCTCCAACTCACGCTCCAAATAAGGAGCGCAATTCGCCAACTCACTCGGCAGCGGCTTGTTATCCGGAGGAGCGCACCGCGCCGCCGCCGTTATATAAAGGTCGGTCAATACCAGCCCATCATCCCGCCGCGTCGCCGTCGGCTGATTGGCAAACCCAATCTCATACAGCACCGGATACATAAAGTTCCCCGAAGCGTCCCCCGTAAACGGACGCCCCGTTCGATTCGACCCATGCGCCCCCGGCGCCAATCCCAGCACCAGCACACGTGCCGCAGGATCGCCGAATCCTGGCACCGGCTTTCCCCAATATTCCCAATCCCTATAAGCCCGCCGCTTCTCGCGCGCGATCTGCTCGCGATAAGCCACCAGCCGCGGGCAGAGCGTGCACGCGACCACTTCAGCGTTCAGAACCTTAAGCCAGACGGGAACGGGCATGAGTATTTGAGATTCGTAATCAGAAAGTAATTCGGCTACTTGACGCCACCATCGGGTTTCGCCGGAGCCGCTGGCTTTGACGACTTTAATCGCGCCAGCGAGGAAGCCACGCGCTTTTTGAAATCGCCCGCGTCATTGCTAAAGAGTGCACCGTAGTACAGAGGCTGGACCGCCATCTCGCAAGTATCCCCTATCGCGTCCAGCACGGCGGAGTTGATGCGCAATGAATTGCCCGAACCTATGGCGAATGTAGCGATCATCTCCGTGTTGTCGAGAAAAACGACCGCATAGTGTCCGGAGTTGCGGACCGTATCCCTG
>JBAVYO010000158.1:0-28564 GCA_049698855.1 Terriglobales bacterium
TCTCTAAACCTCGCGTAAATAGCGGGTTCCGGTAAGGCCGCAAGCAATACAGAGGAAATTCCCGGCCTGCGCAGTTCTGAAATTCCTGCCGCCTTCAAAATTCATGGTTGCTCAGAGGTTCCCTAAGAACGGACTGCAACGAAGATCGACAGAATCAAAGCGTAATCAGGAAGAAGTGAGCATCATGGCAACTACGATTCAACCGCCAAGCATAGAGGAGCGTAAGCCAACTGCCGGCAACGGAGGTGGCGGAGGAAGCACCCCGCCCGCCGATTCCCAGCTGGCTCTGACAGACTTTTCTCCGCCGCCAACCTCGACCGCCATCTGGGTCCTGCTCTTCTCCATCACCATGACGTTCCTGGCGTTCACCAGCGCGCTCATCGTTCGCCGGGGATCCGCGTTGGATTGGGAGCATCTGGCTTTACCGCCCGTTCTCTACCTGAATACGATCGTGCTAATCGCCAGCAGCGTCACGCTCGAACTGGGACGCCGTGAGGCCGGTGCTTTCATGGGCTCCATTGCGAAATCGGCGGCTCATCCCGGTCGTTGGCTGTATGCCACCTTGGGCCTTGGGCTGCTTTTTGTGGTTGGGCAGTATGTCGCGTGGCTGCAATTGCGGTCCCAAGGTTTCTATCTGGCCACCAATCCCAACAGTTCATTCTTCTATGTGCTGACAGCAGCGCACGCCATCCACGTTCTAGGTGGTTTGGGTGGATTGGTCCGTGTCATCTTCAAGCTCAATCATTCGGCCTTGAGGAAGAGCACATTGGTTGCAACCTCGCGCTATTGGCATTTTATGGGAGTGCTTTGGATCTATCTGTTGTTGGTGCTGTGGGCAAAAATTTAGGCAAACTATCCTTAGGAGGCACCGTGAGCCAAGTCGAAATCACCATGGGAGCACACTCCCCAGGTCTGATGGAGAAGCCGGCGTTTTCGGTCCCTGCAAAAAAAATGGCGATGTGGCTCTTCATCATCGCCGATACCGCGACCTTTGCCGCCTGTCTCGTAGCTTACGGTTTCACCCGCAATGCTACTCCGAATTGGCCGCGTCCCTTTCACAGCATTACCAACGTCGCCCTGATGACTTTCATCCTCGTCACCAGCAGCCTGACCATGCTCTTCGGCGTTCGCTCGGCTAAAGCGGGAGACAAAGACGGCGCGCTCCGCTGGACTCTTATCACCGCCGCCTTGGGCATCGTCTTCGCCTTCCTCCATATTCGCGAGTGGTTTGCGCTGATCGACGAAGGCATGACCCTCCTCAAGAACCCGTGGGGCTCTCCCTTGTTTGGCGCATCCTTTTTCAGTATAACTGGGCTGCACCTTACTCACGTTACCGGCGGCGTCATCGCCCTCTTCGCAGTCGGTTTCCGCTATAAAGGCGGCCGTTACAACGCCGACGACATCGAGATCCTTGGCCTTTACTGGCACTTCGTCGATCTGGTTTGGATGTTCGTAGTCCCCTTGGTTTATTTGTTGAACTTGTCGCACTGAGCCCAATAAGTTGGTAGGAGCCAATCGAATGACAAACGCCGACGCGAAAGCTGGATTTGGAAGAGATGTCATCGTTTATGTGTGTATCCTAGCGCTCGCCGCCATCCAGTTCGTTATCGCTTACCAGAACGTGGATGCGTCCACGATGTTTACCTGGATGCTGATCGTGGCCTGCATCGAGGCCGCTCTCGGCCTTTTGTTCTTCATGCATCTTTCCGAGAATCGCGGCTTGTTGTGGTTTGTTGTTATCTTCGCGGTCTTTGCGTTGCTGGCGATGCAATATGGTTGGACCGACAGCTTCCGCATAGCGCATGGCGCGCCTTGGGCTAAGTAAGAGAGTATAAGGAGAATGCCATGAGGAATTCGCTCAGTATCGCCGGACGCTTTTTTGCCTTGCTCATTCTCCTCCTCGTCGCTCTGCCGGCATTCTCACAAAGCTGCGCGCTTTGTTACACCCAGGCCGCATCCGCGGGAGCAAGAATGATCGAGGCCTTGCGCAGCGGAATTCTGGTCCTTGTCCTTCCTCCCACATTTGCATCCGTTGGCATGCTTTTCATCGTGCATCGTAAGAGCAATCAGGTTCGCCGTACCGACAACCCCGACAACCCCTCCCAACTCGATTGGTAGGGGATTGGATTGGTACGTCGCTCCCTGCTCCTACGCATCCTCTGTAGGGATCTCTGATTTTTGCTCGAACCATACTCTTCTGCGTTACCCCAAGAATTAGTAGTCTTTAGACCAATCCTGCGAGACCATCCCTTGTTATCCGCATAGTGCTAAAATAGAGCAATGGCAAGAACGTTAGTGAGCTCCGTTGTTTCCCAACTTCAAGAGGAACGCACCCGGTTAGAACACGAACTTCGTCGCGTTACCGCCGCCCTCAACGCTTTCGGCAAGGTCTACCGTTCAGGATCTTCTGTTCGCTCGTCGGGGCCGGCGACGGTTACCAGGAAGCATAAGATCTCGGCGGAAGGCCGTAAGCGCATCGCCGCCGCTCAAAAGGCGCGCTGGGCCAAGGTAAGGGCCGCCAAGAAAAAGTAACGTGGGGACATCCCGATTTCTGTCAGTCGAGCCGGGCTTACGACCGTAGCGCCGGCGTCTTGTCTGCTGTTTGGCAAGAGTGCAGCCCGCCAACGATTCACAGGAGCTGCGCCGCTGCCAGTGTCGGCGTTCGGAGAATGTCTTATACACGAAAAAGTGCCGAACCTACTGGAATGTTCTTAGGACGCCGCCTAGCTCCGAATCCCTTCCACAACCTCCCGCACATATTTCGCAAATTGCCGTACATCTTCCTCCGTGGTGTCAAACGAACACATCCACCTCACAACTGATTCCTCTTCGCTCCACACATAAAAGAAGTAGCGCTCTTGAATTTTTTCGATAGCCGCGTGCGGAATTTGCGCAAACACCCCATTCGCTTCTACCGGATACACAATCCTTACGCCCGCAATCCCGCGTATCTGTTGCTCCAGGAGTCGAGCCATGCTGTTCGCGTGCTCCGCATTTCTCTTCCATAGGTCATCAGTCAGCAGCGCCTCCATCTGCGCCGCCATGAAACGCATCTTCGAAGCCAATTGCATCCCCTGCTTGCGCAGAAACAGAAAATCCTGCGCCAGCTCCGGACGAAAAAACGCTACCGCTTCCACTCCCATCAGCCCGTTCTTCGTCCCACCAAACGAAAGCACATCCACACCCAGATCGCGCGTCGCCTGCCGAAGTGTCAATCCCTGAGCGGCAACCGCGTTCGCAATTCGCGCTCCATCCATGTGCAGAAACATCTTCCGCTCATGTGCAAACCTCGCCAGCGCCTCAATCTCACCTGTCTTATAGACCGTGCCCATCTCGGTCGATTGCGTGATCGAAATCACCTTTGGCTGCACATGATGCTGGTCCCCGATCCCGTGATAAGCCTGTGCCGCCGCTTCTACCGTTAGCCTCCCATCCGGCGCGGGCAGGGGAATCAACTTGCACCCGGTCAGCTTTTCCGGCGCCCCACATTCGTCCGTATAAATATGAGATAGCTCCGGACAAAGTACCGCCTGATAAGGACGTGCGAGCGCCTGCAGGCTCAACACATTCGCCGCCGTGCCATTGAACACAAAAAAGACCGCAACGTCGGAGCCAAAATGCTCACGGAATTTCCCGATCGCCGCCTCCGTGTAGCGATCGTCTCCATACCCGACCGTATGTCCCTCGTTGGTGCGCCCGATTGCCGCAAGCGCCTCCGGATGAACCCCCGCATTATTGTCGCTGGCAAAACTTCGAATCGCCTTCATGACCAACAATCTAGCAGACCCAGTGAATAGATTGCGGTTGCGCCTGCACTCAGCCCCAACCTGTCATCCACGACGGTGCACCGGCTGCCCTGCGCTCGGCCCTCACGTTTCCCCGCCAGCTTCCATGTGTCAAAAATATTCAGTATTCAAAAAATTCTTCGCAGCCCGCCCCCATTGCGATGAATCTATATGCATGATCCAATATTTGAGTAGGTATTTAACCCATGAGTAACAATTTTCATTTCGATCGCCGGATCGTTGACGTACGATCCCGGCGATTTCAGGCAGCACAGGTCTTTTCGCTTCTGGTCCTGCTCCTGCTCTGCGCCTCTTGCAGCAACGGCAAAGCCGCGAATGCCTCCGGAGCACCGCAGGCCATGCCCGTTAAAGTCCACACCGCCGCACTCCAGAAGGTGGACGACAGTACCGAATATGTCGCCACTCTCAAGTCCCGCGATTCCGCCGTCGTCATGCCGCAAGTCGAAGGCATCATCACGCAGATCTTCGTCCATTCCGGTGATCGCGTCGCGAACGGCCAGCCGCTCATGCAAATCGATCCCACCAAGCAGCAGGCCACCGTGCAAACGCAGGAAAACGCCCGCGCCGCCCAACTTGCCCAGCTCACCTGGGCCAAGCAAAATTATGAGCGCGTCAGCGGGCTCGCCAGCGCCGGCGTAGTCAGCAAACAAGAACTCGACCAGGCCCGCGCCACTCTGGACGCCGCCGAATCGCAGCTTCACTCTCTCGACGCACAGGTCAGCGAGCAGCAAGTGCAGTTGCATTACTACAAAGTCGTTGCTCCGCGCGCCGGCATTGTGGGAGACGTCCCGGTCCGCGTAGGCGATCGCGTGGTGACCACCACGCAACTTACTACCGTGGATCGTCCCGGCAGCCTCGAAGCGTACATCTATGTCCCCATCGAAAAATCCGCCGAGCTTAAGATGAATCTGCCCGTCCAAATCGTCGATGGCTCAGGCAATCTGCTCGCTTCCAGTCGCATTACTTTCATTTCGCCGCAAGTCGATAACTCAACCCAAACCGTGCTCGCGAAGGCGCAAATTCAAAACTCGAATGACGCACTACGGACCGCACAGTTCATTCGCGCCCGCGTCGTCTGGGGCACCGAAGAGAGGCCTGTCGTTCCTGTCGTCGCCGTCTCGCGCATCGGTGGCCTTTATTTCGCCTTCGTGGCAGAGCCCGATCAAAAGGGTGGATACGTTGTCCACCAAAAACCGCTCCAGATCGGCCAAATCGTCGCCAACGATTATGTTGTGCTCAATGGACTCAAGCCGGGGGACAAAGTCGTCATCTCCGGAACCCAATTTCTGATCGATGGTATTCCGGTAGTCCCACAAGAAACCAGCAGCAGCTAAATCAACGAAAACGCGTGGGAACAAGTAACTCACAACAATGCGGAACCGCAACCGCGAAAAACTGATAACTGGCAACTGAGTACTGGCAACTGTCCTTCTATGGTCGATTTTTTTATTCACCGCCCGGTATTTTCCACCGTCTGCGCTCTGCTCATCATTCTCGCCGGCGCCGCCTGCATTCCCACATTGCCCATCGCGCAGTTTCCCGACCTCGCGCCGCCGCAAGTCGGAGTCACTGCGGTTTACACCGGAGCAAGTTCCCAGACGGTCGAGTCCGCCGTCACCACGCCTCTGGAACAGCAAATCAACGGCGCTGAGGGCATGAAGTACATTACTTCATCCAGCACCAACGACGGCGTCAGCACCATTACCGCCACGTTCGATCTGAATCGCAATCCCGACCTCGCTACCGTTGACATCGAAAACCGCGTCAACACCGCTTCCGGCCGTCTTCCCGCCGCCGTTAAGCAAATCGGAATCACCGTCGCCAAGACCTCGCAAAACTTCGTTTTCGGCGGTGCCGTCTACTCCGATCCTGCTGGCCGCTACACCCCGCTCTTCATAAGCAACTATCTCGATGTTTACGTCCGCGACAGTTTGAAGCGCGTTCCGGGCGTAGCCGATGTCATCATCTTCGGCGAGCGCAAATACTCCATGCGACTCTGGCTCGATCCCGTTCGCATGGCTGGCCGCTCCCTTACCGCCGACGACGTTGTCAACGCCCTCCAGGAGCAGAACGTCGAAATCTCCGCTGGACAAGTTGGCGCCCAGCCCTCTATTCCAGGGCAGCAGTTTCAGATGAGCGTCCGCGCCGTCGGCCGTCTTTCCGAACCCGCTCAATTCGACGACATCATCCTCAAGAGCAATTCCGACGGCACGCTTGTTCACCTGAAAGATGTCGGCTACGCCGAGCTTGGCGCCGAGGACTATACCAACGATCTCGACTACAACGGCCGCGAAGCCGTGGGTATCGCCGTCACCCAGCTCTCTACCGCGAATGCGCTCGACGTCCATCAACGATGCGTCGCCGAACTCGATCGCCTCGCCAAGCGCTTTCCGCCGGGAATGAAGTATGAGATCGCCTTCGACACCACCGATGCCGTGAGCGAATCCATCCACGACGTTGTTTTCACCGTGGGTTCTGCCATCCTGCTGGTCATCCTGGTGATCTTCACTTTTCTCGGCGACTGGCGGACTACGATTATTCATTTCATCGCCACTCCAGTTGCACTCGTCGGCACCTTCACTTTCGTCAAGATCCTTGGCTTCTCCATCAACACGCTCACGCTTTTCGGCATCACTCTGGCGACGGGGCTGGTTGTCGACGACGTGATTGTTGTGATTGAAAATATCGAGCGCCACTTGCAAGAGGGCGAGCCCAGCGCGACCAAAGCGGCCGTCGACGCCATGAAAGAAGTCACCGGCGCCGTCATCGCCACTTCGCTCGTTCTCATCGCCGTTTTCGTTCCCGTCGCCTTTTTCCCCGGTAGCACCGGCATCCTCTTCCGCCAATTTGCGTTGACCATCGCCTTCTCCATCGCCATCTCCGCGTTCAACGCTCTCACCCTGTCGCCTGCGCTCGCAGCCCTGCTGCTCGGCCGCATCCACGGCCCAAAAAATTGGTTCTCCCGCCAGGTCGACCGCATCCTCGCCGCCGTCACCAACGCCTATGTTCACGCCCTGCGCGTGTTTCTCCGCTTTGAAGCCGTTGCGCTCATTCTCTTCGTTCTCGGACTCGGCCTTGCCTTCCTCGTCTTCCGCCACGTTCCGCAGGGCTTTGTTCCCGCCGAAGATCAGGGATATCTCATCGTCGCTATCCAGGCTCCCACCGGAGCTTCGCTCGAATACACTCGCGACATCGGCCGGCAAGTCTCCGCCATCACAAAGAACATTCCCGAGGTTCGCGGCACTTTCTCCATTGCCGGATTCAGCTTCGGAGGCGCAACCCCCAACGCCGGCCTCGTCTTTTTGCCGCTCCAGCCCTATGCAAAACGTAAGGGTGAGGAGCATACTGCCGCGGCCATCATCAAACGACTGCGCGGTCCGCTCTTCGGTATCTCTGGAGCCATCGTCATCCCCTTCGAGCCGCCCGCCATTCAGGGTCTCGGCCAGTTCGGAGGATTCCAATACGAGCTCCTCGATCAGGGCAATCACACCTTGCAGGACCTCGATAAGACCACCCACGACCTCATTCGGGCCGCCGGCGAGCGCAAGGAAAAAGATCTCACCGGACTGTTCAGCACCTACACCTCAAACGACCCGCAGTATGTCGTCACCGTCGACCGCGAAAAGGCCAAGAGCCTTCATGTCTCGCTTAGCCAGATTACCGACACGCTCGGCGTCTACATGGGTTCGTCCTACGTCAACGATTTCGATTTCAACAACCGTTCTTACCGCGTCTATGTGCAGGCTGACAAGCAGTTCCGTTCCAATCCGAAAGATATCGGCCAGTATTACGTCCGCTCCGACTCCGGAGCTATGATTCCGCTCGCGAATCTAGTCACCGTGACGCAGAGCAACGCGCCTCAGGTCATCAATCACTACAATCTCTTCCGCTCCTCTGAGATCGACGGCTCCGCCGCTCCCGGCTTCAGCTCCGGCCAGGCCATCGACGCCATGCAGCAGCTCTCCGCCAAAGTCCTGCCCCAGGGCTACACGTATGAATGGTCTGGAATTTCGCTTGAGGAGTTAGCTTCTGGATCAACCACGATCTTCCTGTTTGGCTTGGGAACGCTGGTCGTTTATTTGACGCTCTCCGCGCAGTATGAAAGTTTCGTTCTGCCCTTCATCATTCTTCTTGCCGTCCCCATGGCTCTTCTTGGCGCGCTCGGTGCGCAATGGCTCCGCGGCCAGCAGAATGACGTCTACTGCCAGGTCGGATTAGTCATGCTCGTCGGCCTAGCCTCCAAAAACGCCATCCTGATCGTTGAGTTCGCCGAGCAACTCCGCCAGCGCGGCTTGCCGATTCTCGAAGCAGCCGTCGAAGCTGCCCGTATCCGTCTCCGCCCCATCCTCATGACGTCGTTTGCCTTCATCATGGGCGTCGTTCCCCTGGTGGTTGCCACTGGAGCCGGAGAAAACGGCCGCCACTCCGTAGGCACGACCGTCTTCGGCGGCATGATCATGAGCACCATCCTGAACCTGTTCTTCATCCCCGTGCTCTATCTGCTGATCGAAGGCTTCCGCGAGCGCCGCAAGCCTAAGGCAGCCCAGTAAAGTGCGGCGGCGTCCTGAATCTTGTGTGGCGCGGACACTCTCGTCCGCGCCCGGATACCTCATCACATTCCATCTCGCCGGGGAATCCTATACAGCCCTTCCGGCGTCTAAATAACGGCATCAAAATCGGCACTCTCAACCCCAATCTCCAGGAGGTAGTTGACTATGAAAAAGTCCCTTTTCGGAGTTTCAGCGCTGGCACTGACTTTGTCGCTCATTCTCTCCGCCGCTGCATACGCACAGGGTGGCGCGGCTCTCGACCAAAAAAGTATTGACCGCATCACCAAGGAAGTCCGCCACGAGTTAGTCATGCTCCCCTTCTATGGCGTCTTCGACAATCTCGCCTACAAAGTCGATCCCGATGGAACCGTAACTCTGATCGGACAGGTGTCGCGCCCCACGCTCAAGTCTGACGCGGCAGCTGCCGTCAAGAGAATTGAAGGCGTCACAAATGTGGTCAACAACCTCGAGGTCCTGCCCGCCTCAATCACCGATGACCGTATCCGCCGCGCCACCTACCGGGCCATCTACAGCAACACAGCCCTGAGCCAGTACCAGCTTCGCGCTGTGCCACCGATTCACATCATCGTGAAGAATGGCCGCGTGACTCTGGAAGGCGCGGTCGCCACTCAAATGGATAAGCAGATCGCCGGGGTTCAAGCCAACACTGTCCACGGCGTGTTTGAGGTCACGAACAACTTGCAGGTTGATCAGCCGGACAAGAAGTAGGAGTGTTTCCTTATTTCTGACAGCCTGTCATTCTGAGCGAAGGCCGAGCTCCGCAACGCGGAGCTCGACCGCAGTCAAAGAATCCCTACACCCGCAACGCATTCCTCCGTGCCCTCTGTGTCCTCTATGGTTCTCGTTTTTGGTTTTGGTTTTGCTTCTGCAATTCTGAAATCTGACCTCTGCAATCTAAAATGATCTGTGCCGCAAATGCCCACTCCGGATGAGATCGACCGTGCCGCGCGACTTCTCCGCGCGGGCCGCCTCGTCGCCTTTCCCACCGAAACCGTCTACGGATTAGGCGCCAATGCCCTTGACCGCGATGCCGTAGCTCGAATCTATGCTGTCAAGGGCCGACCGCCCACCAGCCCGCTGATCGTGCATATAGTCTCCACGGAAACGATCGATCTGCTGGCCGCCGATTGGCCCGAAGCCGCCGAACGCCTGACTCGCATCTTCTGGCCCGGCCCGTTAACGCTGATTGTCAAGAAACAGCCAGCTGTGCCCGGCATTGTCACCGCCGGCCTTCCCACTGTCGCCTTGCGCATGCCCGCGCATCCGGTCGCGCAAGCGCTCATTTGGGCGGCTCGCATTCCTTTAGCCGCTCCCAGCGCCAACCGGTTCACCGAACTTTCCCCCACCACTGCCGGCCACGTTCGCCGCAGCCTCGGCGACGAGGTCGACTGCATCCTCGACGGCGGCCCTTGCCAGGTAGGAATCGAATCCACTGTTCTCTCGCTCGCTGAGCCGCAGCCCACGCTCCTTCGGCCAGGCATAATCCCGCGCGCAGCACTCGAAGCCATCATCGGTCCTATAGTGTCCGTGCAGGAAGTCCCCGCCGGCGCGCACCCTTCGCCCGGAATGCACGCGCGCCACTACAGTCCGCGCACGTCCTTATTACTGGTCTCAAATGGAAAGCTGCCCGAACAGGGCACAGGAATCTACCTGCAGCACGCCAGTCCACCGAACCGCATGGACATCAAGATCATCCAGATGCCAACCGCAGCGGCCGAATACGCTGCTGCGCTCTACGACAAACTCCACCAAGCCGACGAAGCTAACGTCGACTGGATCGCAGTGGACTTGCCTCCAAACACGTCTGAGTGGGATGCCGTGCAAGATCGCTTGCGCCGCGCCGCCACCAACAAGTAAGAAACTTTGTCGGTCCGGATTAAATCGCCTTCGGGAGTGATTACTGGCTGCTCTTCTTCGTTTGCTGCACGGGCAGAGCGCTTGTCTGGCGGGCGTCGGTGACGCGATAGTCCTTGTACTCGATCGTTAGCGTAGCGCGTCCTCCGAGCCGGATGTAGCTGATCGACTCATTCCGCGCCGGCAACCAGAAGGCTTGGACCTTCTCGTATTCGTGGTGAATCTCACTCTTCTTCGTCCAGAACGACGGATTCTGGGCCGGCTCCGCTTCTATTCGGGTGACGGCGAAATCGGTCCCGTCCACCCACACCTTGCCGCGATAGACATATTTACTCTTGCGTTTCGGAGTGACTTGCAGCACATATTGTCCGCCGGTTTTCGACGGCTCATAGCCCACCAGCTCAAACTCGTAATTATCGCGATTCAGCAGCGTTGCCGCGCTTATTGCCGGGTCGGTTGCCTCTTTCTCACTTTCCAGAAGCTTCTTGAACACACGATCCTGAATCAACTTTGAGCCGCTCTGGGAAACCACCTTGAACTCTTTCGACGACGGACTGTCGTAAGTGGCATCCACGGTCATTTCGCCTTCACGATCACCTGGAAATCCGCGGTAAACAAGGCGGTATATGCGCGTTGCCTCGGAATGCAGCAGAGCCTTTGCGCGCTCCTGATTCCTGCGCACCAGGTTGTCCACTACCTGATCCGCGGAAAGGGGCGCACGAACTGGCGACGATGCTATCGCTGTCGAATCCGACGCAGCGAGATTCGTCGCGGCGATCGGCAAGGCTAAAGCCGCCAGACCGATCATCATGCAGATTGTTCGTACGAGCGCCATCGGGAGGTTTCAGTTTAACCTGCGCTGGCAGATTTACGCCGATTCGCGCGCGCGGCGACAACAGAGGAGGAAGGACCTGGGAGTATTGGATTCTGGACTTGGAATGTTGGGGCGCGATATTGGTCGATCCCCCTCCTGCGGTGTTCGCGAATCAAAGACTTACCGGCTCACTGTCGCCAGGTGTTTTGAAAAATAACGACTTACTTCTAAGATATTTGTAAATCAGCGACTTAGCAGCTATTTGGCCGAGTTCTCCGGCTGAATCATTCCAGGTCCTTGAGGAATAAGGCGTTACAGGAGAACTGCCCGAATCAAGCAAACTGGCGTTGATGGGCAGCGGGCGCAGGGTCGCCCACGTTGGTGCCCAAAGGCGGGGGCCTCGGCTCTACGCTCGCTTCCCCAGGGATGGCATCGACAATGACTGGCGCATTGCCATCGTCTTGATTTGAATACCGGTGTCAGATATTGGTGTCACCTTCTGCACCGTTTTCGAAGTGGACGGCTTTTGCGAAGAGAGAAGCTGACGCATTCTCATTTTTGCTTTGTGAAGCTGGGATTTTGAGCTCCCTACCGAGCAGCGAAGCAAAGTAGCGATCTCATGGTGCTCGTATCCCTTCACTTGATGGAGAAGGAAAATCTTTCGGTAGCCTGGGGCTAATTCCTTGATTGCCCGGGCAAGGGCAATACGATCGACACTAGAAGAGAGCCTGCCGTCAATCCGGCCATGCTCCCGCTTTGGTGCGCTTGGTCCGCGTGTGACGGGCTCGTCGAATGAGACCTGTGGAAGTCTCTTCTTCCGAAAATGCATAAGAACAGTATTGAATGCGACGCGATACAGCCACGTCGAAATGGCCGAATCGCCCCGAAACATTGCAAGTTTACGGAATACTTGCAGGAATGCCTCCTGAGTCAGATCCTCTGCCTCCGCGGTATTGCTCGTCATTCTCAAACAAAGCCTATAGACTTTGGTTTTGTGTGCATGGAACAGATCCGCAAAAGCGGATTCATCTCCCGCTTGTGCACAGTGCGCCAGTTCGCTGGACGATTTACGCTGGGCGGAAAATCCGAGATCGTTTTTCACTGGCCCAAATTGTGCAATATGACTCGTCAGGAAGCTGATCAATTTTGACCAGTTCTCACCGGTTGGCGAACCATCCCGAGAGCCCTACAGGAGTGCGGTTCGACCAAGGAGGGCAGGTCGCCCAAGCTAGCGCACAAAAAGGCGGGCGCGAACTCTTCGACAAGCTCAGGGGCACGTTGTTGACCCGAAAAGACGGACAGATGTCGAAAATCCCCTGTAGGCCGCTTCCGGCGCATTTCCAACCGCGGTGAGACAGCGGCTGGCAGTTTCTCGTAGGATATAAGGCAACGTGGGGAAGGGACTTGCCATGGTCGACAATGTGCGATTCTGTGCCACAGGGGGCCTTCGATTTCCAGTCATCGCCGTATTCGCTTTCCTATCCCTTACGAACCTTTTGGTCCGCGGACAAGCGAACGGCGGTTTCCCAACGTTTGCGGCAGAAGCGCAGACCACGCCGGTTGTTGAAGCCATCTCTCCCATCAGCGCCATGCGCGGGGGCGGCGCATTTACTTTGAGCGTGGTGGGGTCGCACTTCGTTCGCGGGTCCATTGTTCAGTGGAACGCCAGTGATCTTCCGACGACCTTTGTAAGCAGCAAACTCATCACGGCGGCGGTTCCCGCAGACGCCCTCTCCGAATCTGGAGATGATGTGGTGTCAGTTATGAATCCTGACGGCGGCGGTGTTTCCAACTCGTTGACCTTTACTGTCCCCTGTGTGATTCCACCGCCATCGGGGGCGTCAAGTCAAAACCGGGCACGCCTCGGCGCTTACTATTTTGATGGCTGGTCCGGTCCTCTTACTAACTTCCACTTCCAGGGACTGCCGCTCGGTCCCTACCAGAACCGGCAACCGTTTTCGGGTTGGCAGGACAGTAATCGATGCGCGGTCGAGGAACAGCTTGCAACGGCACATAATTTTGGAATTGATTTCTTTGTCTTTGACTGGTACTTCAACGCCAGGACCAATGAGCCCGGCGACAATCTGAATTCAGCAATCGAAATCACGCATGCGCTGCCGAATCGCCACGGGATGCAGTACGCCATTTTATATGTGGATAGCCCGCCGTTTGACGCGTCGCCGTCGCAATGGCGAAGCGCAGTTAACGAGTGGGTGCATTACATGTTGGATCCAGCCTACGCCCGCGTGAATGGTAAGCCGGTGCTTTTCATTATCGATGTCGGCGAGATGTATCAGATCTTTGGCTCGGATGACGCGGTCGCAGACGCGCTCGCGCAACTGCGCGCCGCCGCCCAGGCCCAGGGTCTTCCCGGCGTTTACGTCGTCGGCGGTTTTGGGGAGCCCGACGGCACACTGGGCCGGAATACTCTGGCTCCGGGCTTTTCGATTGCTGGGGCGGATGGATACGATGCCGTCGCCCTCTACAACTATCCGTTTGCTCCGCCCGCGGTGAACGGAGAGCTACCGTTCTCCGAGCTTGCCGCGGCCGCCCACTGGACCTGGAATGACGCAAAACGCGATAGCTCTATTCCCTTCATTCCCACATCGATGGCCGGCTGGGACCCGCGCCCCTGGCATGAAGTCGAGCCTGTTACAGGAGACCTGATGTGGTATGCCAGAACTCCGCTAGATGTCGCCGCGTTGGTTCAGGATGCGATTGACTGGGCGAACTCCAATCCGCAATTGCGGCCGGAACCAGCGCCCACTCCGCCGCTCGTGCTCATCGAAGCCTGGAATGAATTCGGAGAAGGAAGCCATGTGGTGCCGACCGTCGAGGATGGCACGAGTTATGGCGACGCCATCGCAGCGATGCTATTAAAAAATGACCATCCCCGTACCCGCACGCTTACGGTGTCAGGGACTTGATGTGCTGCCGGATCCAGTCGAGGATTTGGGCATAGCGGAATTCCTGCCGGTCCATCGAGCCATAAATGAACGCGTGTCCAGATTCGCTATCTGCCTCCAGTTCGAAACCGTTGATCCGCAGGAAAACATCGGTGGCCGTAAAAGCGATCCGCTTGTTCCCGTCGATGAAGCCGTGGTTGTTGCCCAGCGACTCCATCAGCGCGGCGGCCTCTTCTTCAATGGAATTGTAGTAGCCAATTTGCGGCCGAAAAACGGCGGCCTCAACCGCGCCCTTGTCGCGCACACCCTGCCGGCCGCCAAATTTTTCGATCAGCCGATGCTGCATCAGATAGACTTCGGCAACCGTTAGATACTTCGTTGGATACGCGGCCATTACTTGGCTAGACGCTCGAGCAGATCTCGGTTGCGGGCCACTGATCGCTCGAAGGTGTTCATTACCTCAGGACGAACGAGGTGTTGGGATGGAACCACATTGCGCAGATAGAACGTAAGCGCCTGCTCGAGAACATGCCGTTTCGTCTGCCCATTCTGCTCCGCAACCGCGACGAACTCGTCATAGAGCTTGGCGTCGATTTCAGGAGTAAACTTTTTGGTCGTCGGGGCTGACATCAATCTTCACTCGCTAGCTTGATCTATCTTAATCTCTTAATCATGACAAATCAAGGCAAATATTGATCTGTACAAAATATTGTAAATAAATAACTTATACAAGCAATGCACCAGCCCGTGAACGCATGCGCTAGCCCCCGTACAATGACCACTTATGAGCACGACCTTCGAGCAGTGGCTTGAATTCGTTTTCAACAACCCCGTTCGCAGGCGCCAGTGGTATTGGGATGAGGACTTAGAGTCCCGATGGGAAGCGCTCGAACTCTCCGATGCACTCATCGTCCAATACATGACGCGGCTTTTCCTGGAGCCGGGAGTTCTGAAGTCCTATTCGCTTGACCAGGTTAACCAGGGGCTGTGGTTTCTGGTCGGCGAATCGTCCCCTTGGTGCCCAAGCAAAACTCTGCTTTTGCGCGAAGCGGCGCTCCTCGACCGAGTCGCCTGCATCTACGCAATGTCCAGCTTCTTTCGCAACTTCATTCTCGCCGTAACTCCCGGCCACTTTGAGCCCAACGGACCCACAATCGGAGTGGACGGCGTTGCCTACATGTGGTGGGATATTTTCCCCATGCAATTTTACCTGCGCAGTCACGTACCTGGGCCCACGCGGCCCGCCGCGCTGCTTTCCATAGTGGAAGAGTGGAAGCTTGGGCTCGAACTCCGTGACGCAGTCTTGAAGGAGATGGCCGAAGAACTGGAGCTTGAGATTGAGCCCGAGATCCATCAAGCAACCTTGACCGTGATGTCAGAGGTTCTCGATTTACCTTCCGAACTTTGCCAGTTCAGCGCCCTTCACGGCCTCGGGCACTGGCATGCCGAGCACCCAGAGCAGGTCGAGCAGATCGTGGATGCGTTTCTTGCGCGCCACAAAGCCCTCAGGCCTCATCTGATCGAGTATGCTTCAAGGGCTCGCCTCGGCGATGTGCTCTAGCATGCTGCTGAACCAATCTGACCTCTAACCTCTCGCTTCTCCCGGCACTCTTACTCTCACTGTATGCGGCACGCTTCGTAGCTTCGCCAGCAGATCATCGTCGCAAGCCTGATTGATGTCATAGATCGCGTAGCCGAGATTTCCGCGTGTATCCAGCACCTGGCGCTCGATATTGATTCCACGATCCGCCAGAATGTCGTTAATCGCGCGCAGGATTCCCGGGACGTTATGGTGAATGTGCATCAGACGATGCGATCCCGTTTCATAATCCAGATGGCACTGCGGCAGGTTCACGCTCATCAGTGAATTGCCGCTGCGGAAATAATCGATCATCTTGGCCGACACAAACTGGCCGATATTCTGCTGCGCTTCTTCGGTGCTTCCGCCTACGTGCGGTGTCAGAATCACATTCGACAGCCCCTGTAGCGGACTTGCAAACGCGCCGCCACTCTCCGGCTCCTGTGGAAACACATCGATCGCCGCGCCTGCTAGCTTTCCACTCTTCAAATGCCGGGCCAGCGCCTCATGATCCACCACCATCCCGCGGCTCAGGTTAATCAGGCACGCGCCGGCCTTCACCGCCTGAAGTTCCACTTCGCCAAATAAATTCTGATTTTGCGGCTTGCCGTCGACGTGCAAGGTGATCACGTCCGCCGCCGCCAGCAGCTCGCGAAAACTCACCGCCCGCGCATTTCCACGCGCCAGCACGTGGGCCACGTCGTGAAAAATGACGCGCATGCCCATCGCTTCCGCCAGGTCCGACACCTGCGACCCGATCTTTCCATAGCCTACGATCCCCAGCGTCAGCCCGCGAACTTCGTGCGATCCCGCCGCCGACTTGTTCCACTCCCCGCCATGCAGCCGCGTGCTCGCCTCAAACGTCCGCCGCATAAGCAGGATGATTTCGCCCATCGCCAACTCGGCCACAGACCGGCTGTTTGAATGCGGATCGTTAAACACCGCAATCCCCCGGTCACTAGCCGCCGTGCGATCAATTTTGTCCACGCCAATGCAGAACGCCCCGACCGCGACCAATTCCGTCGCCGCCTCCAGCACCGCCGAAGTTACACGCGTCTTCGAGCGCGCTCCCAGAATTGCCGCCCCACGCACCTTTTCCACGAGTTCACGTTCTTCGATCGCTCCCTTCAGCGACTCGACCGCAAATCCCGCCTCTTCAAACTGCGAAGCTGCAACTCCACTGATGTTCTCCAGCAATAGAACCTTCAATGCCCCTCCCGGCCCTCAAAATGATCAAGAGGATTATAACTTTGACCAGGTTAGCGCCCAAAGAACGGGCGCGAACCACCGGTTAAACTGGCGCGACATCATTTGCTAACGACTTCAAAAGTTTGCCCGCCCCTGCTTTTCCTGCGAAATGTTACAAATATATGGGGTCGCCGGGGCAACTACTCCCGCCCTCCATGAATCTTTCAGTCGCACCTCGTCATCTTTAACGCTTTGGAGGAGAAGAAAAAATGGCTCAAGCTCTGGAGGAAGTAAAAATGGCTCATGAACTGCCGCCGCTGCCGTATGCATACACGGCGCTCGAACCCATCATCGACGAAAAGACAATGCATCTGCATCACGATATGCATCATGCCGCCTATGTCAAGAACCTGAATGCCGCGCTCGACAAGCACCCTGAGTTGCATAAGAAATCGGTCGAAGATCTTCTGCGCGACCTCAATGCCGTGCCCGACGACATCCGCGGCGCCGTCCGCAACAATGGCGGAGGCCACGTCAACCACACCATGTTCTGGCAAATCATGAAGCCCAACGGCGGCGGCGATCCTTCCGGCCCTATCGGCGACGTCATCAAAAAGACGTTTGGCGACTTCAAGACTTTTCAGGAGAAATTCAACGCCGCTGGTGTAGGCCAGTTTGGCAGCGGATGGGTCTGGCTTGCGGGCGACTCCAAAGGCGAAGTCAAGATCATCTCCACGCCCAACCAGGACAGTCCAATTTCGCAAGGCCTGCACCCCATCTTCGGCAACGATGTTTGGGAGCACGCCTACTATCTCAAGTACAACAACCGCCGGCCCGAATATTTGCAGGCCTGGTGGAACGTAGTCAACTGGGAAGAAATCAACAAGCGCTATCACGCGTCAAAGAAGTAGCGAGCTTTCGGGGACGGGGCAGAGCCCCGTCCCCACATGTACATCAGTCCACATACGTACATTCGTTTTCGCACGTACATCATCTATCCCCACACTTCCGTCCGCCTCGACGCACCCACATACATTAAGAGAAGATTAGTATTCGACCCGAACCAAAGCTCACCTCCTTTCGCAGCTAGACCGATGTCTCCTACGCTCCGATAATGCAGACAAAGGCGTGGGGACCGCATGCAAGTCAACGAATACGATCTGGTGGTCATCGGCAGCGGCCCTGCCGGCCAAAAGGGCGCCATCTGCGCGGCCAAAATGCGCAAGAAGGTCGCCATCATTGACCGCGACCGCACCATCGGCGGCGTCTGCGTTCACACGGGCACCATTCCCAGCAAGATGTTCCGCGAGGCCGTCCTCTATCTCAGCGGCCTTCGCCAGCGCACCTTCTACGGCCGGGGCTACGTTCTCAAAGATCGAATCGAGATGTCAGATCTCATCTTCCGCGCCCAATCGGTTATGTCGCGCGAGGTCGAGGTCATCAAAGCGCAGCTTCGCCGGAACTATGTCACCACGCTCTCCGGCGATGCTCATTTCGTGGACCCACACACGATTGAGATCAGCAGCGCCGATGGCAGCCAGCAAATTCGCGCCGAGCACGTCCTGATCGCCTGCGGCGCCCGCCCCGCTCACGACGGCGGCATCCCGATCGACAACAAACGAATTTTCGATTCCGATCAAATTCATTGCCTGGAAGAAATTCCGCGCGAGCTCATCGTCGTGGGCGCGGGCATCATCGGCCTGGAATACGCCTCCATGTTCGCGGCGCTCGGCGTCAAGGTAACTCTGCTCGACCAGCGGCCCACGCTCCTCGATTTCGTCGACCGCGAGATTATCGAGAGCCTGTGCTTCCAGCTTCGCCAGCTTGGCACCGTCTTCCGGCTCGGAGAAAAAGTTGTTTCCGTCGGCTTCGACAACGACCGGGGGCAGGTTTTTGCCAAACTCGAAAGCGGTAAAGTCGTTCGCGGACAAGCCCTGCTTTATTCCGTCGGCCGCCAGGCCAACAGTGACAAGCTGAACATCGCTGCTGCGGGCGTTTCGCCCGACGGCCGCGGCAAGCTCGTCGTCAACGACAATTATCAGACCAACGTCCCTCACATTTACGCCGCCGGCGATGTCATCGGCTTCCCCGCGCTCGCCTCCACATCCATGGAACAGGGCCGCCTCGCTAGCTGCCACATGTTCGGCAAGCCCAGCAAGATGGTTTCGAATCTGATTCCGTATGGAATTTATGCCATCCCGGAAATTTCCATGGTCGGAGAGACCGAGGAAGAACTAACAAAGAAGAAAGCGCCCTACGAGATTGGCCTTGCCCGCTACTCCGAGTTAGCTAAGGGGCAGATGCTGGGCGACGAACAGGGCCTGGTCAAGATCATCTTTGACCCAGATTCGCTCAAGCTTCTCGGTGTCCACATCATCGGAGACCGCGCCGCCGAAATCATACACATCGGTCAGGCCGTGCTGGCCCTGGGCGGGACCATCGAGTACTTCCGAGATACTATCTTCAACTACCCTACCTTAGCCGAAGCCTTCAAAGTAGCCGCTCTCGACGGGCTAAATAAACTCTAGCCATGCCCATGTGGCGCGGGCGCTTGCCCGCACAACGACGACACTCACAGCCAGTTTTGTATTGATATATCTCTGCGATCTTAGTCCGCTTCCGTTAATATCGCGGCTAGGGAACGCCAATGCGTCAGTCCTCAAAAAACTCTCTGATCCGCGCCCAGTACTTCCGCACAATCATGTCCGTGCTCAAATGCCCGCCGCGGCGCAATAATTTCAGCTTCACGCCGGTACGCTTTGCGAACCCCTCCACCGATTGATACGGCACATACGGATCATCCTTGGCATGAAACATCATGATCTTCGCCGCCGTGATCTCATCTGCATAGTAAGACGGATTGAAGAATTTCCCATCGTTCAGCTTGTTCCAGTTCTTGTCCGATAGCCGAAATGCATTCCCAAACGCCTCGCGGATATATGCGGCATAACTCGGATTCGAAGTCTCTTTGTGCCGCTCCTGCCGCAAAATTCCCCAATCCACCACGGGGCAATTCGCCACCACTTTCTTCACGCGCTCGTCCATCGAACACAGAATTGCCGCCGCTCCGCCAAAGCTTCCGCCAATCACAAAGACTTCGCCCGGCCGGACGCGGAACTTCCGCCCGAACGCAAGTTCGCGAATCTCGCTTCCAATCCCATCGACCACATCCAAAATGTCCAGATGCGGCGATCGCGCCAGGAACTGTCCTCCGCTCTCCCATGCCCCGCGATACCGCGGATAAAACACCCAATAGCCCTTCGCCGCAAGAAACTCCGCCAACGGCTGTTTACGCGGAATCGACGGCATCCCGTCGCACAGCACAATCACTCGCTGTTTTTTCGCGCGTCGCAGCGGAGGCAAAAACTCCGCAACAATCTCCCGTTTAAATCGAGTTCGAAACATCAGCATTCTGTGCACTCCAATCGCAAATGTACTCAGACATTGGCACAATGGCAGCCGTACTAATGAATCTCAGACCAGACTGTGACCTTCGTGCCTTGCTACTTGATGCCAGCGTTACTAGGCTCAGGACAGATTCGCTGACATCATCCAGCCCGTCGAAAGTGAACTTATCCAGCGAACTCAGGAGTTTTATCAATGGCTTCCGCTGCAAAACCTGCAATTGAAGTACCCACTGCCATGCCCAAGTTCGCCAACCCGGCGCCGCTCGGCCTTGCCGCCTTCGGCGTCACCACGGTCGTGCTCAGCTGCATCAACGCCGGTTTCCTCCCAGCCGAGGCCACCGCAGCCGTCGTCCCCTTGGCGTTCGCCTTTGGCGGAGTCGCTCAACTCATCACCGGCATACTGGAATATTCAAACGGCAACACTTTCGGCACCGTCGCCTTCACCAGTTATGGCGCTTTCTGGTGCTGGTATTCGCTTCTAGTCTGGACCATCGGCGCCGGCTGGATGAAACCTCCTGCCCCATCTGGCGTCGCGACCGTCCTGTTGATGTGGGGCGTCTTTACCTTCTATCTCTGGATCTGTACCTTGAAATCAAACAAGGGTATTTTTACAACTTTCCTGCTTCTCTGGATGACATTTCTTCTTCTCGCGAGCGGTGATTTCGGCTGGACCCCGGGCAGGAAGCTCGGCGGCCTTCTCGGCCTCGCTACTGGTGTCGTAGCACTTTATGTTTCCTTCGCGGAGATTCTCAATGCCACATTCGGCAAAGAGGCTCTTCCCTTAGGCAAACCACTGATCCAATAAACCGTGGCGGGCTCGCGTGAACTCTTACACGCGAGCCTGCCCGTCTTTATATTGTTCTAAGTCTGTAGCTCCTGTTCCAGAGCTACCAGCTCCGGCCTTTGCGAATAAATCGTACGTTTGCCTTTTACCGCTGCCTTTTGACCTCCTTACCTTGACACTTCCCCTTGCGCCCGGCTAAACTCCCTCACCAGCGCGGCGTTTCGCCTATCTGCCGCTTACCAACCTTGCAGCCAAACAGGAGGCCCCGTGAATTCTCACCATCTCCCGAAGTTCGCCCTCGCTTTCGTCGTCCTCACGCTTCTTTCGTCTCTGGCTTTCGCCCAACTTCAGATCGGCTCCTCCAACACCGCCTTCGCCGATCCTCCGGTGCCCCATCCCAAAACTCAGCCCTGCAAAGTTGTCCTTTTTAAAGGCTTTAAGTTCGATAATTTCAGCGCCCAGGATTTTTCCTACACGCCGCCGGCCGATTGCGCCGCGCCCTGGGCCGCAGTGATTCTCGAAGCCAATTTTTCTGTCACTAAAGGCATCCAGTATGACCGCACCGCCAACATCTGGATTGGGCCCACCAACATCTATTTCGGCACCACTTCCGAGCCCGACCCAAATAACGGCCGCCACTGGCATGTCGAGCGCGATCTCACCACCTATTCTTCAATTTTCACGACTACCCAGCCTGGTTCGGTCTATCTCTTCAACCTCTACAACAAGCAATACAACGGGCTCCTCGAGGGCAATGCCACGTTGTATTTTTATCCCCTCGCGCCCCATCAGTCGCGGCCTAGCGCTGCTGACCAGGTCATCGGCTTCTCCGGCAGTTCCACCGGAGGCACAGTCGCCCTCGGCACGCCAACGACTTTGCTGGAGCAAACGCTCACTTTCCCCACCAACATCGAGAGCCTGTTCTTCGATGTATTCGCTCAGGGCCAAAGCACAGACGAATTTTGGTACAGCTGTGTTCCGAACGACATTGCCGGTGAACTCAACGACTGCGGAAGCACCGCGTTCCGCGAATCCGAGATCACCATTGATGGCACCCCCGCCGGCGTCGCCCCTGTTTATCCCTGGATATTCACCGGCGGCATCGACCCGTACCTTTGGATTCCGATCCCAGGAGTCCAGACCATGAACTTCAAGCCCTACCAGGTCAATCTCACGCCCTTCGCGTCAGTGTTAAACGATGGCAATCCCCACACTATCGCTCTCAGTGTCTTTAACGCCGACAGCTATTTCTCGGCCACTGCGGCGCTCCGGCTCTATCTCGACGCCAAGTCTACTCAGGTCACCGGAGCCGTTACCACAAACACTCTGACCGTTCCCAACCCGACCATCGTCGAAAACCTCAACACCAAACCAAACGGCAGTCTCGTGGGCACGGTCAGCACCAAGTCCGGCCACAACTTTGAAATCACCGGATACGCCAACACCTCACATGGCGTCGTTACCACCACGGTCCAGCAGGACATCAAGTTTTCGAACTTGCAGTATTTCAAGGCCAGCAACACTCAATTCGAGCAGAACATTACGCAGGGAACGACGGTCCATTCCGTAGTCACGTCCAAAACTCAAACCGGCACCACCGTCACTACCGTCAATCACGACTGGCCGCTCCTGCTCGATATAAACTACGTGGTCGCGCCCGATGGCTCCGCCACCCAAACCACTACCAGCAATCAGTTCTTCGAAGGCGACTCGGCCGCCCGGCACAACGGCGTCGCTACAAAGTTCGGTGAGAACAGGAATCGCGTTATTACAACCGACACGCTCAACTTCGATTCCAGCGGAAATTTCACCGGCAACAGCAACATGTCGAGTTCGCAAAACTATTTCGCCTCCGATTCCACAGGCTATTGCTACAGCCGATCCATCACCGCGGCCAGCAACGTTCTGACCGGCATCACCAACGGCGTCGGCTGCACAGGAACCAAGTAGCAGGAAGTTGAATTCAAATTTAAAAAGCTCCCGGCGAGTTGCACGCATCGCCGGGAGTTTTTTGATTTCGTCGGACGTGCCCCTCTGCCTGTGACTTCTGCAATCTGACCTCGAACCCCTGCTCTGCGTTTCTGATTTTCCTGTGCACATCGTGTGCAAATGTTCTTCTCCCATTCCATCGCTTTCTCTCCGAAAGTTTTGCTAGTCTCTAGACTCCGCCGCTGGTGCGCTCTCCGCCGCGTGCCTCATGCGGTTCTTCATCCCCAAAAATCGTTTTCCATTCCGTCCACGAATTCCACCGCTGCACCAATCATGTGTAATTGACTCGTCTTTCTTCTGCGCGTAGAGTCTCTGCACAACACAAACAAGAGCCCCAATCGGAAACTTTCAAGTGGTGAAAAATCATGAATGAAAAGAGTACTTGGAACATTTATCGCACGCGATTCCTCGTGCGCGCCCGCCAACTCACCCAGCCCCTCATCTTCACGGATTCTCTCGGCCGCGAACATTCCGGCCAGTCCGGTGACTACCTCGTCGAAACTTCCGACGGAATCCGTCGCATCACCAGTCGCTTTCTCTTTGAAGACATCTACGTGCTTCTCGATCAAGACTCCATCGCTGCGCCCGAGGGTGTGCAAAAATCCGCCACCTCCCGGCCGGTGTCGAGTATCTCGCCGGCTGAGCGACTCCGGGCTACTGCCTGAGTACCTCGCGAACTCGTTGCATAGAAGGGCTTTGAGCGTCACCCCGCGAAACAGGTTTTCAATCTCGGAACCCTTGGCACATTAGAGCCACAACATATTGCGATTTTGCCTTGACATGCACTACCGGTGGGAGTACGTTAAGCATCCCAAGGGCATTTTGAATAGACCTCCTTCTAAGGAGGCTGCAACCACAAAAACAGGAGCGAACTCAAAGTTGAGGTGACTTCGCGTCCGCTCCTTTGCGGGCACCATCCCCCTAAAGATGGATGGTTTTTGCGGTGATTTCCCCTGGGCCTGGCGACGTCCGGTTTTGTGCGCCAGGCACCCCTCGGGGGAATTCAACCCTAGGTTTCGCGCTGAAAGCTGTCCCCGGCCGGCACAGCTTTCAGCGCAGGATTTTCCGTTATGGAGGAGCCCTGATGGAAGCTTTGATCGAACTCGTTGCCGCTTCGCTAGCTCGTCATGGCATTGACTGCCCGGAGGGCGTTCCCAGGCCAATGTGGCGGCCAGCAATCTCGCCAGTTCAAGCCTCGATGCCGCTCTCTGAGCCCACCGCGCTCCCCGAACATAGTTACCGCAAGAAATCGGAAGGCGATCCCGCCCCATAAGGCGCGATCACCAGAGTTTTCCGAAATCTGGGCCTTGCTAGGCCCGTCGGATCCTTGAAAACGTAGGGTGAATGGTTGGCGCCACGCTTCGCGTGTGCGTGAGAACCTACGCTCTTGGCAATACCGTGAGCGATCCGGACAGTTTGGCAGGTTAAAGTCTTGAAACATTGAAATCTGTTCTTTATACGCCATCATCTAATTAGGAGAAAGATATGCCCGAAGTGAAGGTACCCGCCGTCAAGGAACCAGCCGTGAACGAAAAAGCGCAAACCAGAACCCAGCCCGCCGCAAGCACCGCGAATAAGAAGAAGGCTCCCGGTCTCACCTTCCGCCGCCTCTTCACCAAGCCCGGTGTCTCTCCCTACAACGACGTTGAATGGGAACTCCGTACCGCGACCATCGCCGACTCTCAGGGCGGCATCATCTTCGAGCAAAAAGATGTGGAAGTCCCCAAAGATTGGTCCATGACCGCCACCAATATCGTTGCCAGCAAATATCTGCACGGCCTCCAGGGCACCGGCGAGCGTGAAACCGGCGTCCGCCAGCTCGTTTCCCGCGTCGCCGAAACCATCCGGGATTGGGGCCTGAAGGACGGCTATTTCCGCACCCTCGATGACGCCGTTACTTTCCATGATGAGCTTGTCCATCTCCTCATCCGCCAGTACGCAGCTTTTAATTCGCCCGTCTGGTTCAATGTAGGATGCGATCGCATCGAGCCTAAGTCCGACGCCACCAACTGGCACTGGAACCCGGCCACGCAGCAAGTGGAATTCGGCGTCACCGGATACACGCGCCCGCAGTGTTCCGCCTGCTTCATCAATTCGGTGAAAGACTCGCTCGACTCCATCCTCACTCTCGCTAAGACAGAAGGTATGCTCTTTAAGTGGGGCAGCGGCACCGGCACCAATCTCTCGCCCCTGCGCAGCTCGACGGAAGTTCTTAGCGGCGGAGGCACGGCCAGCGGCCCGCTCAGCTTCATGAAGGGTTTCGACGCCTTCGCCGGCGTCATCAAGTCCGGAGGCAAGACGCGCCGAGCCGCCAAGATGGTCATCCTCAACATCGACCATCCCGATATAGTCGACTTCATCGAGTGCAAGCAGAAAGAGGAAGCCAAAGCCCACGCGTTAGTCGCGCAGGGCTATGACGGTTCGCATCCGGATTCCGACGCGTATAGCTCCATCTTCTTCCAGAACGCCAATAACTCCGTCCGAGTTACAGACGACTTCATGGTAAGTGTCTTGCGCGACACAGAGTTCTCCACGCGGTCCATCGTTGACGGCCGAGTGATCAACACCTATCCCGCCAAAGATCTGCTCAAGAGAGTTTCCGAGGCCACCTGGCACTGCGGCGATCCCGGTATGCAGTACGACACGACCATCAACCGCTGGCATACATCGAAGAACACGGCGCGCATCAACGCCTCGAATCCTTGCAGCGAGTACATGTTCCTCGACGACTCCGCCTGCAACCTGGCCAGCCTTAATCTGCTGAAGTTCGCACCCAACGGCACGTTTGACGTGGAGGCCTATCGCCACGCGGTCGACGTCATCATCACTGCGCAGGAAATCTTGGTCGATAACGCTGGCTATCCCACCGAGATGATCGGCCGTAACTCGCATGACTATCGTCCGCTCGGTCTGGGCTATGCCAATCTCGGCGCGCTGCTTATGGCCGCCGGTCTGCCCTACGACTCCGACGCCGGACGCGACTATGCCGCCTGCGTCACCGCTATCATGTGCGGAGAAGCCTATCTTCAATCCAGCCGCATTGCCGAACTCTGCGAACCGCTCGGTCCAGCAACCAGCACCGTGCAAACGCGGCTCGGAGTTACTACCGCCGACGCCATGCCCGGCGCCGCTTGTCCCGGTTACTATCTCAACCGCGAGCCTTTCTTAGACGTGATCCGCATGCACCGCGCCAGCGTCAATAATATAGGCGCCACCAACGGCCACGCAGGGACGGACGCATCTGTTCGCTCAGCCGAGCTAAGCTCCGCAGCCACGCAGCTAGTAGATCTGATTGCCGCCAGCAAGCAAACCTGGGATGAAGCTCTGTCGCACGGCGAAAAGCACGGCTACCGCAACAGTCAGGTCACCGTCCTTGCTCCCACCGGCACCATCGGCTTCTTCATGGATTGCGACACCACCGGCATCGAGCCTGACTTAGCGCTGATCAAGTACAAGAAGTTAGTCGGCGGAGGCATGATTAAGATCGTCAATAACACCGTGCCCTCGGCTCTCTTCAAGCTCGGCTACACGCACGAGCAGGCCGACGCCATCGTCTCCTACGTCGACGCCACCGGCACCATCGAAGGTGCGCCCCACATCAAGGACGAGCATCTCGCGGTCTTCGATTGCTCGTTCAAGCCCGCCAAAGGCACGCGTTCGATCGCCTATATGGGCCACTTGAAGATGATGGCTGCCGCTCAGCCTTTCATCTCCGGAGCGATTTCCAAAACCGTCAATCTGCCCGAAAACGCCACCGTCGAAGATATTTCCGACGCCTACATTCAAGCCTGGAAGCTCGGTCTGAAAGCGGTCGCCATCTATCGCGACGGCTGCAAGAAGGCGCAGCCGCTATCCGCTGCCGGGACGAAGACGGCGCAAAGTAGCGCCGGCTCCCAGCCGGCGGTTGCGACGGCGCCCTCGCCGTCGCAGGAAGACGATCTCAACGCGCCGCCCCGCGCCGTCCGTCATCGCCTGCAGGAAGAGCGCATGTCCGTCACGCACAAGTTCAATGTCTCTGGCCACGAAGGCTATCTCACCGTCGGCCTCTATCCCAGTGGAGACCCTGGCGAACTCTTCATCAAGATGGCCAAAGAAGGTTCCACCGTTTCGGGCCTCATGGACAGCTTCGCCCTCGCCGTCTCCGTCGCCCTCCAGCACGGAGTCCCACTGCGCCTGTTCTGCGAAAAGTTCGCGCACACCCGCTTCGAGCCCAGCGGATGGTCCAACAATCCCGACATCGGCTTCGCCAAGTCAATTGTGGACTACATCTTCCGCTGGCTCCAGGTCCGTTTTCTTACCGGACAGCAGCAGTTCCTGTTTGACAATCTGCGGCCAAAGACATGGCCCGCACCGGAATATGAGCCAAGCCAAGGCCGACTGCATGGAGATTCAGGTCCAGCGGATGCTAGTGCCGAACAGCAAACCCTACCAGGGTACAGCGCGGTTCACTCCACAGATGCACTCTCCGGAATGATCGATCTAGGCGATGCCCCCAGCTGTAGCGTCTGCGGAGCCATCATGACCCGGAATGGCTCGTGCTACCGCTGCGGGGAATGCGGCTCGACTAGCGGGTGCAGCTAAGAGAAATTCATTTCTATCTGTTCGTGCAGGTACATGACTACGAAGGGAGCACTTTTATGAGCGGCAAACTATTTATTGAGCAGCGAGAGGAAGGCGACTTCGCGATTCGGAGGCCCGACGCGGAGAGAATCAGCGGTCATGAACCCACACAAGCCGGGGCCATCGAAAGAGCAAGAGAAATTGATCCCAATGCCGCCATCCTCGTCGAGCGCGTTCGAAATACCGATAGAGGCCATCGTGACAAGTGGCGAAAGCCCTAGGACGAGGCGGAACGGGAAACTGTGGCCTTTTTCCTTCGGGGGATGCTCAGAGAGGGAACCATATGCGGGAAGGTGAGCATGATCGCCCCGACCAGCACGACTATTTTATGGGTATCGCGATGGCAGTGCGTAGACGCGCGAATTGCCTGGGCAGCCGAATCGGGGCGTTGATTGTCGTTAAGGGACGAATCGTCTCTACAGGGTACAATGGCACGCCAGAAAACATGCCCAACTGTTTGGACGGAGGTTGCCATCGCTGTGCGAATCGGGATAAATACCAATCAGGAACCGGCTATGATCTCTGCATCTGCGTGCACGCCGAACAAAATGCCATAATCTCCGCCGCGCGATTTGGCATCGCAATCGAGGGAAGCACGGTCTACTCAACGATGAGACCGTGCTTCGGTTGCACCAAAGAGATGCTTCAGGCCAAAGTGAACGCGGTCTACTACCTGCACGACTGGAATCATCCGGATCCTGCCCACAAGGCCGAGTACGAAAGGCTTCAGACTGCATTTCCGGGTGGAATCCGACACCTCGATATGAACGATCCAGACGCGGCGTGGGCGACCGGAAAATCACCGTCCGTTGGCAACCAACGCACAGTTAGCGAGGATCAGCACGGCACGCAAGACCAGTGAAAGGAAGGTAAAGCGGAGCTGCCCCATCCCTGCGCGTTCCTTTGCGGCAACCATGGGATGTTGTTGCAACGAGAAAATGTCGTAGTAACTGCAACGAGACTCTGTCACCCCCTGTCATTTAAGTAACGGCCGCCAAAGCGGGGCGGCCGGAGAGATTGTAGATGCGAGGCGTCGGCGTTTTTCT
>JBAVYO010000159.1:0-1595 GCA_049698855.1 Terriglobales bacterium
CTGCCAACTGCTTGCGCTGGATTGCGCCGCCTTCGCCGGAGTCGGCGGGCTGCAGCGGCAGAAAACTTGTCTGCGCGCTTGCGGGCAAGGGTTCTTCTTCATCGGCGGCTTCACCCGCGGCATCATCGGCGGAGGGTGTTGCCACTGCCAGCGGCACGCTGGGCGCGAGATCTCCGATGTAGTCGTCGAACTCCGCTTTCGACTTGATCTCGCGGTAGTCGCCTTCTTCGACTTCGAGGACGGGAAGCAGTTCCTTGAGCAGCGAGCTGAATTCCAGCTCGGCAAAGAGCGCGCGCAGTGCGTCTACATCCGGGTCGCCGACGGTCATCGCCGTCACGTCGAGTTCGACGGCGACATTGGTGTCGATGGTCACGAGTTGCTTGCTCAGCATGATGTTATCGCGGTTGTTGAGCAGCGACTCGCGATAGGTCTTCTTCTCGACTTCGGCAGCATGATCGAGCGCTTGCTCGACGCTGCCAAAACGCTGAATAATCTCGACGGAACCTTTGTCGCCAATTCCCGGCGCTCCGGGAATGTTATCGACCGAATCGCCGCGCAAGGCCATGACGTCGATCACTTGCGTTGGCGGGACGCCGAGAATTTCGCGGACTTTCTCCACGTCACAGATCAAGTTGTCTTTGGGCGGATTCAGTACGCAGACTTTGTCGTCGACGAGCTGCAGCATGTCCTTATCGTTGGAGACGACAAATACGGGATACGACTCCGCGGCGGCTTTGCGAGCCAGCGTGCCGATCACGTCGTCGGCTTCATAGCCCTCCAGGTGCAGGATGGGGATGCGATAGGCTTCGAGCGCTCGGCGAATGTAGGGCACCTGCTGCACAAGATCGGGAGGCATCTCGGCACGATTCGCCTTGTAGCCGCCGTATTCCACTTCCTGAAAGGTCTGCGTCTTGATGTCAAATTTGCGGATTTTTGTGATGGCTTCGGCCTGCTGGTTGCGGACGGTCGGCGCCCCGACATCGAATACAGCGGCGAGATATTCCGGCGCGAAATCATCGCGCAGCTTGCGAAGCATGTTCACGAACACGTACGTCGCGGCGGTGGGAACGCCCGACTTGGTCGACATGGGCCGCTGGCGCGCCATGGCGTGATAGGCGCGGAAGATGAACGACATGGTATCGAGCAAGAAGATGGCGCCCTTGGTGGAAGCACGCGCTTCTGCTTGTGACACTGGTCTCGGCTTCGCCTCAGCCGGCGGTTTCGATTCCGCGGGCGAAGCCTCAGTGGGCACGTTCGATGCGAGTTTTCTTTTTGCAGGCAACGCGCTCAGTTTATCAGGGCGGTCCTTGGGCGAGACGTGGGTATGTCCTAATTTGTTTCTTCACCACCGAGGCATGGACACCATGACGTCCCTGGCAGGGTGGAGTTTGAAAGACGTTCCCCCAGCGGCTAAACGGTTGCTGAAAAAAGTCATTGTAGGTACCAGAAGCCGCCTCAGGCGCTGAAGCGCAAGTCTGTTTTCAGCGGCATAGCGGCACGAGTAGAACTCGTGCCCTTCCCAAAACCGCCGTGAAGCGCTGGACTCAACCAAACTGTAAAGGATGTCCTGATAACGCAGTGTAAAGGATGTCATG
>JBAVYO010000160.1:0-12252 GCA_049698855.1 Terriglobales bacterium
AACAGCAAGAGCAACAGCAACAGCAACCCCTTCTACTAAGGGGAAAAGCAACGGCAAAACCCTTCTTGCCGAGGCCGCGCCCCTCTGTTGCCAAAAAACAGTTGACAGAGCCGTCGTGGTTATAGACAGGATAAAGCCCGTTCTTTCCCTCCCGAGTACTGGCTTCCACCTACCGCTAGACTTGTGCAATCCATTAAGCTAGGCTCGAACCCTGTATTCGAACCCTGTTGTCAAAGTTTGGATTCGAAGCCGCAGCGAGCACGTCTCATGCACATATCCGAGGCCATCAAGATCGCGCTGCAATCGCTCTGGGCCAACAAGCTCCGCTCGGCGCTTACGCTGCTCGGAGTCGTCATCGGTGTCGCTGCCGTCATCGCCGTCGTCACTTTCGTCAACGGCATCAACGGATATGTGGCCGAAAAGATCCTCAACCTCGGCGCGGACGCGTTCATCATGTGCAAAGTCTCACCGGCTACCACCGACATCGACCACTACCTGGAAGCCATGAAGCGCAAAGACCTGACCATGGACGATTTCCGCGCGGTGCGGGAAGCGTGCAAGCTTTGCTCGTACGTGGGAGCTTACGCTTTCAAGCTCACTGGCCACGTGAAGTACGGCGAGCATTCGCTCAGCGACACGATGGTGTGGGGAATGACTCCGGCGGTTGCGGTGACGCGCGATGTCGATATCGATGTGGGGCGCATGTTCGGAGAATCGGATCTGGAACATGACGCGCCCGTGGTTGTGATCGGCACCGATGTTGTGGATAACCTGTTGCCGGGTGTCGATCCCATCGGCAAGGAAATCAAGATCGACGGCTGGATTTACCGGATCGTCGGCGTCGGGAAAAAGAAGGGCTCGACGCTGGGGCAAAGCCTGGACAACTATGTGTTCTTGCCCATGACCTCGTGGATGAAACAGTATGGCACTCGCGACATGAATATGCGCATCTCGGCAAAGACTGCGGGCGAAGGACCCGCGATGGATGCGACCATGGACGAAGCGCGCGTGATTCTGCGGGCGCGGCGGCACGATCCTCCGGGGAAGGCCGACTCGTTTGACATGGAAAATAACAGCAACCTGATGAGCATCTTCGCCGGCCTGACGGGGACATTCTTTGCGGCCATGATCGGCATCGCAGCGATCTCCATGGTCGTAGGCGGAATCGTCATCATGAACATCATGCTCGTCTCCGTCACTGAGCGGACGCGCGAAGTGGGTATCCGCAAAGCCATGGGCGCAAAGCGAGCCGATGTACTGCTGCAATTCCTGATTGAAGCGGTAATTCTGTCATTAACAGGCGGCATTGTGGGAGTGTTGCTGGGCATTGGCGTCGCCAAGGGAGTCACGCTCGCTGTTGGAATGCCTTCGGTGATCAAACTTTGGGCGGTTTTTGCAGGACTGATCGTCGCCGCGAGCGTTGGTGTTTTCTTCGGTGTGTATCCCGCAAGACGCGCCGCAATGCTCGACCCAATCGCTGCGCTGCGGTTTGAGACGTAAGAAATTAAGAAATAGTTTTCACGGCGTACTCTGCGTCTCGGCGGTGAAAGAGTTCTAAATCATGATGGGCAGAAGTGAATTCGGCGAAATTATTACGATGGCACTAGCCACCATCCGCAGCAACAAGCTGCGCTCCGGCCTTACCGTGCTCGGTATCGTGATCGGAGTCGCCGTCGTTATCGGAATCTCGTCGATCGTGCGCGGCCTGAACGACAACGTCAGCGGCATGATCAGCAGCATGGGATCGAATATTATTTTTGCGTTTCACATGCCGATTACCTTCGGACGCCCGACCGAAGAGTTGCGGACCCGCAAGGAACTTACATTCGAAGACGCCCAGGCCATGAAGGACTTGCCGCACGTTAAGGCCGTTACCGCCGGGGTCCGTTATGTGGAGCCACAGTTTGGCAGCGGCACGTATGTGGTGAAATATGGCGACCGCAAAGCCAAGCAGACGATTCTCGAGGGCGATAATGCCTCAGCAAAAGACGTTTTCGACTTGGATCTCAAATCCGGCCGCTGGTTCAGCGAAATTGACGACGAGAGGCGCGCGCCGGTAATTGTGCTGGGCGCGGATACCGCCGAGCAGCTTTTTGGCAACTCCGATCCGCTCGGCAAGGAGATCAACATCGAGGGTGAGTTATTCGACGTGATCGGAGAAATCAATAAAGTGAAAAGTGCGTTTGGCGGCGGCAAGAATCCCGACGACAACAAAGTCTATTTTCCGCTGGCTACGCTGCGCAAACTGCATCCAGAACTCAAGCAGCATTTCATCAGCGTAAAAGCGACTTCACACGCCGATATGCCCAAGGCGGTCGATGAGATGCGCGAATTGCTGCGCAGGCGGCGGCGCGTTCCTCCGGATAAACCGGATAATTTTGCCGTCTTTACCCAGGACTCGCTTTCGGATGTATGGAGCCAGATTACGGGCGCAGTTTTTATTTTTATGTTCGCGGTTTCGAGCGTTGCCTTGATCGTAGGCGGAGTGGGCGTGATGAACATCATGCTGGTCTCAGTGACGGAGCGAACGCGCGAAATTGGAGTGCGGAAAGCAATCGGCGCTCGCAAGAGCGACGTGCTGCTGCAATTTACGCTCGAAGCGATTACACTCACCGCGATCGGAGGCGTTCTGGGCGTGCTGGTCGGCGCTATCATAACTTATGCGATTCGAGTTGTTTGGGCTTCACTGCCCGCGAGCATGTCGTTCTTCTGGGCGGCTTTTGGCTTTTTTTCCGCCGCAGCTGAAGGACTGTTGTTTGGAATCTATCCCGCATGGAAAGCGGCGAATCTCGACCCGATCGAGTCCCTGCGCTACGAGTAGCAAATAACTCCATGCATCTTTCGCTGAGAACCCTGCTGGAAACAGCGACTGCGGCCGGCACCTTGGGCTGCCTGTTTTTCTACGCGCTTTCCTTTTCAGGACTGCTTAGTTTTCTGCGCTACACGCGGAAAGCAACGGCGCAAAGTGCGCCTAACGTACGCCAACTCCGGCCGGTTTCCATCCTCAAGCCGCTGAAGGGCGACGATCCCGAAATCTGGGAGAGCTTTTGCAGTCATGCCGAGCAGCAGTATCCCGAGTTCGAACTAATTTTCGGAGTAAGCGATCCGGCGGATCCCGCATGCAAGACTGTTCGCAAGCTGCAAGCCGCATATCCTGCTCGCCAAATTAGGCTGATCGTCTGCGAGCGCATTCTTGGGACAAACGTCAAAGTTAGCAATCTTGCCCAGATGGTACCCAAGGCGCGGTATGAAATTTTGCTGGTGAACGACAGCGACATTCGGGTTGCGCCGGATTATCTTCAACAAGTCACCGCGCCACTGAACGACGAGCAGGTCGGCTTAGTCACCTGCCTGTATCGCGGCATCGCCGCAAAGACTCTCGGTTCGCGGCTTGAGGCTTTGGGAATCGGCACGGATTTTGTGCCCGGTGTGCTGAGTGCGAGATTGCTGGAAGGCGGCCTTCGCTTTGGTCTGGGATCGACGCTCGCTTTTCGCCGCCAGGATCTCACATCAATCGGGGGCTTCGAATCGCTGGTCGATTACCTCGCCGATGACTACGAACTCGGGCACCGCATTTCCGCCACAGGCAAGCGCGTCGAACTCAGCGCCGCAACCGTCGCGACGTATCTTCCACCTTATACATTGGGCGAATTCTGGCGGCATCAACTGCGCTGGTCTCGCACCATTCGTGACGCGCGCCGTTGGGGCTATGCGGGATTGCTGTTCACGTTCGGGTTGCCATGGGCGCTAGCTACGCTGATTGCTTCGTCCGGAGCGACGTGGGCCTGGGGCCTATTTGCTGCAACACTGGCCGCGCGTCTGTTGGTAGGAGTCGGGACCGCTTCGGCTGTACTGCGCGATCGCCGAGTTGTGCAAAATCTCGTACTTCTCCCGTTGCGCGATCTGATCGCGCCGTTCGTCTGGACCGCGGGATTAGCGGGCAATCGCATCCATTGGCGCGGAGAGGATTTCCACCTAAAAGACGGGCGCCTCTTCAGAGTGGACCCGAAGGTTGGATAACTGAGAATCGTCGAACTATAGAGCGCGAAGGTTCCCGCGCGTGACTCCGAGTATCCCGTGGTTGCCGCTTTCGATCTTCATCGCGCATTCGACCGGTTTGAAAAAATCGTCTTTCCCCCCCGCCGCGCGATGACGTAACTCGTCAGTCCATTCAGCGCCGCGGGCTCTTCCTGATCCGTCCAAAGAAACACGCGCCCCGGCCCATTCCACATTTTCGCAAACGAGGCCTGAGTTTCCCACACAGGCGGCGCATCTGGGAACTGCGCACCATACCACATGTTTCCGCCCGGCACATGCAGGCTGTGCAGTCGAAAGCCGCCGTAGAAATTCAGCGTGGACGCATTCTCATACAGTCCCGTTGCCACCACCTGATCTCCCGCCGCGTATTGCTCGCCGATCGCCAAGGCCAAATCCTTCGAAGAAATAATTGGCGAGAAAATTCCGAAGGCAATACGCACGCAAGCCAGTACAACCACCATCATGAGCGCCAGCGCTGCGTTTGCCGCTCCGGGCCGCGCCGAGCGGCGCAGCAGCCAGTTCGCGAACGAGCCGACCAGAAATGCCAGCGAAAATCCAAACAACGGCAGACGGAATGCGCCCATGGCTTGCGGCGTCAAATCCAGGAAGTGTCCAAACGACAGCGCGTAGTCCTGGGGATTCTTTCTCAGCAAATCCGACAAATCCGTCCCGGACGCTGGCGCTTTCGAGAACCAAAGCAGGGCAAATCCAACGATACCGATCACGCTGCCTAGCGCCAAAAATACGATCGAGGAAATTCGGCCCATGCGCCGTTCAACACTATCCGCGGCCGATTCACGCTCCCGCGCCAGCCATCCGCCCACCAGCAGAGCCATGCCGGGGATCGCAGGGATGGTGTAATACTCCTGCCGAGTCGAAAAGCTGAAGAAGCCCACGATCACAATACTCCACAAAAAAAACAGCAGATAGGATTTCTGTCGCCTCGTCATTTGAGCGCGGAATTCGCGCCAGTGCCGCGGCACTTCCTGCAAGGATTGCGGCAGGAAGACCGTCCATGGAATGAGCCACAAAATCAGCAAGGTCCAAAACAGCAAGAGTGGAACCGTGTCGTAGTCGCGTGGCACTCGCGTGCCCAGAAAGCGCCGCACATGTTCGTTGACGAAGTAGAACCAGAAAAATCCGCGCACGTTCCCTTGCGGAGGATTGCGCAGCCCCGCCAGTATGTGCCACGGCGCAGCGATGACAAGAAACACCAGCGTGCTTGAGACCAACCGCAACTTAAGCAGATGCCGCAAATTTCCCGTTAGCAGTAAATAGAGGCCGATTGCTCCCGCCGGAAACACCAAACCGATGAGGCCTTTTGTGAGCACGTTGAGCGCGCACACCGCGGCCAGTCCCCAGCAAGCCGCGCGTGAAGGCTTCGGCTGCTCGAGCGATACGAGAAAGAACCAGAAAGTCAGCGTGAGCCACAATCCCACGAGTACATCGGGAATCAGAAATCGTGTAAATAAAAATGGCCCCAGCGCAGTCGCCAGCACCAATCCCGCATCGAACCCACCCTCGCCGCCGAACGCCCACCGTCCCAACCCATACGTCGCCAGAATCATCGCGAGCACGCCCAGCATCAGCGGAAAGCGCGTGCTCCATTCGCTGATGCCAAACAGCTCGTAGCTCGCGGCGACACTCCAGTACATCAGCGGAGCTTTTTCCAGGTAACGCTCGCCGTTCACATAGAGCGTGACCCAATCGTGGCGCAGAAGCATTTCGCGGGCCGCTTCGGCATGCACGGTGTCTGCATCGTCCAGCAGAGCCGGCCGTGACAAACCGATCATGTAGATAACGAACCAAAGCCCGACCAGACATAGCAAGGCCATCCGCCAGTTGGAAAAAAGCTGGTGGGCCCGCTGGAGAATGTGGTTGGCGGGTTGCTGCCGATCGGACGCGGCGACGAGGGTCATCACGAAACTATCTATTATACGGGGACGCAGAATAGGTCCCAAGCCTGACTTCGCGGTTCAATCGGCCGCCGCTCCGCGCGAGATGCCACGCTGGCCTGCGACCTCGTGGTAAATCTCCAGGATTCGCGACACCGAAGTCGTCCATGAAAATCGCTGCGCCTGTTCGGAGCCGCGCTGCTTCATGCGGGCACGTACTTCCGGATCGAGCAGCGCTTGCTGCAAGGCCCGGCGGATCTCGAAAACATTCTCCGGATTTACCATCAACGCGGCATTGCCCACAACCTCCGGAAGGCTTGATGTATTCGACGTGACGACCGGAGTTCCATGTGCCATTGCTTCGAGTGGAGGCAGTCCAAAGCCTTCGTAGAGCGAGGGAAACACGAACACCTTCGCGACGTCGTAAAAGATTCGCAGCACGTCAATCGGCACGAAGCCGAGAAAACGCACGTCATGTTGCACGCCGCTGCGCACCACTGTGCGCCGTAATCGTGGATGGCTCGAAAGATCGTCGCCGATAATGATGAGCTTGAGGTCCTGGAACTTCTCTTCCTTTGCCAATTCAGTTTTCAGCGAAGAGAACGCCTCGATGATACGCACCACGTTCTTGTGCGGGCGAATCGCGCCGGCATAGAGAATGAACGGATAATTCACCTGGTAACGTTGGGCGATGATTTCGCGATCGGCATCGCCGGCGTGCCCGTGCAGAAAGCGCTCATCGATCGCGTTGTAGACCACTTCGATTCGATCGTCGGGAATTGCCAGCAGCTTATGAATCTCACTTTTCGTGAATTGCGAGACAGCCATGACCCGTGCAGCACCGCGCAGCACGCTGCGGGTGAGATAGAAATGCAAGCTGCGGCGCAGAAGGGAGGCCTTGCTCGAACCGTACATATGATCGAGCAAATCGTGCACCGTCATCACATACTTGCAATTGAGACCGCGCGGAATCCAGAACAGGTGGGGGATGTGAACCACGTCGCAGGAAAGCCGCCGCACCGCCGCTCGAAACTCCACATGGCCTTTGAGGCTGTTGTCGGGCGCCGACAAAGCGACCATTTGAAAGTTCGACGGAAGGGAGCCGAAGTCGGTCATCTTCTCCGGCGGCCCGATCAGAGAGTATTGGCTGTCCCGATCCAGGCGTGCCAGTGTCCGAACGACGTTGCGGATATACGTGCCGATACCAAATTCCGTCATGCGACGGATGTCGATGGCCACTTTCACAGAGTGAATTTAAACACAGGGGATGCAGACAAGACAGGACATTCATGGAAAAGCGCGGATTTTAGCGGGCAATCCTGCTTAGAGCCGTTCCATAGCTTTTGAGGTATTTCATCCCGGTATCGCACATGATGGTGACAACCGAGGCGCCAGGTCCCAGCTGTTCAGCCAATCGCAGAGCGGCGATTACATTGCAGCCGGTGGAAGCTCCCGCAAAGACGCCTTCCTCCCGGGCCAATCGAAAAGCCATTGCTACAGCCTCATCCGTCGACACTCGTTCAATCTGATCGGCGATATTTTTCCGCCAGAGCGGGACTACGAATCCTGCTCCAATCCCATCGATTTTGTGAGAGCCTGCGAAGCCGCCCGACAAAACAGCGGACTCAGAGGGCTCCACGGCTACGATTTTCATCCGATCATTGTGGCGGCGTAAAGCTTGCCCAGTGCCGCGAAGTGACGCTGCCGTGCCCACGCTCTGCACAAAGCCATCGACTTCACCCCCTGTCTGAAGCCAGATTTCTTCCGCTAATTTATGGTAGGCCGTGAGTTGGTCTTCATTGCTCAATTGATCGGTCCAGAAGGCTCCAGTTTGTTCGGCGACAATCCGGGCCGCTTCTACCATATCGCGTGTCAGCTTCTCGGTCATGCCGCCGCTCTCGCTTGGCACGACTTGAAGGTTGGCCCCCAGAATCTTCATGTAATCGAGTTTTTCGCGGGAGAAGGCATCCGAACTCACGATGTGCAGAGGATATTTCTTCACCGCGCAGACCAGAGAGAGGGAAACTCCAGTGCTGCCTCCGGTGTATTCAACAACCGAACCACCGGGCCTAAGGCGTCCGTCAGCCTCCGCCGCCTCAATCATAGCCAGAGCCTGCCGGTCCTTCATGCTGCCGGTTGGATTTTCGCTTTCGAGCTTTAACAGGATGCGGGCGCCGTTCGCGGGCACGACATTGCGCAAGGGCAATAACGAAGTGTTACCAATGCAATGGAGGATGTCGGACCGCTCACCCATGTGAATCTCGGGAGAGACAATCGGACTTTAATGTGGATGTCACTCTAAGGGTTACGCTCTCACTTCCGCTTGCACCCGCCGCTCCGCATAGAGCGGAAACTCTTCCGCAAGCCCGAGCACCTGCTTGCGAATCTTGGCAAGCGCCGCGCCGTCGGTCCGGTTGTTAAGCGCCTCTGTGATCCAGCGCCCGATCTGGCGCATCTCGGTTTCTTTCATGCCCCGCGTAGTCACAGCCGGTGTGCCGATTCGAATACCACTCGGCTTCATCGGCGGATTCGTATCGAACGGGATCGCGTTCTTGTTGACCGTGATCGCAGCCTCGCCTAGAGCTTTTTCGGCCTCGCTGCCGAGCATGCCTTTTGCGAACACATCGACCAGCATGAGATGCGTATCCGTGCCGCCGGAAATGATGCGAAAACCCTCGGCCGCCAGCGTCTCGGCCAGCACCTTCGCATTGGCCACGATCTGCCGGGCATATTCCTTGAAACTTGGTTGGGAAGCTTCAAGGAAGCACACAGCCTTTGCCGCCATGATGTGTACCAGCGGACCACCTTGCATTCCCGGGAATACAGTTTTGTCGATCGGCGCGGCGAATTCCTGCTTGCTCAAAATCATGCCGGAGCGCGGTCCACGCAGGGTTTTGTGCGTGGTCGAAGTCACAATGTGCGCGTGCGGCACCGGCGAAGGATGCGCGCCTCCCGCCACCAGTCCCGCGAAGTGCGCCATATCCACCAAGTACAAAGCTCCGACTTTATCGGCAATCTGCCGCATGCGCCCAAAGTCGATAATCCGCGGATACGCGCTGCCTCCGCCAATAATCAACTTCGGCCGCTCCTGTTCCGCAAGCTTTTCCAACTCGTCATAGTCGATAGTTTCCGTTTCTTTCGTTACGCCATAGGGAACAATTTTGTATGTCTTGCCAGAAAAATTAAGGTGATGTCCGTGCGTGAGGTGGCCGCCGTGCGCGAGATTCAAGCCGAGAATCGTGTCTCCCGGCTGTATCACTGCCGCATACGCCGCCTGATTCGCCTGCGATCCCGAATGCGGCTGGACGTTCGCATGCTCCGCGCCAAATAATTTCTTCACTCGCTCGCGCGCCAGGTCCTCAACCACGTCGGTGAATTCGCATCCGCCGTAGTAACGCTTGCCGGGATAACCCTCCGCGTACTTGTTCGTGAACACCGAGCCCGCAGCCTCAAGCACGGCTTCGCTGACAAAATTTTCGGAGGCAATCAACTCCAGCCCTTCATGCTGGCGGCGGACTTCATTTTCAATGGCGGTGGCAATCTGTGGATCGACTTCGTAGAGGGGACGGGACATCGCAGTATTTTTCATGACAATTTACCCGCACTGATTGTAACGCTGAGCTTATCTGCTTTGCATTGCGCGGCTCGGACAGCCAACGAGTTTAATTTTTAAGGTCGCGGCGTCAGGGAGTTACGCCGATGATTGATTTGGGCGAGAGATAATGGGATCGCAGCGGGATACACTACCGCATATGTCCCCCCCGGAGCGGTTCCCGCAGAATATTCCGAACTCTGGCCTTTGCGGATCGTGCCAGCACGCGCGCAGGATGCAATCCGACCGAGGGTCGGTTTTTTTGTTGTGCCAGCTATCGTTTGAAGACTCGCAATTCGCGAAGTACCCGCGTTTGCCAATTGCCGTTTGTAGTGGTTATAAGCCCAGCGACAAGAACGAAACTTCAGAGTAGTTAAGAAGCTAATTTCGTCACAGGGTAGAACTGAGAGCGGAGAACCGGGAACTGAGAGCCGTCCCTAAAATTCCAAGGTCACAAAGCGAGCCGTTTGCTCTCCCGCGTTGGTCAGCGAATGCGTATATCCGTCCGGCAGCCATATCGAGTCGCCTGAGTGGAGCTTCCACGGCGTTGGTTCCTGGCCCTCGACGTTGCTTTGCAAATCCAGGTCGCTCACCGCAACCAGCAGATGCGGTCCGTCGTGTCGATGGGTCGGAATAGTCGTTCGGGCGTCAAGCTCCACTTGGGAAACGCGCACGGCGTCTCGCACAAGAAGAACCTTCCTATGGACTCCGGTGAAAGATTGGTCGCCGCCCTCCACGGGCCAGCGTGAGCGTGTCTGCCGCAGCTTTTCATCCTGCAGCAGCTCGATTGCGACATTGCGAAAGGGTTCACCCGCGAGATTGCGCGCTACGTGGGCGAAGTTCCCATCTGTAAAATGCACCTCTCCGTCGCTGAGATTTACTTCCACCGGCGGCTTACCCTCAACTTCGTTCGAAATGTGGCTTGGGCCGAGCGACACGAACACGTAGTCGTGCCGGTGCCGATGCAGGAGCGTCGCTGCGTGAGGCGCGACTTCGACTTTGAACACGCGCACGTAAGTATTTTCCAGCGCCAGATGATGCGAAGGCTCTGAAGTAATCTCGACCTCTTTCATGGTTTGTGCGGCCAGCAGCGGAAGCAGCAGGAAAAAAGATACGAGGCGCAGCATAGCGGGATTGTAGCCGAAGCAAACATGGATTGTCCTAGCGCGATCGGCCATAGACCAAGCGCGGCGATCAGGCGTTATAAACGAGACCTCCGCCAACAATCGTCGCAACAATCTTTCCGGTCAGTTGCCAGCCGTCGAATGGCGAGTTCCTCGATTTCGAAAGCGATTTGGCCGCGCTGAAGGCCCACTTCTTTTTCGGATCGAAAATTGTCACATCGGCGAACGAGCCCCGCACCAACGATCCGCGTCCACGCAAATCGAAACATCGCACGGGGCCGGCGGTGAACAGCTCGACGATCCGTTTCAGGGGGATTCGCTTGGCGACATGCAGCCGCGTGATCGCCAGCGCCAATGCCGTTTCCAGTCCAGTGATGCCGAAGGCCGCGCGCTCGAATTCCATTTCCTTTTCGTGCGCCGCGTGAGGCGCGTGGTCGGTGGCAATCGCGTCGACCGTGCCATCGGCCAAGGCGACCAGAATGGCCTCGCGGTCGGCGGGCGAGCGCAGCGGAGGATTCATCTTGTAATTGCTGTCATAGTCGCGCATGTCCTCATCGGTGAGGGTGAAGTGATGCGGCGTCACCTCAAAGGTGATGCGCGATTTCGCGCGCTTGCCGCGGCGCAACGGCTTCAACGCGTCGCCGGTCGAGACATGCGCAACGTGCAGCCGTGCGTTGGGAATCTGCATCGCGAGCTGAACATCGCGCTCAATGATCGACGCCTCCGCCGCCGATGTCATGCCGCGCAATCCAAGGCGGAACGACCGTGCTCCCGCATGCATGGAGCAGTGCTCCGTCATGCGAGTATCCTCGGCGTGCTGAACCACGGGAAAATTCAACTCGCCGCCGAGCATCAAAGCCTCACGCATGATCTGATCGTCGAGAATGGGCTTGCCGTCGTCGGTGACGGCGATTGCCCCCGCGCTTTGCAACGCGCTGAACTCGGTGAGCACCGCTCCTTTGCTGGCTCTCGTGGCCGCGGCGATTGGAAAAACATTGACCACGGCTCCACGATCCCCCTGCTGGAGCCATTTCACCCATTCGACGGAGTCGACGACGGGCGCGGTGTTGGGCATGGTACAAACCGAAGTAAATCCCCCGGCCGCCGCTGCCGCCGTGCCGGTTGCGATCGTCTCTTTGTGCTGCTGGCCCGGCTCGCGGAGGTGTACATGCAGATCGATGAACCCCGGAGCGACCACCAGTCCGCGCGCGTCGAATTTGCGATCCGCGCCTTTGATTTTTCGCGGAACCGAGACTTCGGCCACGCGCCCATCCTTCAAGAGAATGTCCATCGGCGCATCGATGCGCGCCGCCGGGTCGATCAAGTGCCCGCCCTGGATCAGCAGAGTCGCTTTGTCCTGAGTCTTCAAGATTCGTCCTTCTCGCTCTCTATCAGCTTAAATCGCTTCGGCTCGGATTGGTCTTCAGCGCATCTTGCCCAAAGCCCGCGCCAAGATCGCCATGCGCGTCGTCACTCCGTTGCTCACTTCTTCCAGGATGCGCGCCTGCGGTCCATCGGCTACTTCGCTTGTCAGTTCCAGCCCTCGAATAATCGGCCCGGGGTGCATGACGATCGCATCTTTTTTCGCCGCCTTCAACCGCGC
>JBAVYO010000161.1:0-5761 GCA_049698855.1 Terriglobales bacterium
CGACCTGCTGGCCGACTACTTGTCCAAGCAAGGCCAGCCCGATGAAGCCGCCGCACATTCCCGCGCCGCCGTCGCCATCCGCCCCGATGACATGCCCGCCCATTTCGCCCTGGGAAATTATGAGCAAGCTCATGGAAACCTCCGGGCGGCCATTGATCACTATCGGATCGTCGCCTTCCGCGCGTCTAACGCCCTTCTGCGCGCCGCCGCTTTGAGTGACCTCGGGCTGGCCTATCGCCAAGCCGGAGACCTCGACGCCGCAAAACAGTTTCTGGCGGAATCTCTGCAAATCGTGCCCAACGATCCCAAATCCATAGTCGGCATTGGTCTGATTTTGCAGAGGCAAGGAGATCTCGCCGGGGCCATCCGCGCGTATTCGCAGGCAGTGGCAATGCAGCCGAGCGATGTTGGATATCTGCTGCTGGCGCAAGCGCTCGAGAAACAGGGCCGCACAGAACAGGCCCAAGCGACGGTCACGCGCGCGGCCAGTCTTTCGCCGAATCTCTCTGCAGCGCAGAAGCAGGTCGCGTCGCTGCTCGGCAACTAAAAAGTACTGGCACAACATGGGGGAGACGGTGTAAGGGGGAGACGGTGTCAGATGGGGATTAGCTGCGGGTAGATTTGCACGCGGATTCAGAGAACCGCCGATCACACTGGGCCGATCCCGGGTCACTGAGTGTAATCGCGGCATCGGGATTGATTGGAGCATTGCAGCCGAGCTCAGACATGCCGACGGTAATGAGCTCGGCAGCAATGGCGGCGCGTTCCTTGAGAACGGTGTCATCCTCCGCAGTGAGACTGACCGCAAGGGTGATGGTGTTCATTCGTTTTCCTCTCTTTAATTCTCAGCTGTTCAACGCGCCAGCCAGCTTCGCTGTTAATGCGGAGGATGTTAACAACGACGTTAACAAACTTGTTGCGCATGACCCCAGCACGTAGAGCCATGCTCATAACGAGTAACATCCGTTCGTTTCTTATAGTTAATCGTCGTCCGGATCGCTGTGATCAGCGAGTTCTCGGCGTGTCATTTTCCGCGCCTTGATTGGAACAAAACCTCTCCGTGCATCTCCGCCGGCCTGGAAGAAACCGCTGAGATCATCCGCGTAGCTATCGGCCCAGGTCCCCGGGCCAATGAAGCCAAGGTTAAAGTTCGACTCGACAAAATGCAGAATCGAACCAAAGTCGTGAACGTCGTTGTCAACGTAGCCTGGCGGGGTTTGCGAAGAGATTACGAGCAGCGGAACGCGAAAGCCGTAACAAAAGATCTGGCACCATCCGGTGTGATTTCCGAGCGGAATCACATGGTCGTACCAGCCTCCCCAATCGTCCCAGGTCACGAGAATGGCCGTATCGTTCCAGTAAGGCGACTGCCCGATCGCATTGACAATGGAGGCGACCCACGCCGGGCCGCCTCCGCTGCTCGAGCCCGGATGATCACTGTACGCGCCGGCGGGCGTAACCCAACTGACACCGGCTAGCTTGCCGGCAGCAATATCCTTTAATACCTGTGGGGGCTTAATCACGATGTTGGGGGACTGGTAGTAGTTCTCCAAAGCCAACGGAGCGTCCCAGAGACCGCCGCCTGAAGGAGTATAGTATTTCCACGTTATACCGGCATTATCGAGCAGCTCAAGGATGGACGAGCGCTCGAAGCACGGATAAATGGTACCCCTTACACCGTTCGGGTCGATTGTTGAAACGAGAGCGTTGGCGGCCGCGCCGCAGCCGTAATGACTGTCATCGGTCGAATTCCCCAGCACGAACAAGTCGCTCGTATCCGATGGAGCAGAGGTTCCTGAAATCAGGAACTGGTGGGAAGGAAAGCTCTCACTCTGATTTGTCTGATACATCTGATTGGCAAAGCCATATTCCGCCGCCATATCCCAGTATGGCTGCGCCCCGCTGGCAACGTAATCGTAATAAGCAGTTGGCATCTTGTTGCCACTTCTGGTTTCAAAGATAAATTCGGAGTAGCCATGGGGAAGATCCGGCCCCTTGGCAAGCGGAATTCCAGTGCCTTGCGGCGTAGTCATCGCATTGATTCCCGGGATACCGGAAGCTCCAAACAGGTTATCGGGTGTACGATTTTCCTGCACAATAATGATGATGTGCTGGAATGGTGGATTGGGCTGCGCGCCGCACAAACTGGCGGGCAAAATGACCGATAGCAGTGCAAACCATTTTAGACAGCTCGTAAAATCCTCTCCTTATCTCAGCCGGAATCCCGAAGGCCCCGGTCTACTTGGTGCTTCCAATGATCAGCGGAACAAAAACCAACATTCGACGAAGCCAACAGAGAGTTCAAGCTCCCAGCGTGCAGCATCGAGACACAAAGTCCAGAAGCTCGCCGTCCAAAAAATCTTTCTGAGGGCTAGAATTCTCGCGGTAATTGTGCCGGTCAGAGTCTGCCCTGATCTGCACAATTGGATCGTCTGTGCTGTCCATGGCTCTTGGATTGGCCATGAATACACGTTCACGGACACTACAACGAGGGCCTAAGGTTCACCTCAACCACGGTGGCAAATTGCAATGACCGCCTAACGGAATCGCCTTCTATCCCACGGTAATCCAACGCGTCTTGGGGTTGCGTGTCAGTGACGCTTCGCACGATAGGATGTGACAAAGAAGAAGTGAACGGCATCAATCCAGGGACTGGGAGCGGGTCGAGATCAAAAGATTTCGCATGCCGATTCGTAACTGAGCGCGACTGTGACGATGGGGATTACACGGCATGCTGTTGGTTCAGCGCGCATTCCAAAACATGTGGCTGGAGATTACAGCAGCGGGCATTGCAGAAGATCGAAAAACGAACGACGAACAGCCAACGACAAACCTTATCGCCCTTCTTTCACCTCGTCCCGAGCCACGATGCCATCTTTGATGTAAATGATGCGGTGCGCGTATTCGGCGATATCGTGCTCGTGCGTCACCAGGACGATCGTATTCCCTTCCGCGTGCAGACGATCGAATAGCGCCATGATTTCATTGCCCGTTTGTGAGTCGAGGTTGCCGGTTGGCTCGTCGGCCAAAATGATCGCCGGCTTATTGACCAGCGCGCGCGCCACCGCCACTCTCTGCCTTTGTCCTCCAGAAAGCTCGTTCGGCTTATGGGTCATGCGGCTTTCCATGCCCACAGATGCCAGCGCCGCCTTAGCCCGCTCCATGCGCTCCGCGGACGGCACACCCGCATAAATCAGCGGCAGCTCCACGTTATGCAACGACGTTGCGCGGGCCAGCAGATTGAATGTCTGAAACACGAATCCGATTTCCTTATTGCGAATGCGCGCCAGCTCATCGTCGTCGAGCTCGCTGACCAGCTGTCCGTTCAGCCAGTATTGCCCCTTCGATGGCGAATCCAGACAGCCAATCAGATTCATCAGCGTCGATTTACCCGATCCCGAAGGCCCCATGATGGCGACATACTCATTGCGCCGTATGCGCAGATTGATTCCGCGCAGAGCGTGCACCTGCTGCTCCGAACCCATGTCATAGGTCTTCCACAGGTCCTCTGTGGCGATCATGCAGGAATCCGGAGCCGACCAATTCGCGGGCTGGTCGCCCGTTGGGCTTATGTTCGTCGGCTTGTCAATGGAGAGTATCTCCGCTGTCGCCATGTCGTTCTCCTTCGGCTCGGGCACGCACACTCCTCTGGCCGCTTATTACTTTGACGTTCTAACCCAGTATCGGTTAGTCGTCACTTTGTAGAAGACGCGGATTGCCACGCCTTCTCTTCTTGACCAGGCAATCGGAGACGGGGCAAGGCCGTCCCTAGTAAGAGCCTAGCTGCTTTCTTCTTCCTTCTTCGGCGTCGAATTATCGATTTTTACGCTCGTCCCCGGCTTGAGCGTACGCAGAACCTTATAGCTGCCCGTGATCACTTCGTCGCCGTCTTGCACACCCTTGATAACTTCGATGTCGGTTGTCCCGCTGATGCCGGTCTCTACCGGAACAAATTCCGCTTTTTTGTTACGAATTACGAAAACACCTTGAATCTCTTCCTTCTGCTTGGCGTCCACGGGAGCAGCAGCCTGCACAGACCCCTTCGAATCTTTCGGCGCCAGATCGGCTTGTGTGCGCACGGTCAGCGCCTGGATCGGAATACTCACCACGTTATCCCGTGTCGCGGTCGTGATTTTCGCGGTTGTCGAAAGCCCCGGCCGCAAGTCCGGCGGGGCATCGGTCAGGGTCACCACCACCTTGAAATCCTTCGCCTCCTCGCTGGTGGAAGTGGCCTGCGAGGTCGAGACACCGGTCGAACGCACAATGGCGTTATCGCCGATTTCGGTTACCGTCCCATGAAACGTCTTGCGCGGAATGGCGTCGATCGTCACCTCCGCCGATTGGCCCATACGCACGTTGACTATGTCGGTCTCATCGACTTTCACCTCCGCCGTGATTACAGCCATGTCGGCAAGAGTCATTAGCGTGCTGCCCGGCGAGTTCTGGATCCCGATCACCACCGTCTCGCCCTCCCGCACCGGCAGGTTCGTAATCACGCCGTCAAAAGGAGCTTCATACGTCGTCTTCCGTAGTACGTCGGAGACCCGCGTCAGGTTCGCTTGATTTTGAGAAATGTGCTTTTGGGCGGAATCCATCTGCGCTTTCGCCTGGTCAACCCGCGCCTGTGCCTGCGCCAATCCAGCTTCGGCCTGTTCCCACGCCGCCTTTTTTGTGTCGTAATCCTGCTTGGCGATCAGTGCGTCTTTGAATAATCCCTGAGCGCGCTCCCAATCCAGCCGGGCATGAGCGGCGTCCGACTGCGCCCGATTCAAATCAGCCCGTGAAGTCTGCAAGCCAGCTTCCGCCGCCACGAAGTCTGTCTCCGCAGCCTGCAACGATGCCCGCGTCGCATTCACATCCGCCGAAGATTGCACGTTCTCCAGTTGGGCCAGCAACTGTCCCTTCTTCACGCGATCGCCCTCTTTTACATGCAGCCGGACAATCTTGCCGAACGCGTTCGCTCCGATGTTGACATAAGTCTTGGGCTTGATTTCGCCCGAAGCGCTCACCACCGAACTCAGTTTTTGCTTTTGCGCTTTGCCGGTCTGGACCGTGACCAGGTTCTTATGGCTCTGATAGACCGTGACCGCAACAATCGTTCCTAGCGCAGCGACAGCGCCCACCCCGATCAACGCTTTTTTCCAGGTTTTCATTTCACGCACGATTCCACGTCGCACACACGGCCATATCTATCAATTACGTCGAGCCCAGAAACAAAGTTCCCGCAGGCGCACCGCGATACCCACGTTCTTCCTCAACGCGAGTTCCACGCGGTTTCGAGAAGCCGCAAGCAAGCCCAAGGTATTATATCGTGCCGGGCAAGTTGCAATGTCCCCTATCCCAATATCCCGGCGGTTGCACTTCGGCGCACCCAACACTCACTTTCTCAAGACGATAGCGGTCGTCCCCTGGGCAGAAAATCGCCCGCTCCAGGCCTCTTTTCCTTGCCTTGTTGTATCCAATCAACATAGAATTAAAGATATAGTCGTCTCTCAAGGTAGGTCCTTCTATTATGTTTTCCTCTGGTTTCCAGGAAAGATGCTGGGCGGGTATTTTGATGGCTGTAACGGTGCTAGGCTTTTCCGCCTTAGCCCCAGCCCAGGACAGTTCCCCTCCCCAAGACCAAACCAAAACTGCGGTCCAAACCCAGGTCACGGACCAGAGCCAAAATCAAGACCAAAGCAAATCTGCGGCCCCAGACACCGGCGCTAAGGCTCCCAATCCGCAAGCTGCTCAGCCAAATTCAAGCGATCCTCTAAAG
>JBAVYO010000162.1:0-3388 GCA_049698855.1 Terriglobales bacterium
TTCATGCTGTGGCCGGCGGCGTAGGTACGGCAGCGGTGCAAATCGGAAAAATTCTCGGCATTGAAATGTACGGGACAAGTTCTTCGGAAGATAAGCTGGCGCGAGTGCGCGAGCTTGGCCTGCAGCACGGCATCAATTATAAGCAGAAAGACTATGCGGAAGCGATCAAGGATTTGACGCACGGCGAAGGCGTCGACGCCGTGTTTGAAATGCTGGGCGGCGAACACGTGGCTAAGAGCGTGAAGTGCCTGCGCGATTTCGGGCGAGTAATCGTCTATGGCGCAGCGACCGGAGAAACACCCCAGCTTGACACCCGCCTGCTATATGCAAAGGGCGCGAGCGTACACGGACTCTGGCTGTCTTATTTAAGTCAGAATCGCGCGGTCATGGAGTCGGCCTGGAAGCAGCTTTCGGATTGGATAGCCGCGGGGAAACTGGAGCCTGTGATCGGAAAAGTCTTCCCGCTCGATCAGGCGCGTGAGGCCTACACGCTGATGCAGGAAGGGAAGAATTACGGCAAGATTGTGCTGAAAATTGCTTGAGGTGCGACGGTGCGCGTGGGGGCGGGATGATGGTTGATTTCTATCGCTCGACGGCAGGCCCTGAGTTGTTAATTTTCCGTGAAAGCGCGGGAAATCGTCCGTTAATTACGCAAGATTTCCGGCGCCTCGCCGTTCACGGGGGAGTGGCTTAATTTCCGGACAGCCTAAAGCGCAACTCAAGAGCAATCGAAACTGAATAACTAGACATGCGGTGGATGTTGTCGGGCCATCCGCAAAACTGCTAACGTGGCGCGCGCTAGTTCGTCCAATGAATATCTTCGCAACGACGGGAACTTTGCGAACCTGGGATTCGTAATCTGAAGTGACCTTGGGGGACAGGTGCAGGCGTTGAATCTAATTTCTGCGAACCAGCGAAGACCCCTCGAAAAGATTGCAGGATGACGGGACTCAGCTCACACATGGTTTGGCGGCCCTGGTGAGCCGAGTCCGGCAAAGAGAACGAGTTTGAGGCCCGTGTCCTTTTGCGTCACCCTGACACGCGCATTGTAGGACTTTGCCAGAAAAAGGCAAGCCTGTAGTGCCGCTCTGAACCAGCCGCCCTTGAGTCCCGGCCAGAAGCCGGGCAGAGAGGATCTTATGAAACTGAACAATGTGGCGAAGACGGTGGTGCTCGGAGTGGTCGTACTGTTTGCCACTGGCGCTTTTGCGAGCAACAAGGGAAGTTTGCGTATTACGGAAGCATTTGAAGTAAACGGGCAGCAGCTACCGGCCGGCGATTACCAGTTGCGCTGGCAAGGAAGCGGTTCGAACGTCGAGCTGAGCTTCATGCAGGGCAAGAAAGAAATCGCCAAGACTTCGGCGAAGGAAGTCGAACTCAATCAGGCTGCTTCAAGCGACACGGCCGTGATCGACCACAACAACGGAAAAGCGTGGGTTTCGGAAATCCGCTTTGCCGGGAAGAGGACCGCGTTGTCGATTGGCGGATCCGATCAAGCTTCAATGAGCGAGAGTGCAAAGTAGGCCGAATCCTATTTGGAAAAAAAGGGGCACGCATCGTGCTCCCTTTTTTTTTGCGATTCAATTTTGACCGATTTTAACTGCCGCTTAAATAATCCGCTTCCTTTGAGCTGACGAAGCTGGTCCGCACGTCAACGCGTAGGGTTATGGGCGGAGCTCCCGCAGGCGGTTCAATAACGAAAACCAACAAGTGCGGTCCAGGGCAACCTGCACCGTGTTCTCTTGCGTCGAAAAGTCTTGCGCGAAGGGTTCTTTTCCCAAGGTCCCTGAAGTCCGAGGCGAAGTAGGAGCTCGTGAGGTAGACAAGCACGCAACTTGCGTAGCAAGATGGTGTTACCTAATTCGTGAGAACGCTGTCGAGCAAGCCTTCCGGATCGCAGCGCAAATAAATGAAAGCAAATTCCATGCAGAGGCAAAAGTTGAATGACTCCGTTCATGAAACTACGTAATAACGCAATTTCCTGGATCCCGGCGCTAGCAATTGCGCTATTGGGCGCTGTGCTCGTTGCACCGGCGTTCGCGCAAGATCAACCGGATGACCCGCCGCTTCGTGTGGCACGCCTTTCCCACATCGAAGGCTCGGTTTCGTTTCAGCCCGCGGGAGAGACCGAGTGAGTGGAAGCGGTTCCAAACCGTCCCATGACGACGGGCGACAGAATCTGGGCCGACAGAGATTCCCGCGCTGAACTGCAACTTGGATCGGCTGTGATCGACGTGAACAGCAACACGGGAGTTTCCTTTCTCAATCTCGACGACCGCACCATCCAGGTTGAACTGAGTTCGGGAGCGGTGAATATTCGCGTGCGGCATATAGCTCAAGATGACGTTTTTGAGATTGATACTCCGAATCAGGCCTTCTCCGTTTTTCAACCCGGCCGGTACCGGATTGAGGCCAGCGAAGACGGCAATTACACCGTTGTGAGCATCCGCGAGGGACAAGGCGAATCGACCGGCAACGGCCAGACCTACGACATCTATGCGGGACAGCGGGCCACGCTCGAAGGCGCGGATTATCTGAACGCCCGGCTGGAGGATATTGGGCCTCCCGACAATTTCGATCAATGGTCTTATAGCCGCTTCGACCTCTACGAGAATGCGCAGTCGGGAAGGTATATCTCGCGCGACATGGTGGGGTATGAAGACCTGGATGGCAATGGGGATTGGATTCCCGCTCCCGGCTTCGGCGCTGTCTGGTTTCCCCGGGTAGAGGCGGGATGGGCCCCTTATCGAGAAGGGCACTGGGCCTGGATTGATCCATGGGGATGGACGTGGGTTGACGACGAGCCTTGGGGCTATGCTCCTTTTCACTATGGCCGATGGCTCTCTGTCGAAGGCCGGTGGGGCTGGGTTCCCGGACCAATGGATGTTGCGCCGGTTTATGCGCCCGCGCTGGTTGTGTTTGTGGGCGGAGGTCCCGGATTCGGTGGAAACGTGGCGTGGTTCCCGCTCGGACCACGCGAAGTTTATGTACCGTCGTATCCGGTGAGCCGCGCTTATATCGAGCGGATCAACGTCAGCAATACAACCGTGACGACGACGACCATTACTAATGTCTACAACACGACGATCATCCGCAATAACACTACGATTCAGAACGTCACGTATGTGAATCGCGGTGTGGCGGGCGCGGTTACAGCGGTTCCGCAGCAGACTTTTGTGAGCGCGCAGCCGGTGGCGAAGGCAGCGGTGGCAGTGAATGCGCAACAACTCGCCTCAGCTTCGGTGGTGACGCGAGCGGCTGTAGCTCCGACTGCGAACAGCGTGCTGGGAGCACATGCTGCGACTGCCAATCATGTGGCTGCGCCGCCGGCCGCCGTTGCGAGGCGCCAGGTAGTTGCCAAAGCCGCGGTCCCGGCGCCGGCCGCGCC
>JBAVYO010000163.1:0-5409 GCA_049698855.1 Terriglobales bacterium
GAATTTCTCGGCGTCCTCTGCGTCTCGGCGGTGATAAGCCCTACCCCTGCACCGACAGCAAGAACGGCTGCTCGAACGCCTCCGCGATCCACCGCAGAAACCGCGCTGCGTCCGCGCCATCGATCAACCGGTGATCGTACGAGAGTGAGAGCGGAAGAATCAAGCGCGGCTCGAACTTATTGTTCACCCATTCCGGCTCCATGCGCGAACGCGACAGGCCAAGAATCGCAACCTCCGGATGATTCACAATCGGCGAAAACCCCGTGCCGCCAATTCCGCCCAGATTCGTAATCGTAAACGTGCCGCCTTCCATCTCCGCGGGAGTAAGTTTGCGCTCGCGCGCCTTCGTCGAAAGCTGCGTCATCTCCGCCGCCAGCTCAACAATATTCTTCTTATCAACGTCGCGAATCACAGGCACCAGCAGGCCGCGATCGGTATCGACCGCCACGCCAATGTGTATGTACTGCTTGTAAACGATCTCCTCTTTCGCCATGTCAATCGACGCGTTGAATTGCGGAAAGACCTTGAGCGCGGACGCGCAGACTTTGAGCGCAATCGCGGTCACGGTCATCTTCCCGCCCGCTTCCTCAGCCCGTGGAGCAAAGCGAGCGCGCAGTTGCTCAAGCTCTGTGATATCTGCGCGATCCTGCTGCGTGACGTGAGGTATCGTGTTCCAGGCTTGCCGCAGATGCTCGGCCGTCTTGCGGCGAACGCCGCGGATCGAGACGCGCTCGGTCTTGCCCCACTTCGAAAAATCGGGCAGCTCAGGTTCGACAAACGTCGCGCGCGGAGCCTGCGCCGCTGCAACCGCCGCGGCCAGAGCGTTCTTCGCATGCAGTTTCACATCGTCTTCACTGATGCGGCCACCCGGCCCACTGCCTTGAACGCCGTGTATATCCACGCCAATTTCGCGCGCAAGTCGACGCACATGCGGCGCGGCGGGAGCCGGATCGCGGTGCTCGGTCCCCGCAACTTTACCAAGCTGTACCGGCATGCTGAATGCCGGCGCGGGAGCCAGCGGATGATCGGGAGGAAGGGCCTGCTCTTCCGTCTTTCCCTCGGCGCGCATAGCGAGCTGGAATGAAAGACGTGCGGCCTGCTGTCCGGAAATGTGTTCCACAGGCTCGTGCCGCCGGGGCGCGGGCGCTTGTTCGCCTGCCAAAGTTTCGCCTTCCAAGGTAAAGATAGTTTCGCCGACCTTGACCTTCTGCCTCTCTTTCACCTTGATTTCGCGCACTACCCCACTCACGCTCGACGGTACTTCGATGACGGCCTTGTCGGTCTCAAGTTCCATCACCGGCTGGCCCTCGGCAACGCGCTCGCCAACTGTAATCATCAACCGCACCAAGTCGCCGGAGTCGATCTTCTCGCCCAATTCCGGCAACTTGAATTCTCCGGACGATGGCGCGCCAGCGGAAGGGGAACCCGCTGGACGGGCCGGCGCAGGTGCAACCGGCTGCTTGGGACTGGAGGAAACGGGAGCGGAAGTGGCTGCCTTCGCCGAGTTGGCCGACGCCGCCTTCGCTTGACCCGCGCCGTTCTCGACCGTGAAAATCACCTGGCCAACGCGCAGCTTATCGCCTTCCTTCACCCGCACTTCGCCGACCGTCCCGGTCACCGACGATGGAACCTCGACCACGGCTTTGTCGGTTTCGAGTTCCATCACCGACTGGCCCTCCGCCACGCTAGCGCCCGGTTTGATCAACAAGCGAACCAGATCGCCGCTATCGATGTTTTCGCCCAACTCGGGTAACTTGAATTCCGTTGGCATCCTATTTACGTCCCTCTCACTTACCAAACAAGCATGTCATTCCGAGCGCAGTTGCTCCGCATCCACGTGTGTGAACTAACCCATGTGGCGCGGGCATTGCCCGCGCAGTTTCTGTTTGCTGCACGAAGCGGGGGCAGGAATGCCCGCGCCACACATTCCTAGCTCGTCGCCGGGTTCCGCTTCTCCGGATTAATCCCCAACTCGCGTACCGCCTTCTCCAGAACCTCGTTGCCCAACTTGCCGTCGGCGGCCAGCGCATGCAGAGTCGCCAGCACGATGTGTTTTGCGTCCACTTCAAAGAAGTCACGCAACGACGCACGATTCTCGCTGCGCCCGAAACCATCCGTCCCCAGCGCGACCAGTTTTCCCGGAATCCACTGTGCAATGCTCTCCGGCAGCACCTTCATGTAATCCGATGCCGCAATGAACGGCCCGGTCGCGCCCTTCAAAGCCTGCGTCACATACGGCACCTTCGGCGTCTGCGTCGGATGCAGCATGTTCCAGCGCGCACAATCGTTCGCTTCGCGATAGAGCTGTTTGTAGCTCGTCACGCTCCAAACGTCCGCAGCAACGCCGTAGTTTTTCTCGAGAATCTCCTGCGCCTTGAGAACCTCGAACATAATCGTCCCGCTGCCCAATAGCTGCGCGCGCAGCTTCGTGGCTTTTTTCTCGCCGGCTTTCTTCTGCGCGGGTTTATAGAGATACAGACCGTTGAGAATCCCTTCGCGCGTGCCCGCCGCGCTCGGCATCTCCGGCATTGGCAGCGGCTCATTCGTGACGGTCAAGTAATAGAAGATGGATTCCCCATCCACATACATGCGCTTGATGCCATCTTCAACGATGACCGCGATCTCATAGGCGAACGCCGGATCATACGCGAGCAGATTCGGCACACTCAGAGCAAGCACCTGGCTGTGACCATCCTGATGTTGCAGTCCTTCGCCGGCCAGCGTAGTGCGGCCCGCCGTGCCGCCAATCAGGAAGCCGCGGCACCGCATATCCGCCGCAGCCCAGATCAGGTCGCCAATGCGCTGAAGGCCGAACATCGAGTAATAAATAAAGAACGGAATTGTGTTAATGCCGTGATTCGCATAAGCCGTGCCCGCCGCAATAAACGAGCACATCGAACCGGCTTCGGTAATTCCCTCTTCGAGGATCTGCCCGTCCTTTGCCTCCTTGTAATAAAGGAGCGTGTCCATATCGACCGGCTCGTAAAGCTGGCCCACACTCGAATAGATTCCAACCTGCCGGAACAACGCCTCCATGCCAAACGTGCGCGCTTCATCGGGCACCACTGGCACAATAAACCGGCCCACTTCCGGATCGCGCAGCAATTTCGACAACATGCGCACAAACACCATCGTGGTCGAGGCGTCGCGCCCCTCTGTGCCTTTGTAGAACTCTTCAAACACCGATCGCGCGGGAGGTTTCAGCGGCGCCGCGCGTTCTTTCCGCACCGGCAGATAGCCGCCCAGTTGCTGCCGCCGCGCCTGCATGTACTTGATCTCCGCGCTATCGTCGGCCGGGCGATAAAACGGCGCTTCATGAAGCTGCTCATCGGGAATTGGAATACCAAAGCGCGAGCGGAACATCTGCAGTTCATCGTCGTTCAGCTTCTTTTGCTGGTGCGTGATGTTCTTACCCTCGCCGGCTTCTCCCATGCCGTAGCCCTTGATAGTTTTGGCGAGAATGATTGTCGGCGAGCCTGTGTGCTCAACCGCTGCCTTATAAGCCGCATGCACCTTGATGGGATCGTGTCCGCCGAGCCGCATGCGCGCCAGTTGCTCATCGGAAAGGTGATCGACCATCTTGAGCAGTCGCGGATCGGTGCCAAAGAAATTCTGCCGGAAATAAGCGCCACTCTCGACGAAGTATTTCTGATATTGCCCGTCGGTGATCTCGCCCATGCGCCGCACCAGCAAGCCATCGCGGTCATTCTGTATCAGCGAATCCCAATCGCCGCCCCAGATAACCTTGATCACGTTCCACCCCGCGCCGCGGAAGATCGCTTCCAGTTCCTGAATGATTTTGCCGTTGCCACGCACCGGCCCATCCAGCCGCTGCAGATTGCAGTTCACAACGAAAATCAAATTGTCGAGCCGTTCGCGCGATGCCAGCGTGATCGAGCCGAGCGCTTCCGGTTCGTCCATCTCGCCGTCACCCATGAACGCCCACACCTTACCGCCCGTCGAGGTCTTCAGCCCGCGATTTTCCAGATACTTGATGAAGCGCGCATGGTAGATCGCCTGAATCGGCCCAAGGCCCATCGAGACCGTGGGAAATTCCCAGAAGTCCGGCATTAGCCACGGATGCGGATACGACGACAACCCGCCTCCGGGCTTCATCTCGCGGCGAAAATTCTCGAGCTTCTGTTTCGGAATGCGGCCTTCAAGATAAGCGCGTGCGTAAATGCCGGGCGCGGCGTGTCCCTGAAAATAGATAATGTCGCGGTCGCCCGACTCTGTAGCCGCGCGGAAAAAATGATTGAACGCGACTTCGTAGAGCGTAGCCGCAGATGCGAACGTCGAAATGTGGCCGCCAATTCCCTCCTGAATTTTGTTGGCGCGCACCACCATTGCCATCGCATTCCACCGCACCAGGCTCTTGATGCGCCGCTCCATCTCCTGACTGCCCGGAAACGGTGGTTGCTGTCGCGACGGAATCGTATTCTGATAGGGAGTGGTCGCGGTAAAAGGCAGGTTGATTCCCGCCGCCCGCCGCGCATGCAGCGCCAGTTGTTGCAACAGCCGGCCAGCCCGCTCCGGGCCACCATGAGTCAGCACATAATCGAGTGAATCCAGCCACTCGCGGGTCTCCACGACTTCCAGCCCGCTGCCCTGCTGCTGTTGCTCTTGATGGGCCAGCCGATGCTGAATCTCGTTCAGTTCGGCATCGTTCTGCTGCGTTTGCGCCGCCGGGTCGGCCTGCGCCGATTGATGAGCCTGCCCCGTCTTGCCGTTCTGCGGTGTCAAATCTATCTCCTGCACTTGGTGCTCAAGCGTCTCAGCCACGCGAACCTCACCCCTAATGGAAAAAATGCGAACTTCCATCATAAGCAATCGGGAGAATTCCTGCTGGGGTAATGGCGAATGAGTAAATGGGCCTTTGCTACAAACTGTAACTGATTGATTCTAGTGTCAATCTTTCGCTAGTTCGCACAGACGATGTGTTCCCCAGGTTCGCGCCGTTCTCGGGGCGCTCAAGCTGGGCGATTCGTGATCCCGAGGGCCCCGACGAATCTCTGGAGTCCTACCGGTTTGGTGTTTTCATACTGAGCTGAAAAGGCCGCCCCGAGACGGCCTTACAGCGTTCTTCATGACCGCGAGAACCTTCCCTAAGCCGGAGGTTTCTCGCGCTTCTGCTCATCTTCTTCCTGTTTTTTCTTTTCCGCAGGCGTCAGCGGACGTTGCGGTTGTTGGGGCTTCTGCGCCGGACGCGTCTCAGCCGGTGGGGCCAGACGCTGCTGGTTCTCCGGACGCGCAGCCGGCTCGTTGCGTTGCGGCAGCTCTTTTGCTGGAGGCGCCTGCGGACGATTGTTGGGCTGCGCAGGCGCGGGCCGGGCCGACGGCTCCGCCGGGCGATTATTTTGCTCCGGCCGATTTGCCTCGGGCCGATTGTTCTGCGGCGCAGGCACCGGA
>JBAVYO010000164.1:0-6321 GCA_049698855.1 Terriglobales bacterium
ATCCAGCAGGGCGACTGGGCGGCAGAAACGATCGCACGCGACCTGGCGCACCAGTCGCGCCGCGCATTTCAATATCGCGACAAAGGCAGCCTCGCCACCATCGGCCGCGCCGCCGCCGTGGCGCAGATAGGCAAGTTTGAATTATCCGGATATTTCGCCTGGCTGGCCTGGCTCTTCGTGCACATTCTTTTTCTGATCGGCTTTCGTAATCGAATCGTCGTGATGGTCAATTGGGCCTGGGCCTATCTTACGTATGAGCGCGGTGCGCGGCTCATCACCGGCAGCGATAACTTGCCGGGATGGAATCAACCTGCCGGCACGCCCGCCTCACCATCCGAGCGCGAAGGCTCGCCTGTCGCCTCCAGCCAGCGCCGCCCTTGAACCGCTCACGGAACGCACCTCCCGATATAATGAACTTGCCTTGAGACGCGGCCTTTGCCTACTAGCTGTTTCGTTGCTGTTCTGCGCGGCTCTTCCCGCCCAGCAGGCATCGGCCTCGGGCCGGACGCTGGTGGTGCTCCCTTTTGAAGACTCTACCCCCTCGCCAGCCCTGGAATGGCTGGGCGAGGGCTTTGCCGAAGCTCTGCGTTGGCAGCTCGATTCTCCCGTCCTCTACGTTGCCACCCGCGAAGAACGCCTCCGCGCCTATGATCGCCAGAGCATTCCTGCGGGGTTACACCCTTCACGCGCCACCATCTACCGCCTGGCCGAGCAAATGGATCTCGACTACGCCGTGCTTGGCTCCTTCCGCTTCGATGGCGACACGCTAACCGCAACCGCTCAACTGCTCGATATGCGTGCGCCCAGGTTGTTGCCCAATATGACGGAAAGTTCTCGCCTCGGCGATTTGGGACAACTGCAATCGTCGCTCGCATGGGATCTTCTCCATCAGATCCGTACAGACTTTACCGTACCGAAAGATAAGTACATCGCCGGCATTTCGCCCATTCCCACGGATGCGCTCGACAATTACATCCACGGCATTCTTGCTTCGGCCCCCAGCGAGAAAACGCAGTTCTTTCTCACCGCGCTGCGCGTCGATCCTTCATTTGCCCAAGCGTCGCTGGAACTGGGAAAGGCTTACTTTGAGCAGAAGTCGTATGACTCCGCCATTGCCACGCTCGAGAAAGTTCCGCCCTCTTTGCCGCTGGCGCGCGAAGCAAATTTCTATCTTGGTCTGAGCAGTTGCGCTCGCGGCAATTACGAGTCGGCCGAAAGAGCATTTGAATTCGTTGCCGCCCGCTTGCCGCTGGCCGAGGTCTACAACAATCTCGGAGTCGTTGCCGCGCGGCTCGGCCAAAAAAAATCCGCTGCCTATTTTGAGAAAGCCATTCACAACGATCCGAGCGAGCCCGATTATCACTTCAATCTCGCCGTTGCGCTCGCCCAGGCCGGCGATAAGTCCGGCGCGTCCCATGAACTGCATCTTGCCTTGGAGCGCCGCCCCGACGACGCGGAGGCCGCAACGCTGTTCGATGAGCTCTCGCCCGCGCACGCCAATGCCTCCAACGCGCCAAAGCTCCCGTCCGAGCGCCTGAAGCGCAACTACCCGGAAAGCGCTTTCCGGCAAATGACCATTCAGATCCAGACCTGGGCCGAGCAGCAATTTGCCCACTCCGATTCGGGGGCACGCGCGCGTTATCACATCGAACTCGGAAAAGAACTGCTTGCGCATGGATTCATGAGCGAGGCGGAAGCCGAGTTCCGCCACGCCGCATCCATCGCACCCGCGAATCCCGCTCCGCTCACCGCGCTCGGCGAACTTGCCGACGCTCGCGGAGATTCGCACGAAGCGCGCACTCAGGCCGAAGCCTCGCTTCGCATGCGCGAATCTGTAGACGCATATTTGCTTCTTGCGCGCCTCGACATGCGCGAAGATCGCATGACTACTGCCGCGCAAAATCTCGACCGCGCCCTGCAATTGGAGCCGGGAAATCGCGCCGCGCAGGATTTGAAGCGCACCTTAGCAGCCAAGTTGGCGGAGAAAGCGCAACCATGAAAACAGTTCTTAGCTCTCGGTTCTCAGTTCCCAGCTACCCGGCCTCACCTGTCAGCTGTCAGCTCTCGGCTGCCGCCAATCTTAATGGCTCTCTGACAAACTCTCTTCCGAATAGTCTTTGGGAAGGGCACGAGTTCCACTCGTGCCGTAACCTCCGGCGAATTGAAAGCGGCTTCCAGCCGCTGGGGGAATGCCGACCGCCCAACACACTTTTTCAGCAAACTGTAAGACACGCGTCATCTATCGCTCGTGTCCGCGCTGCGAATTCGCTCGGCTGCCTTTTCGCCCGCGATCTCATTGGCGCACTGCTCGCGATCTTTCTTTTCGCCGCCACCTGTTCCGCCGACGTATTAAAAATCGTAGTCGACGACGCCATCCAGCCCATCACCGCCGAATACATCGCCCGCGCGCTCGAAACCGCGCAGGCCAATCACAATCAGGCCGTGCTGCTCGAAATCAACACGCCCGGAGGCCTCGTCGATTCCACTCGCGAGATCATCGAGAAGATCGTCGCCTCTCAGGTTCCCGTCATCATCTACGTCACACCCAGCGGAAGCCGCGCCGCTTCGGCCGGGTTCTTCATTCTTGAATCGGCCGATATCGCTGCCATGGCTCCCGGGACCAACACCGGCGCGGCCCATCCCGTCATCATGGGTGGCGAAAAAATGGATGACGTGATGAAGCAAAAACTGGAGAATGACGCGGCCGCTCTCATGCGCTCCGTCGTTGCCAAGCGCGGCCGCAACGTCGAGCTGGCCGAGAGCGCCGTGCGCGAGTCCAAATCGTTCACCGATCAGGAAGCGCTCGACAAAAAGCTGATCGAATATGTCGCGCCCAACGAGCAGGATCTCTTCCGCCAGATCAGCGGAAAAAGTTTCAAACGCTTCAACGGATCGACCGTAACTCTCAACTTAGTCGATCAGCCGGTCGTCGACTATCGCATGACGCTCAAGCAGCGCATCCTCACCTACATCATGGACCCGAACGTCGCGTTCATCCTGCTGGCCATCGGCGCGCTCGCGCTCTACGCGGAGTTCAACCATCCCGGCGCAGTCATCCCCGGCACAGTCGGCGTGGTCTTCATTTTGTTGGCGCTATTCGCGCTCAATCTTCTGCCCGTCCGCTTCGCCGCGCTTGTTCTCATTGTCGGTTCGTTCCTGCTCTTCGCGCTCGAAGCCAAATTCGCCACCCACGGAGTGCTCACCATCGGCGGCATTTCCCTGCTCGTCATAGGAGGCCTGCTCCTGGTCGATGGACCCATCCCCGAAATGCGCGTCCGCTTAGTAACTGCGCTTGCAGTCAGCATCCCGCTCGGCATGATCACGGCCTTCCTGATGAGCATTGCCGTACGCGCCAGGCGCAACAAGGTCGTCACCGGCGAGCAAGGACTGATCGGCGAAATCGGCGTTGCTGAAACGCAGTTGTCTCCAGCAGGAAAGGTGCGAGTCCACGGCGAAATCTGGGATGCAGTCTCCACCCTAAACATCGCCGTAGGCGAGCGAGTAGTAGTAAGGCACGTTGATGGGCTCACCCTGCGAGTCGATCCCGTAGCCGCTCCGAGAACAGTGCTGGCTTAAAGCGCGCTCGGTGCTAGGTTTCGCGCCCGTTTCTTGGGCGCTAACCTGGGTGACGCTAGATGGGTCGGTGGCCCGCGATAAGAACGAAGGCGCTGTCAAGGGCAAGATTGTCCTAGGCGCTGCTGAATCGTCGCTTGCTTTGCCAGAGAGGTTACAAACCAAGACTCCTGTTTCCGAAAAGCATCTTGCGCTTCGAGATGATAACTTTAATCCTCGCGGGGACGAGGAGGAGCCATGTGTTTTTCGGCAACAGCGAATTTTGTGGGAAGTGGGGTTCTGGTCGCGGCTGGTGTCGTCACATTGACGAAAGTAAAGCACCGGCGAGAACTGCTGTTCGCGTCGCTGCCCATGCTCTTTGCCATTCATCAGTTCATCGAGGGATTCGTCTGGCTGGGTTTGGACGGTATTCTTTCGCCAGCGGTGGCCCACGACATGGGTGCGGCGTTCATGCTTTATGCGCAGGGGCTGCTCCCGTGGCTGCTGCCCTTGAGCGTGATGCTCTTCGAGCCGACCCGCAAGAACCGCAGGCGTATGCTGCCGCTCGTCGTGCTCGGCGCAGCAACGACGCTTTATATCTTATGGGCGCTGACGGCATTCCCATTGCAGCTGTACGTCCGGGGAAACAGCATTGTCTACGAGAATCAGGCGACTAACAATCTGGCAGTTGGGGTGCTTTACGTAATCGTAACTTGTGGCTCGCTGTTTTTCTCAAAGATCAAGATGATGGTGGCCTTCGGCGCGGCGAACCTGGCGATCCTCCTGGTTGTAATGGCGATCAAGCGCTACGCGTTCACCTCGCTGTGGTGCGCTTACGCGGCGGTTGCCAGCGCGATGATCCTGGCCTACTTCTGGACAAGCAGCGAGGAACGGCCCTTCGTCTACGGGTAGATCTGGGCCTCTGTAGATCCCGTGATCCGCATCTTTCTCAGCAACTGCGTGGGCGTGCGGTTACCACCGATTGCTGTGGCTTGCGCTACAATCCGCTCATACACTGAATCGCGAATTGCCTGGAGGCATTTATGCCGGATATCGGGTTTCCTGTGGCTGCCATTGCGGTTGTCATCTTCGTCATCTACCTGCTCAGTTCGATCAAGATTCTGGCCGAGTATGAGCGCGGCGTGATCTTCCGGCTCGGACGGCTGATGGGAACCGCGAAAGGTCCGGGCGTGATTCTGGTGTTTGCGCCGATTGATCGCATGGTGCGCGTCTCACTGCGCCAGGAGGCGCTGGAAGTGCCTCCGCAGGACATCATCACCCGCGACAACGTCACGCTGAAGGTCAATGCCGTGATCTTCCTGCGCGTGATCGATCCAAACAAGGCTGTAGTCGAGGTATCCAATTATGTGTACCAGACCTCGCAGTTTGCGCAGACTACGCTGCGCTCCGTGCTGGGCGAACAGGAGCTTGACGAACTGCTGGCTCACCGCGAGAAGATCAACCTGCGCCTGCAAAGCATTCTCGACACGCATACCGCGCCGTGGGGTGTGAAAGTCGCCAACGTGGAAGTAAAGCAAGTTGATATGCCGGAATCGATGCTGCGCGCCATGGCCAAGCAAGCGGAGGCGGAACGCGAGAAGCGGTCGAAGATCATCCACGCCGAGGGCGAGTTCTCCGCCGCGCAGCGCCTGGTGGATGCCGCTCATCTGCTGGCCACCGAGCCGGTTAGCGTGCAGTTGCGCTATTTGCAGACGCTCACCGAGATCGGTGTCGAGAAGAACACCACCGTGGTGTTCCCTGTGCCAGTGGATTTCTTCTCGGGGCTTCAAAAGCTGCTCGGAGGCCAGACGACCGCGGCAGGTTCTGGTACTTAGCAAAAGGTGAATCGACACACATAAAATGCCCTCTTCGGATAAGGATACGGAAATCACGCTCGGCGCAGGCCGGATGCTTGCCCTTTTTTTTGTCTTCGTTCTGGTCTGCGCGGTCTTCTTTGCAATCGGATTCTCGCTCGGCAGAAAAACCACGATGGCTGTCGCTGGCGACGGCATGAACGGCTCCCTTGCGTCTTCGGTGGGCGGTGCGCGGCCGTCGGCTGGCAAGGATGCCACTGCGAAACCTGCGTCCCAAGCCGATCCGTCTGCGGATAAATCCGCTAGCTCCAACGTGGCCAGTTCGGCGGCCGCGCCGACCGATCCGCAGGGACAAACCTTTTCGACAAGCTCGCCTTCGCCCACTGCAACGTCGCCCCCGACTGGATCGGCGACTGTAGGCTCGCTAGCCGCGGGCAGTTATTTCGTGCAGGTAGCCGCGGTCAGCCGGCAGGAAGACGCCGATTCCCTGGTGGAAGCGCTGAAGAAAAAACAGTATCCGGCGTTTGCGCTGAACAACCCTTCGTCGGACAAGTTTTATCACGTGCAAATAGGGCCGTATGCGGACATCAAAGAGGCAGATGCAATGCGCACCCGGCTCATCGCCGACGGCTACAATCCGATTGTGAAAAAGTAAAAAAGGATTTCGGAATTTTGCAATCGGGTAATTCGGTAATTGAAAATCAAATGCAACTGGTTTTTCAGATTACTAAATTACCCGATTACCAAATTACACAATTACCAATTTTGAGCATGTCTCACACCGCGCCCAATCTCGATCGCTTCCTACACGCCATCGCCGATCCTACGCGCCGCCGCATTTTGCATGCGCTCAAGGAAAAAGGCGGAAGCTCGATTGGGAAAGAACGTGGCTTGTGCGCCTTCGATATTGAACAACGGGTGAAATTGGCGCAGCCAACGATTTCTCATCACATGA
>JBAVYO010000165.1:0-39843 GCA_049698855.1 Terriglobales bacterium
AAGCAGAAATCCGACGGCATCAATCTAGGCGAAGCGGTGCAACTGCTGGGATTCGCGAGCGCCGAACAGGTGACCGCCGCGGTTGCGGCGCAATGGTCTTGCCCGGTGTTCGCGTTAGCGGACCGAGCCCTATCGTTGCCCATTCGTGTGCCTCGCCGGTTGTTGGAACAGTACGAAATGCTGCCTGTATATTTCGCGAAGGGAGATCGCCGGCTTACGGTGGGTTTTGTAAGTCGCGTGGAGTATCAAATACTCTCTACCGTCGAATCGATCACAGGATGCGATGCGATTCCTTGTTTTATCACGGGCCAGGATTACCGGCGACGAATGGAAGCTAGCGCCTTACTTACCACAGAAAATGAGGTCATGTTTGACCGGCCCATGCTTGGCCCTGAAATTGCCCGCCTGGGACGCAACTATGTCAGCCAACTCGGGGCGATCGACACACGCTTCGGAATGTGCCGCGAGTATCTCTGGATGAGGATATGGGGCCGTCAACAGGAAACAGATATACTCTTTCGAATGCAACAGGACTAGCGAAACAAGCGCGATATGCCCGCCGGGGAGATGTAAACTCGCCTAAAGTTAGCGTGTGTACCTGCCGATAAATGCCAGCGGTGAGATTCCGTGCTGGCAAACGACAATACCGAAACACTTCATCTGGTTTATAGCCAGGGCGATGGGCTGCCGGGTTGGGGACAAGGCCCAGCACATTCGGCCGCCGCGCCGGTTCCTGGCACGCTTCCGGCAATGGATAATGCGGTCTTACTGCTGCAAGTCCTCTTGGCGAGCCCGGCCGTTAACCTACAGGCTGTCGCGGATGTAATTCGGAACGATGTGGGCCTGACGGTAGAACTGATAAAAAGTGTATGCCGCGAAAATGACCGCGACCAAACGATCGAGACAAACATAACCAACAATGTTGTCCATGCCGGGCTCGACAAACTCAGACACCTGGCGAGTACCGTCGACTCAGTCTCGGGGTATATGTGCGGAGGAGCGGACCTTCTGAAGTATGAGCGCTTCTGGGGACAGGCAAGACTCACTGGCCTGATTGCCGAGGAACTCGCATATAGAGCGGGCAATGTCGGTCCCGAGGAGGCCTATGTAGCAGGATTACTCTTCCGCATAGGTGAATTGCCGGCTATCTTAGGAAATAACTGGAAAAACATGGTCATGGCGCCCCGCGAGATGGCCCGTCTCCTTGCCAAAACATGGCGGCTGCCGGGGCTTCTGGCGGATGTCGTCTACGACGACAACCTTCACGCGTCGCCGGAGTCACGACCCCTGATGGACTTGGTCCGAGTTGCGGATCGGCAGGCGCGGCGTATTCACGGCTTGGCGAGTAACTTCGCGCGCGGAGTGTTCTGATCCGTTATAGCACTTGCGAGTAGGGTTAAAAGCCGTCAGTTAGAGAACCTCAGCCACGCGGTTCCAGAGAAGGCTGAGAGGCTAATCTGTATCTCATCTCCCGCCGAGCGCTACCCAGTTATCAATCACTTAAAACAAGTCGGCCTTGCGGCTGACGTGGCCGTTGCCTTGCTTAGTCTTCATGGAGAGGACTCATGGACAGCGGCTTCTACGCGGCATGCACGGCATTGCTTGCGCGCAATCAGGCCTTGGACCTGGTTGCCAATAATCTGGCCAACGTCGGCACCCCGGGGTTTCGGGGTCAACATGGAGTATTTCGCTCTCTTCTGGCCAGTTCCTCGATCATGCAACCTTCCTCGCTGAACCGAGCTGTCAATAATTACGCGGTTTTGGGGGATGCGGACCTCGATCTGTCCCAGGGTAATGTGGAGCATACGGGCAACGATCTGGACTTCGCATTACAGGGATCGGGTTTTTTTGCGGTGAAAACCGGTTCCACCACCATGTTTACTCGGAACGGTAACTTTCATGTGTCGGCCCAAGGTCAATTAGTGACCGCCGCGGGTGACCCCGTGATGGGGGACAATAATGGCCCGATTCAAATCGTTGGAGCGCCAGTCTCTGTGAGTGCGGATGGGACAATTTCTGTCAATGGCGTGCTGGCCGGCAAGTTGAAGGTGGTCGACTTTCCTGCCGGAACGCAACTTACCGCGCTCGGTCAGTCTTACTACTCGGCTCCGGCGAACACCAAGACGTCGGCATCGCAGGCGAGCATACAGCAGGGCGGTCTGGAATCGTCGAACGTGAACGAAGTCTCAAGCGCAGTCCAACTGGTTACGGTACAGCGTTATGCGGAATTGATGCAGCGTGCCCTCTATCTGTTTCATTCCGAGATGAATCAGATTGCCACACAGGAATTACCGAAAATATCGTGACGCTTTTTAAGGAGTTCTCTTATGCTTCGTGCCCTATACACAGCCGCCAGCGGGATGTCAGCGCAGCAACTGAATCTCGACAATATTGCCAATAACTTGTCGAACTCGAGCACGGCCGGCTTTTATGCGCGCCGCCTGCAATTCTCGGATCTGGTCTACCAGAATGTGATCATGCCGGGCGCCGCGGCTACGCAGCAGACGACGATTGCGGCCGGCCTTCAGGTCGGACTCGGAACGATGCCCTCGGGCTCAGAAGTTTTGCAGACGCAGGGAAATCTTTCTTCGACGGGCAATCCTCTGGACCTGGCGATTCAAGGGCTCGGTTTCTTTCAGGTAACGCTTCCCGATGGCCAGATCGCCTACACGCGATCCGGTTCCTTCCACTTGGATGCGCAAGGCAATGTCGTGACCGCGAACGGGAATGCGCTGCAGCCGAATATTACGATCCCTGCGAACGCGACTACGGTCACTGTCGGATCGGACGGCACCGTGTCAGTGACAGAATCGGGTCAGACGGCAGCGCAGCAAGTCGGAAGTATCCAACTCGCAATGTTTCCTAACCCTGGCGGACTTAACAGCGTCGGCAACAATCTCTATCTTCCGACGACTGCTTCCGGTGACGCGATTATAGGCGCTCCGGGATCTGCCGAGGGGATGGGTTCGCTTCAGCAAGGCATGCTGGAACAATCGAACGTCGATATCGTGCAGGAATTTGTGAACATGATCGTCGCGCAGCGGGCTTACGAATCGAGCTCTCGCGTCGTTACTTCCGCGGATCAGATGTTGCAGGATCTGGCGAATCTTATTCGGTAGATAGGGCGGGCCGCATGTTGTTGGGACGTGTTAAGCGGGTGGCGTCGCTGGTGGCAGTATGCACGTGTGCTGTGTCTTATGGCAACGCGCAGGTGCGCAGCGAAAGAGTGCCCATTTCCCAAGAGGTGGTTGCGGACGCAGTTCGGGTTGCGGGAACAGATGTAACTCCCGATCAGGTTCATTTGCTATCGAATGTTACCGCGCGCGCCGGGGCAACGCTGCGGGTTGCAAAGGTGTCTGCTGCGCCCGACGGCAAATTGCTGGCGGAGTTGAAATGCAAATCGCGGGACTGCCTTCCTTTTTACGTTCTGCTCAACGGGACAAACGACGGGCAGAGGGAAGCGAGTAAAGGCCGCCCGAATGCCGCGCTTGCGAAACTAAAAGAGCATCCGCTTGTCGCCCGCGGCCAACCCGTAACGCTCATCATCGAGAATGCGGACTCTCGAATCAAGATGTCGGTTATTTGTCTGGAAGGCGGCATGCCCGGACAAACGATCAGGGTGGCCAGCCTGGACAGAAGGCGAATCTACACCGCCGAAGTCGTAAACAGTGCCGTAGTCAGAAGCGCGCTTTGAGAATTGTGAAAGGGATGATGAAGATAAGCTGGCAACATCTGCGGACATTCGCTTTACTTCTGCCTGTTGGCCTGCTCTTTGTGCTGCCTGCTGGGGCGAAGTCGAAGAAGCAAAACACCGAGCAGTTGCGCAGTGAGTACATAGCACGCGTTCAGGAACAAGTGGGACTGACGCAAACCTCGGGAACGCTTGGCAGTTTGTATAGCCCAAACGCCGCCTTTATGGACATCAGTTCCGACTACAAAGCACGCCGAATCGGCGATGTTGTCACGCTCGTCGTGCTCGAAAGCACGAGTGCGCAATCGACCGGCGACGTCAATACATCGAGGGCATATCAGACAAGCTCAGCTATTACAGGATTACCCGGGGGCACAAGCACGTCACTGCTGAACCCGTTGTTCGGGGCAAACTCGGCGACGACGCTTAAAGGCACAGGCGAAACGTCCAACGGATCGACAGTGACCACCACCTTGACAGCGCGTGTGATCGGGCTTCTGCCCAGCGGATCGCTGATTGTGGAAGCGGAGAGGCGATACCTCATAAATAGTCAGCACGAAACCATGTTGGTGCGCGGCGTTTTGCGTCCAGGGGACGTGGGACCAAATAACACGGCTTCGTCGACCGCGCTCGCCAATCTCGAAATTGAAATGAAGGGGAAGGGCGTAGTGACGGATGCGATTCATCGTCCAAACCCTGTGATGCGAGGATTGCAATGGCTCTTCAGCTTCTAAGCGCGGAGCGAATCTCACGGCGCAGCCGAAGGCTATGGCGGCGGCTTGGACTTGCCGTTGTCTTAATCCTGCTGATTGTGATCGTACCCGATTCAGCAGCGGAAGAGACCCGCCAGGTTCTGATTCGCGACATTGCAACCATCCAGGGAATTCGAGATAACCCGCTGATCGGGTATGGCGTCGTGGTCGGGCTGAAAAGAACGGGTGATAGCCAGCAAACAATGTTTACGACGCAGACCCTGGCGAACATGCTGCAACGCCTGGGTGTTCAGATCCCGGCGGCGACCATTCAGGTGCGGAATATTGCGGCTGTAATGGTTACGTCGTCGCTTCCTCCGTTTGCACGGCCGGGTACGACACTGGATGTTACTGTGTCTTCCATCGGCGATGCGAAGAGCCTTGAAGGTGGTGTGTTGTTACTCACTTCACTCCACGCAGCGGACGGCCAGGTTTATGCAGAGGCGCAGGGACCGCTCACTTTGGGAGGGTACACGGTCGGCGGAGCCGGCAATAGTAAAGAAGTAAATCACGTGACAGTAGGCCGGGTGCCGAGCGGAGGGATCGTCGAACTTGACTCCTCCATTGACCTGGCCAAGATGAAGGTCGTGTCCCTGAATCTGCGCGAACAGGATTTCACGGTGAGTCGCGACATCGCCGCCGCGATCAACCATGAATTTGGCGATGGAGTGGCGACGTCGGTCGATAGCCGTCGAGTCGACGTCAATGTTCCTCTTCTGGGCGAATCGCCGGTGCCCACGCTGATCGCGAAGGTGCAGAACCTTTCCATTTCGATTCATCCGCCTGCCAGAGTCGTCATGAATGAGCGCACGGGCACAATTGTGATGGGCGGAGATGTGAAGCTTTCTCCGGTCTCGGTTCTGCACGGGGATCTAACAGTCGAAGTCACGACCAAATTCACTGTTTCTCAGCCCGAACCCCTTTCCCGTGGCACGACGGAAATCGTGCCCGACACTTCGATAAAAACCAGAGAAGGGCCGGCGCGTTCGATTGAGTTGAGAGAGGGAGCCAGTGTTGAAGAGCTGATTAACGGACTTCACACCATGGGCGCCAGTGCACGAGATATTGTCGCGATTATCCAGGCGATCAAAGCGGCGGGCGGCCTGCAGGCTGAATTGGAGGTGTTGTAACTGTGCCGAACTCACTCACTTCAACGCCGGCCAACAGCCAGGATCTTAACTCCGCGCGCAGTTCGGAGGCCGTGCAAACGCTCCGGACCGCGCAGGCACAAGATCCCAAAAAAATCGACAAAGCAGCGCGAAATTTTGAAAGCTTGCTTGTAGGGCACTGGCTCGAGCAGGCAGAAAAGACATTTGCGACCGTACCTGGGACCGACCCCGATCAGAAGGACGATTCCAGCCGTGATCAGTTCTTAAGTATTGCCTGTCAATCCCTGGCTCAGGGCTTGAGCCGAGGCGGAGGGTTTGGTATCGCGGCGATGATCAGCAAACGGCTGGAAGCAGCGGTGGAAACCGATAAGAATTAAGGATGCTGAGCCAGCCAAGGGGGCAGCCAGCCACCGCAAATCACAAGTTAAACATTACAAAGTAGTTAGAAAGTGCGACAAACGGACAGCAACAAAAGTATGGACCCCCTAAAGTTGCGGGCCCCAAGTGCCGATTAGAAGCCGACACCCAATTTTGGGTGTCTGGGTGCGTTTATGAGAATTGGACTGAAAAGCACGGACCCGTCGGAAATCTCGACTGAGCGGACGGCAACGTACCGGTCTTCGGGCCAGTCCGGCACATCGTCAGCCGACAGGTTTTCGGGGGACACGGTCAGCCTGAGCGCGCTGACGGCGCAGACCATGCAACTGCCGGAAGTCAGACAGGGCAAGGTCGACAGTCTGCGGCAGAGCATTGCCAGTGGAGAATACGAAGTCGATCCACAGAAGACAGCCGACGCGATGTTGAACGATTAGAAAATTGGATTCGAGAACGACGATGGTGGAAACCAAAACTGCTGAACCTCAGGAAGCAATGGAGCACCTTGCACTGGTGCAAGCCCTGTCCCATGAAATCTCGTCGGCAATTTCTGCGATCGAGCGCAACGATCTGGCGGACTTTGCTTCGCGCCTGGCCGCGCAAGAAGCGATTTGCCATGATTTGAATCGAAAAAGCCCACAGTTCCAGGTGGCTTGCGCATCCTACCGGGCGTCATCGAAACTTCCGGCGGAGACATCCGTTTGGGAGAAAATTCGGCAAGCGCACTTCGCGTTGGGCAAATTGAACAGAGTCTATGCAGGCGTCATAAGCCGTTCTCAAAAGTCCATTGGATTGATCTTGAACTTATACAAAACCCACGGGCAGCGTTACAGCGAAGACGCCAAATCCCGGAGCGGCAAACACACTTTGTCTTGCGAGGCGTAACACAATGTCCTCTCTTTCAGCATCCCTATGGATCGCGGAACAGGCGCTACAGGCCGATCAAGGCGCTCTGGACGTGACGACCAACAATATCTCCAATGCCAGTACGCCCGGCTATAGCCGGGAAGTGGCGGACTTGACCGAAGAGGCGCCTCAGGAAGAAGGCGGCATCTCGTACGGAAATGGCGTCGAACTACAGCAGATTCAGAGCATACGCGACCAGGTGTTGAGCCTTCAGATCGCCGAGGAGACAGCGCAGCAGAGCAGCGCGCAGTCGCAATCGACTGCCCTACAGCAGGTGCAAGGCGAATTTTCCAGTTCCACAACAGGCATTGGAGCGGACCTGTCGGCGTTCTTCAGCAGCCTGAGCCAGTTATCGACGAGCCCAAACAGCATCCCCGACCGGCAGGCGGTGCTCAATGCGGCGCAAGACGTTGCCAGCGATTTCAACCAGGCATCGGCCAATCTGACCTCGGTGAGTTCGGGGCTGAACCAATCCGTTAGCCAGTCGGTCAGCCAGATCAACACCCTGACTGCGCAAATTGCGCAGCTAAACGGGCAAGTAGCGGTCATGCAGAAAGAAGGACAAGATCCCGGAGTCGTGGAAGATCAGGAGAATCAGGCGATCAACCAATTGGCCCAGTTGACCAATGTGTCGGAGACGCAGAGCCCTGATGGGTTGACAATTACCACCGGTAACGGCACGCCCTTGGTGGTCGGCAGCCAGAGCTTTACGCTGCAAACGGGAACGAGCTCGTCGGGAAATGTGACCGTTTTGTCGCAGGGGCAGGACATCACCAGTTCGATCAGTGGCGGGTCTCTCGGAGGAACGATTCAGGTCCGCGACACCGATATCCCAAACGTCCTAACTCAGCTGAACAATCTTGCCAGTCAATTTGCCACGAGCATCAATTCGGCGCAAAGTTCCGGCTACGACCTGAACGGGAACAAGGGGCAGGCGTTGTTCTCGGTGATCCCCGGAGCCGGCGCGGCGGCCAGTTTGTCGGTCTCCATGAGCGATCCTTCATTGATTGCGGCCAGTTCGGACGGCACTCCGGGAAGCAATGGCAACGTCGCAAATTTGCTGGCGGTGCAGACCAATGCACTGCCTGGCGGCGCCAGTCCCGGCGACACCTATGCGAATCTCGTCTCGCAGGTTGGCAATCTGACGTCGCAAGCTGAATCGAACGCCAGCGCAGGCACGTCGAGCCTCACGCAGTTGAACGACCAGCTCGGAGCCATCTCAGGTGTCTCGATTGACGAGGAAACTACCAATCTAATGAACTATCAGAATGCATATCAAGCGGCCGCCCGCGTGGTCAGCACGGTCGATGAACTGACCCAAACCGTGCTTCAAATGGGCGCTTCAGCGGCGTCGGGGTCATAAAACTATATGCGAGTCAATCCAAATTTCGCTTCGGATATCCTCAACGACGTCTGGCAGGCGCAGGACGAAGAACAGACTGCCATGGAGCAACTCTCAACTGGCCGCCGCGTGAACGTGCCTTCAGACGATCCCGCCGCTTTCGCTGCCGACATTCAGAATCAGGCATTGCAAGGCCAAAACGATCAGTACCAGCAGAATACGACGAATCTGGAGGGCCTGTTCCAGACCGCCGATTCGGCTCTGAGTTCGGTCGTGACGTCGCTCAACCAGGCGATCTCTCTTGGAACTCAAGGCACCGATGGAACGTTGACGCTCGCCGACCAGCAGGCCCTGGCCGTCCAGGTGCAGGGAATTCAAAGCCAGATTGTGCAGGATGCGAACACCTCGTACCAAGGCAGCTTTATATTCGCGGGAACGGCGACTGCGAACCCGCCATTCGTGCTGGATTCATCTCAGTCATCAGGTGTAACTTACAACGGAAATTCCGATGTCAACAATGTCGAGATTTCGGATGGACGGAACATTCAAACCAACGTACCAGGCTCCCAGATCTTCCTTGGCAGCGGGGGGGACAATGTGATGCAGTCATTGCAGCAATTGGTGACTGCGCTTAACAGCGGGAGTGGAAGCGCCATCGAAAGTGCGACGTCCTCCGTGAATACCGCGCTCAACTATGTTTCTCAGCAGCGGGAGTTTTATGGGAGCGCTACCGATCAGCTGAACTCGAATCAATCCTTCCTGCAACAGGAAGAAGTCAATCTTAAATCGCAGGATACGAGCCTTGTCGGCGCCGATATGGCCACGGCCGCCACCGACCTGTCGCAGGCGACGACTACGCACGACGCAGCTCTGGCTGCACTTGCCAAGGTGATACCAACAAACCTTCTGGATTACTTGCAGTAGAAACCAAGCGCGGGCTATATCAGAATGTGCTCAGGGCTGATGTCGCGCCCTGTCCCCATAAGAATGCTCGCGCGTTCGATCACGTTTCGCAGCTCCCTCACATTCCCCGGCCAGGTGTGCTGTTGCAGCAGCGTAGTAGCTTCGGGAGTGAGCGTGACATGATGCGGGCAGAACTTTGCCAGGAAACTGTTGATCAGCGAATCCAGATCCTCCATGCGATCCCGAAGCGGTGGTAAGTCTATGGGAAAGACCGAAAGGCGATAGTAGAGATCTTCCCGGAACGCGCGTTGCTGTACCAAAGCCCGCAAAGGAGCGTTAGTAGCTGCGACCACGCGCACATCCACCCGGAACATGTCGTTGCTTCCCAAGCGCTGCACTTCTCCCTGTTCCAGAAATCGCAAAAGCTTAGACTGTAGCCCAAGCGCAAGATCGCCGATTTCGTCCAGGAATAGAGTTCCTCCCTGGGCGGCATGAATCCGTCCAATTTTCGATTGTACGGCGCCCGTGAACGCTCCCTTGACGTAACCAAACAGCTCCGCTTCAAGAAGGGCTTCTGGAATGGCCGCGCAGTTGACAACCACGAAGGGCTTCAACCGGCGCAAACTAAGCTGATGGAGAGCACGGGCGACAACGTCTTTGCCCGTCCCGCTTTCACCTGTGATCAGGACCGAGGTGTCGCGCTGTGCTACCTGGCGCACCATATTGGCTACACGTTGCACGACCGGTGCCTTTCCGATGAACCCCGGCAGTGCTTCCTGGTTTGGCGTTGTATCTTCGGACTCACAGCTCGCCGCCGCGGGTGACGCATTGAACAGTGCGCCACGTTCGATCTTGCGCAGCATCTCAAAACAGATCGAATCGGGGGCTGGCGAGGCGACGATCGGTTGCCCGGTGCGGGGATTGATCGGAATGATCGTGACGCCGGGATAATCCGATTCGATGATTCCCTTGAAATCGTCGACTTTCAAGTCGGGAAGGCCCGGGTCCAGCAGAATCAGTGCGATCTGTTTCGTCTCGATGAACTGGAGGGCTTCAGCGCCGCTGGCTGCCTCCAGGAGGCTCCATTCGCCCAATTCCAGTCTTGAAGCCAGGCTCCGCCGCAACTCCTGATTGGAACTGACAATCAGAACTCCTGACGGTTTGCTCGATGTCTCTTCACAGCCGCCCTGCGAAGCAGGCATTGCCAAACTAGACATGCTGAGCGTTCCTCGTTCCTCTAGACATGCCCGCGGATTTCTGCGTTTCCACGATTTGGCGAAGCTGATCGAAACCCGAGGTCGCCCGCAAGAGCTGCTCCATCGCTTGTTGCAGCCAGGCTCGCTCTTCGTCGGCGCTCATAGCCTCCGCCAATGTCAATTCAAGAATTCCGCGAACCGTGGCGAGCGGCTGCGCGATTTGATGCAGCATCCGCGACGAGTCTTCGGCAGCGTTGCCCAGGTTATGCGTTGTTGCAGTGCGATAATAATTCATTCGGCTACTAACCTTTCCTATTTGTCGCAAAGAACATAACCAACTCCACGAATCGTGCGCAGCAGTTTTGTGGGAAACTCTTTGTCTACTTTGTCGCGAACATACTTGATATAGACATCAATCAAATTCGTGCTTCCGTCATAAGTCTCTTTCCAAACATTCTCCATGATCATTTCCCGCGTTACGGGCTCGGGAGAATTCAGCATGAGATATTCGAGAAGCATAAATTCCTTTGCGGTCAGTTCGAGCCGTTTCCCAGCTCTTTCCGCCCGGAGTTCCGAGCGATTCAACGACAAATCGCCAACTTGCAGGGTGGTGCGGGATCCCGCGCCGACATTCCGGCGCATGAGCGCCCGAGTTCTAGCAAGCAGTTCCTGGAACGAAAACGGTTTGATCATGCAATCGTCCGCTCCGGCATCCAGCGCCATGATTTTGTCCTCAAGCCGGCTGCGGGCAGTCAGCACCATGATCGGCATCATTGGGGATTTGGGCCGGATTTCCTGGAGGATGGACAGTCCGTCGCGCTTCGGAAGATTCAAGTCAAGAATCAAAAGGCTGTAGCGGTTTTGGGAGAGCGCCTGGAGCGCAGCTTCTCCGTCATTGGCAACGTCAACTCCATTGGTTTCATTCTGAAGTCCTCGTCGGAGGAAGTTTGAAAGCGGCACATCGTCGTCGGCAACCAGCAGACGCGTCGAGCAAAACGATGGTCCTAACGGCTTCACCGTTTTTGGGGTCCCAGATTCCATTTCTCTTTCATCCCAAGGTTAGAATTTCTGCGAAAATCCCGTACCAACCCGGGGGAGAGTCATCGGAATCAGTCGGTTATAGAAAGGCGCAGAGTTATGAAATTAATTGCTAATGAATTATGGATTAGAGGCGCGGGTGAGTTCATTAAAAACATCCGTGGGACAGTGACCATCGTAATTTCCGTATGGTCATGTTCAATCGTGCTGATCATTGGCCAGAAGGTTCTGCTATTCCAAGAGAATGCAATTCAAGCGATTAGACGGTTGGGCGAACACGCCGCCGAGCTTTCGCCGCCGAACCCGTGAGAGCGCAAGCAGTCCCCGGATGTTACGAAAGTATGGTGGTTGGCGCTTTTGCTCTTACATCCTCGTAGTTTTCGCCGGTAAAGTGCAAAGGCAAAGTTGTCGATAGAGGACGGACCCACTTATGGGCACACAAGGAACAGCTCCCGTGGCAAGTCAGGAAGCCTGTATTGCCAGGCACCCGATCCTGACCGCGGACGAGCGCGTATTTGGCTATGAACTGCTGGTTCGCGAAACCCAGAAGAACGACCGCCCGACCGCCGGCACGGAAGGCGCTGCAGGCACCACCATCGATACCCTAAATGTTATCGGGCTCGATGTGTTGTGCGATGGCCGCCTTGCATTCGTCGATTTTTCACACCGCATGCTGTTGGAGGAATGTTTTCTGTTACTGCCTCCAGGACAGGTTGTGGTCGAGATCGGTCAAAGCATCCCTGCCGATGACGATGTAATTCGGGCCTGTCAACAGCTGAAATCGCGGGGATATGCAATGGCTCTGGATAACTTCGTGTCGGATGACGTGAGGGAGAATCTGGTGCCGTACGCAGACTTCATTAAAATCGGCAGCGACCATGTTTTGCCGGAGCAGAGCGCCGCGCTGGCGGCCCGCTATGGCACCGGCCAGCGCCAGATGCTGGCACAGAGGGTTGAGACGCGTCAGGATCTCGCCAAAGCAAAGAAAAATGGCTTTGGCCTGTTTCAGGGATATTTTTTCCGCCATCCAGAACGGATGCGAGCCCGCCAGATTCCCGCAAACCAGGCAACCTATTTGCTTCTGCTGCAAGCGATCTCAAAGCCCGAGAAGGATTTTCTAGAGATCGAAAATCTAATCAAGCGCGAGCCGGCGCTGTGTTTTCGGCTGCTTTGCTATCTCAACTCTCCGCTTCTGGGGATGTCGACGCAGGTCTCGTCCGTCCGGCATGCTTTGAATCTCCTGGGGGAGAAGGAACTCGTCCGGTGGATACGCATGGCGACAACCTTGGCAATGGGGCGCGACAAGCCTTCCGACCTGGTTTTGTCATCGCTAGTGCGCGCTCAATTTTGCGAATTGATTGGATCCAAGATAAAACATACCGATTCGGACCTTTTCTTGCTTGGCATGCTGTCGCTGATGGATGCGATTCTGGAGGTTCCGATTGGCGTCGTAGTTGAGAAGTTATCTCTGGACTCAGATACCAAGGATCAACTTCTGGGGGCCAAGGTTGGAGGAGAAACCGCACTTTCTCCTGTCTACAATCTCGTCCTGGCGCGCGAAGCGGGCGACTGGGAGAGGGTCACAGGCCTGGGCAAGAAACTCAATCTATCCCTCTACTCAATCAACAGTGCATACAATGAAGCCATGCGCTGGGCCCGCCAAATAACGAAAACCGAATCCGCCACCACCGCAGCCTGATCTCAGCAGCGACTGCCACGGGGAAATGAGTGGGATGAGGCCTGCTCAAACCTCTAGCTCTTTGGCGCTGCGGGGGGTTCGGGTGCAGCGGGGTGGCTGCTTTCTTCTGAAATCGGGTTCTCCACGTATTGCACGATCAGCGAAATTCGGCGATTGGAGGGATCGAGCGGACTATTCGCACTCCGTAGTCTCTGGTCGGCAAACCCCCGTACCTGAGCCACTTGATCGTCGCGAAGTCCACTCTGTTGCATCAACCGGCGCGCCGCATTGGCTCGATCCGCTGAAAGCTCCCAGTTCCCATACATAGCGGTTCCGGGGTAGGGCTTGGAATCCGTATGCCCTTCAATGGAAATCTTGTTCGGGAGTTTGCTCAGTTCCTGTGAGAGCAGCGTCAGCAGTTCCTTGCCCTTGTCATTGGGGAGAGAACTCCCGCTCTCAAAAAAGGTTCCGGAAGCGCTCTCGAGTAATTCAATCCGCAATCCCTCGGCTGTTACGGTCATTTCGATTTGATTCCGCAGTTTATCGAAGTCATTGAGCTTACGGACAGACTTCTGAAGCTGCTCTTTCAGCTGGGTCATGTTGTCTTTTGTGAGCGTGAAGTTCTCCCCTGAACCTCGCTGATCGGTGCCCACCATTTTTGACTTGCCCGACGGATCTTTGAAGTATCCTCCGATAGCCTGCTGGACCTGCTTGCTGCTGTTCATGAGCCAGAGAACGATAAAGAGCGCCATCATGGCGGTGACGAAATCTGCATACGCAACCTTCCAGGCCCCACCATGATGGCCGCCGTGTACAACCTTTTTTCTGATAATGATCGGAGGTGTCGATGCCATGGGTATCCTCGATCCTTAGGCGGTGGCCGCTTTTGCCGCTTCGGCTGCACCCCGGCAGGCTTTCTCAACCTCCTGAAAGGAGGGCCGTAAATGCCCGGGAATTGCGCGGCGCCCAAATTCGACTGCCATAATTGGCGCGCTTCCTTTCAGAAAGGAGATCATCAGAACGCGCAGAACGTGCAGATAGGCACGATCCTCTTCCGCTGCCTTCGCCATGTTCGCTGCCAAAGGTCCCACCAGACCATAACAAAGCAAGATGCCAAGAAACGTGCCTACCAAGGCTGCCGCGACTTTATGGCCAATCTCTTCGGGTGGTCCTCCCAGGGCCCCCATGGTGATCACCACACCTAACACGGCAGCAACAATTCCTAAGCCCGGAAGCGAATCGGCCATGGTGCTGAGCGCCGCGACCGGCTCGGTCGTGTCGTGGTGGTGTACATCCATGTCCAATTCCAATAGCTGGTCCAGATCGAACGCATCTGTGCCGGTGATTGCCATGCGCAGCGTGTCACACACAAAATATTTGGCATGGCCGTTCTTCATAAAAGATGGGTGCTTGGTAAACAGAGGGCTCTTAGATGGATCCTCGACGTCGCTTTCGAGCGCCATCATCCCTTCTTTACGAGCCTTGTTGAAGAGGTTGAACATCATTTTCAATGCGTCCAGGTAGGTTTGTTTCGTGACTTTCGCGCCTTTGAAAGTCCCGAGGACACCGCCCATAATTGCCTTCAAGATGTGGAGTGGATTCGCGACCAGTACAGTTCCGATAGCGGCCCCGCCGATTATGATGAGCTCGGCCGGCTGCATCAGAACCTTGAGGTTGCCGTGCTCCATCAGGTAGCCAGCCGCAATGGAGCCGAAAACAACGACGATTCCAATGATCGTGAACATAATTTAGTGTCCCCGCCGCGTCCCACCCGCCCGCAGCGGAATATCCTTATCGGCACTTCCGTTTCATAACTTCATGTTACTGCCCGGAGTTCAGTGGGCTCCTCGCTTCTTTAATCGTTGAATGGGCGACAATTACCAGGTCGACCCGGCGGTTTTGCTGCCGGCCCTCCTCCGTAGCATTGCTGCCTACAGGGCGGTACTCTGAATATCCGGCCGCGGAAATCAGGGCGGGATCAAAATCGTGTTGTTCGACCAGCAGTGCCACCACCTCCGTGGCCCGGGTCGTTGAAAGTTCCCAGTTCGACTTGAACCGGCCGGTATGGATCGGTACGTTGTCTGTATTTCCTTCGACTCGAATCTGGAAACCCTTCTTGTTCAAAACCCCCGCGATCCGAGTCAATGTTGCGCGCCCCTCCGGTAACAGCGTTGCATCGCCGCTGTTGAAGAATCCGATCTCTTTCAGGCTTACAACCAATCCTTCCGGAGTGGCGTGAATCTCGATTTCGTGTTTTTGAATCTGCTCACCCAATGCGTCCTGCAGATCGTGCTTGAGTTTGTCGACGTCGGGGAACGGAGTGCCTGGGACGGGAACGGCATCGGCAGACAGCCCAGCCCCTGCAGGCGGGTATTCCGGAGGTTGCTGGGCATGCACCTCGGGCGCATTGCCGGAGAACGCTCCCAACTGCTCGAAGGCGCCCTTGATTGCGGCCGACACTTGAACCACTTTCCGCTTATCCATTTGCGACGAGGCATAAAGCACAACAAAAAATGCGAACAGGAGAGTGATGAAATCGGCGTAGGAAACCAGCCAACGCTCATGGTTTACGTGTGGCTCACGCTTCCGCCGGCGGCTCATGCGGGCTGCCTCTTCGGGGCGCTCTCTTGGCGCAGATATCCCAGCAATTTGGTTTCAAGCATCCGCGGATTCATTCCTTCAAGAATGGAAATCACGCCTTCAAGAGTCATTTCTCGCAGGACATGTTCCTCATGGCTCTTGATTTTCAGCTTGCCCGCAGACGGCAAGAAAAGCAGATTGGCGGACCCTACGCCGTAAATTGTGGCCACAAAAGCGACTGCGATGCCTTTTCCCACCTCGTCGATGTTCTGCAAATGCTGCATTACCTGAATCAATCCGAGTACAGCCCCGATGATGCCAATGGTCGGCGAAAATCCTCCCGCCGCTTCGAAAACTTGAGCCACCTTATCTGAGTGATCCATTTGGTTGTCGAGATCAAGCTCCATCATCTTTCGAAGCTGTTGCGGATCCGTGCCATCGACGGCAAGCATTAAGGCCTTCCGCAGAAAGGGGTCGCTAATTTCGCCGAGTTTGGAATCCAGGGAAACGATGCCCTCTCGACGGGCACGCTGCGCATACATGACCAATTCGCTGACCAGTTTCTGGGGATCCTCGTCTCTATCGAAGAAAACGTGCGCAACCCGTTTAAAGGCTTCAATCACGAGATGTAAGGGGAATTGCACCATGACGGCGCCAAGCGTTCCCCCGAATACGATCATCGCCGCGGTGGGTTGCAAGACCTGCGCAACCCTGCCGCCTTCCAGCAGGAGACCCGCGCCGATTCCTCCGATCGCGATCAAGATTCCGAAGATCGTGCTTTTATCCAAGAGAAGTGTTCTCCGAGGTTCGGGACGGTTGCGGTTCGGTATTCGGATTCCTCAGACTTGTCATCGCGCTCGTTGAACCGGCTGCGAACGATCCCAATCCGTCCAGCAGCGTACGCCGAAACGCGACGACTTTCTCGATTACTATCTCCGGAGTTTCGAGCACTACAATTTTTTCACCGCTGGTAAGTGTCACGACAGTGTCCGGCGCCTTCTCGATGAACTTGATCAGATCGGAATTGACTGCAAATGGCTGATTGTTCAAACGAGTTAGCTGTATCATGTTGGTCTTACCTCGGTTCACCGGTGATATCTTATCGACACAACCGACGGTTATTTGTGGGCTTCGTTCCCTGAATCGATTCGGAAGTAATGTTTCTTGTCACGATCCAGGGAAGGAAAATAAGCACGGCTCCTCTGTGATAATTGCAACCGGACGCCAAAGGATTGACGAAGGAGTATGTTAAAGCCTGCTGACCTGGGCCAATTCGTTACACGTCTCCCTGCATACGTATGAAGCAATCCACCTGCCTCATCTGGCCCTAATCGAAGGGCGGAAATCGGGGTTCAGAAAAGTCGTAAGCATTGATTCTAAAGACTACCAATGCCCACTGACGGGGCTAGAGGGACCCTTTTTTGTGGCGACAGATATGCACCATAATATTGGTGTAATACACGCTTCGCCCTACCGTCCAATCTGGTTCTAATGTCTTCGACGGCATGGGATCGTAAGTCGAGTTAGGCCGAAATAAAGACTGGACACGTTGGATGTTGTGCTTTGGATTGCAATACCTGGCAAATTTATCCTCGGAACCTGCCGAACTAAGTAGGCACGAATTCGGCACGGAGGAAAACTTGCCCACGCTAGGTCTCTCCATGATCGTGAAGAACGAATCTCATACGATCGGCGCTTGCCTGGAGAGCGTTCGCGACATCGTAAGCCAGATTGTGATTGCGGACACTGGTTGCAGCGATGACACCTGCGATATCGCACGTGAATTCGGGGCCACGATCGTATCTTTTCCGTGGCAGGATCATTATGCAAAGGCCCGCAACGCCGCGCTGGAGCCGGTCGAGACGGACTGGGTCCTCGTGCTCGACGCAGATGAGGAATTGGACCGGGAGACCGCCAAGAACATCCCCAGGTTGCTCAGGGCAGTGCCGGAAATTGGGGCATTTGTAACCCCGATCCGCAATTACGTTAAGTCACGGTCCAGTCGTGGATGGGACCGCCTGGCCATCGAGAACGACCGCCGGCATGAACGAGCGAAAGATTCACCCGCGTATTTTGTTCACGAGTATTGCCGCCTGTTCCGCCGCCGTCCCGATATTTATTTCACAGGCCGGCTGCACGAACTTATAGAGCCACAGCTTGCCGCGGCTGGTCTCAAAAGCGGCAGGGCAAACTTCTTCATCCACCATTTTGGACAGTTGGAGAGCGGCCCGGAGAAGGCCGAAAAGGCTATCTATTACCACAATCTGCTTCGCCTTAAGGTGGAGGAGGAGCCGAACGAGCCCAGCGCATGGGTCCAACTCGGGCTTCAGGTATATGAGCGGTTCAACAACCATGAAGAGGCTGTGCGCTGTCTTCAGCGTGCCTTGGAATTGGAGCCAAGAGCGGCGGAAGCCTGGTTATTTTTGGCCATGATCCTCGTTGATACCGGCCGGTATTCGGAGGCATTGAAGGCGCTGGAGCGGGACACGCGAAACGGTTCCAGCAGCGCATTGCGGGAACAGGTTCGAGGCGATGCCCTTCATTCACTCAACCAGCTTGAAGCGGCGCGACTGGCGTACCGGCGAGCGATGAAGATTGCCAACAACGATCCGATGCTCGAAGGCAAACTGGGATACGTAGAAGTCAAGCTTGGCCACCATAAGGCGGGCCTTGCAAAGCTCCTGCGCGCAGCGCACGCGGCTCCCCGGATGTTTGCCGTGCAGGACCGCCTGATGAAGGCCTACATCATGACGGGCAACTTGAAACAAGCGGCTTCAGTCGCCGAACAAGTGGCCGAGGTCGCTGGGCATCCAAAACTGTACCTTCGGGCCGCCAGTCTTCATTCCGCGCTCCACGATTGGGAGCGCTGTTTGCAAACTCTGGAGCGAGGCATCTTGGCATTTCCCGAGTCAGTGGATCTAAAGCGGGCGTACGAAGAAGCAAGCGAACAAATGAGGGCGACGTGCGAGATGGGTGTCGCTTTGGCGAAGTCGGAAGAGCGTTCATCTCTATGAATTTTCATATCCATAACTCGTGTCCAGTAACCAATTTGCAGGTGACTAACGTGACTGTTGTGCGGAGAGTGCAACTGCCGATAAGTAGGCCGCAACAACAAACTCCTGCAAGAAGGGAACGAGTTCAGAGGATTGAGCCTCGGGCTTCAGAGCAGGAGAAATTCAAAGAGACTTAGGAGAATTTAGATGGGCGCACTTACAGTACTTAACAATATCGCGGCTCTGGAAGCACAGAACTCACTCAGCACAAACCAGATGAACCTGAACTCGACTCTTCAGGCTCTTTCAACTGGCCAACGCATCAACACTGGCGCGGACGACCCGGCCGGCCTCGCGATTGCCAACGGATTGGAAGCCAATGTGACCGCTCTGACGCAGTCGGTGCAGAACGCGACCGACGGCGTGGGCATGCTCCAGGTCGCCGATGGCGCTCTGTCCCAGATCACGTCGCTGTTGAATAGCGCCGTCAGTCTGGCCACCGAATCAGCCTCAGGAAACGTCAGCAACTCGCAGCGCACGGCTCTGCAGGCTGAATTTGCCTCCATCCAGACGGAAATTACCAACATCGGTTCGAACACGACCTATAACGGCCAGGCCATCTTTGGGTCTGGTGCGTCGCTCAACATCTACATGAGCGATTCGACCAGCGCGGGCACCAACAGCGTGACCGTAAGCCTCGGCCAGGTGGATGATGCACACCTCGGCGTAACCGCCGGTTCAACCGCAATCAGTATTGCCAGCAACGATCTGACCACCGCATCGGACGCCCAGGCGGCGCTGACCAACATTAACGAGGCCATCGCGGGTATCGCCTCCCTGCGTGGCAGCATCGGCGCGAGTTCGAACCAGCTGTCGGCTGCGACCAGCGTCATGAATAACCAGATTACCAACTTGACCAGTGCCGAAAACAACATCATGGACGCCAATATGGGCACGGAGACCGCAAACCTGTCGCAGCAGAGCATTCTGCAGCAGACCGGTATCGCGGCCTTACAACAGGCGAACCAGATGCAGCAGTCCGTACTCAAGCTGTTGCAATAAATTAGTGATATCGGGGCGGAGCTAACCGGATCCGCCCCGATATCGCTCGAAGGAGTTGCAAATAATGTCGTCGGTCAACCTCAGTTCTATCCTTACCGCTTTAGGCTCCTCTTCTTCTGGTATTGACGTCGAATCCGCTGTGGAGCAGGCGCTCTCCGCAGAATCGGGACCGTTAACAGGGTGGGCAAACCAGCAATCAACCCTTCAGACACAGACGAGCGACATCAACTCGATCGAAAGTGACATCACCACTTTGGAGAACAGCTTGCAGGCGCTTTCCAATCCTGCTGGCGTGATGAGTTCGATGACCGCCACCTCTTCGGATTCCAATATTGTGAGTGCCTCCGCGGCGGCCGGCACGGATGCCGGAACTCACGTCATTGAAGTGAATAACCTCGCAACCAGCGATTCCTGGTACTCAACCGATGTGGCCAGCAGCACTACAGATCTCGCCGCTGGGACTTTCAATATTCAGGTCGGCTCCAACACTCCAATCACGGTAGCAACAGGCAGCGGAGTCAATACTCTGAGCGATGTTGCTAACTATATTAACGCCCAGAACGCCGGCGTATCAGCCAGTGTCGTGACCGATGCCAGCGGAGCCAGGCTGGCTTTGGTCAGTACCAGTTCCGGTGCCGCCAATAATTTCACCGTGAGCAGCGGCTCGGGCCTGACATTCACTGAGGCAACGAAGGGAAAAGATGCCTCGCTCACCGTGGATGGCATACCGATCGACAGCGCATCGAATACGGTGACTGGCGCCGTCAATGGACTAACTCTGAATCTGGCCGGGGCGTCGACGGGAACGCAAGTCAGCGTCACTGTCGCTCCGGACGAGACCGATGTATCGCAGGCCGTACAGGCATTTGTAAGCGCTTACAATACTGTGATTGGTGATGTAAACACGCAATACACTGTCAGCTCGAGCAACGAAGAAGGACCGCTCGCTGGCGATCCTGCTATAAGCAGCTTGCAATCGATGTTGCTGGGTGTGGGCAGTTACTCGACCAGCGGCGGCACCGTTTCCACATTGGCTGACCTGGGAATCTCAATGAACAACGACGGGACGCTCACGGTCGACGACTCTCAGTTGAGCAATGCGATCCAAAATAATTACGGCGCTGTGCAAACTTTCTTGCAGGGCACATCCTCAAACGGCTTCGCCTCTACGCTCAATACACAGTTAAAAACACTTACCGATTCGGTGAGTGGCGCATTTACCGTCGACCTCCAGAGCATCAGTGCGGAGAATACCGACCTGCAGGGCCAGATCAATAATTTCGAAACCTACTTGACCAGCCAGCAAACTTACCTGACGAACGAATACAACAAAGCCGACATTGCTTTGCAGGAATTACCTATTGAGGAAAAGCAACTCGATGCCGAGCTAGGTATATCGTCATCTTCGAGTAGCAGCTAATGACCAGAAATCAAACTGAATTGACATATCTACGAGCCGGAGTCCAGAGCGCGTCCGCAGTCGGACTCGTCATCGTTCTCTACGACCTCTTGGTGGGCGACCTCAAGGCTGCAATTGCAGCCATAGAGAAGCGCGATGTTGAGGAACGTTCCCGGCACCTCAAGCACGCTTTCCTTGTCCTCGAGCGAATGGAACAGTCTCTCGACATGGAAAACGGCGGCGAGACAGCCACACATCTTTCCCGCTTTTACGCGACTCTCCGCTCGAACATCATGAGTGGCCACGTTAAAGCGAGCGCGGACGTTCTAAACCACCAGATTCAGCTTATTTTTCAAGTGCGCAGCGCCTGGGCGCAAGTGGATCAGCGCAGCCCGCAAGCCGCCACTCCCGCCGGTGGAGCTTCTGCTTTCGCTTCTCAGTCCTGCGACTCGGACGGAGAGCAGGCTTACGCGGCTGCGAACTGGACTGCCTGACAGCGTGCAACTCGGCCTTCAGTCCAGAGGGCCGGCGATTGATCCGACGAGGGACACTTGTAGGTTCGGGATCATCGGAAGGGCAAGAGCCGCGAGTGCGCTGGTTTGAGTGGCGCTACGCGGGCATGTCTGTAATCTTGATACCGTAGTTGCCATCGACAATGACCACTTGACCGCGGGCAATTACTCTTTCCCCCAGCAGCAGTTCCGCCGGCTCTTCCACGTGCCGATCAAGCTCGATCACAGACCCAGAGCTCAATTCCAGCACTTCACGCAGGGTTAGATCCCGTTGGCCGAACCGAAGTGTGAGGGCGAGGTTCACGTCCAACAAGAGTTCCAGGTTCTTTCCGTCGACGGAGTTAGCCCGATTATCCGCGGGCGGCGGAGTAGAGGCGCTCGACATTATTGCCCGGTCCTTTTTTCTTCAGAATGTATTTTTCTTTGTCCGACTTGTGCGGCTCTTTTTTTTCCCTGGCGCACCGGAATCGCTTCGAAGGTGTTCCGTCCAGCAATGAGGAGTGAAGCGGGTTGGTCCACCGGAATCCCAAGATTGCAGATTTGTTCGGGCTGAAGATCGAGAATCCGATCAAGAGGGACCTGGATCGCAGTAAGTCCAAGAGTAACTGGGTACGAGCAATCCATAAGCTTTTCGCGCACGTGGGAGTGGGAAGGCAGGGACTTGAATGGCTTGGTATGACCACTTTCGCTTGAAAGTTTCCTGAGCAACACATTGAAAGTGGCGGCAGGAATGATAATCCGCACCTTTCCGGCTGCCTCTCCCATCTTGCTGTCAAACTCCGCAATCATAACCCGGTCGTTGACGGACATCAGATTCTGCGCTTGCGCGACGGTTAATGCGGCGATCAGATCGCACTCCCCGGTATCCACGCCCCACGCGGTTGCGATCTCATGGCAGACGATTTTGCCGACGCCTTCCATGACATGTTCTTCAATCTCGGTAACGTCCCGGCTCACCGCCGGCCCCTGTCCAGTGCCTCCCAGCAGTACGTCGATCAACGGAAACACCAGAGCCTGTTCGATCTCCATTGCAGCGGGTGCGCCGTTGAATTGAAGCGACAGCAGATACGTGCCGGGTGCGATGTGTTCGGCGCACTCGCGAAATGTAATCTGTTGGACAGAGACGACTGCGGTCTCAAAACTGACCCGAAGGTAGGCCCCGAGGGATTGCGAAATGCCCTTCGCTAAAGCCTCGTGGATGCCATTTACAACGGTGGTCTGCTCGGCCCCGGCTTGTCCCGATTTTTCAAGCCGCCACGGCTCTACGGAGGTGTGTTGCTTGCCGGTTGATTCGCTCCGATTGGCGGCCGTCATCAAAGCGTCGATTTCGTGTTGTCTCAGTTCGCTGTCCATATTGTGCTGAACGTCACTCCTACCCTCCAGGGGCAAAGTTAGAGAGATATGAGTGCTGGGCAATCCTTGCCTAGTTGGGGTGCACGTGGCTTGCCAGAGATCCGGAATCGTCTCCGCGCTCGATGTTGGCCGGCCGGGATGTGGGCCCAATCGGCGGGTAAGAATTCAGGAATATGTGGGGTGGGGGCCCCCCCCTACCCGAAATGAGTTAAGTTGATGATAGTACGGCAGTTAAAGGCAAAGTCTTCAAAAGATTCGACTTAACGTCGAATTCTTCCGTTTGGCGTGCACTTGCGAGGGTGCGGACCGGCCTATTTTGTCCATATTTTGTCAAAGAGCGGTGAAAAGTTTACGGCTCGAAATGCGTCCGTCTCTGGAGACTGGGCACAGTTCTCGATGATGTACTGTCGAGGTATCTTCGCAGCGATTGTGGTGGAAAGTCAGTGATGAGCGTACGCGAAAAATGTGATGAAAAAAGCGAACGAGCGGCGAACAAAATATTGTTTTGAATACAGATGTGTACGTACAATCCGTGTAGAGGCAACAAACGAAAGGGGCTCGGGGATTTCTGGGAGGTCAAACGGGGCTTGACAGGCATGATATATGGATCGCGGTCGCGGCATGCTGGTTTGCCGGCCTTTCGACTGCGGTCAGGGCGGGATCTGGGGCACCGGGCTGAAGGTGGATGCGCGCGAATGAGGGATGAGGGAAGATTTCGTTTGAGGCACGCACGGCATGAGAGGAAAAGCCCGTGGTGCGATCAGTCTGCCTCCCGCCCCTTCGACTCCGCTCAGGGCAGGCTCTTCGCAAACGGCCGCGAAGGACGGGGCACGCATTGTCTCGGGCACCCGGCTAGCGGAAGGCTGGGCCACCTGCGAAGTGACCCCAATTGCACCAGGGTGAGACAATGATGTTCGATGGATCAGGTCACGCTAGGGCGGAGACTCCTCCGCTTTCGCTACCTCGTTACGCGGGCACTGCGTCACCGTTTGGTACTGAATCCTGCGCCCAGTGCGGACGCCTTAATCTCTGAACTGCACCGACTCCATAAGAAAGCAGCACAGATTTTAATCGACACGACGATCGAGTTGGAATCTGATCTAAGGCGAGTCAATGAAACTGACAAGAACACTAGCGAAGCAAACAAGTACCAGCATTGGCTAGCATCGGTTGCATCGTGCTGCGAGACATTCGTTGAATTTGCTTTTCGCTCTTGTGACGTTCACCACTTGTACAAGGGACCCCGGTTCGGATTTCTAGACCAGCAGAATGTGCAGTCGGTCCTCAAAGTTACGGAAGAAGTCAATAAGTCTCCACACCTGTTTGCATTCCCGCTTGATTTCACTCGCTTTTCCTGTACCGGAGATGTGTTGTGCATCTCGCGCTCCCCCGCGAATTCGCGGGTAGCGATTATGGAGATTAAAGAAGGCGAAGTGAATGACGCTATTCGTGATGCCCGCAAAGCAAAAGCGGCAGGTACTTGGGCAAAGTTTTTTCAGACTTATGGCGAGAAGGGTATCCAGCAAGCACGTCGCGTTTTCAAACAGGAGAAAGAATTCTATAAACGTGAAGCTCGCATGCAGGCTACACGAGGAATCCACAACGACGAAGACGGCATGCGTGTCGTATTGGAATCTGAAACGCCTCTAGATAATTTCCTACCAACCGTAGAGGCGGTATGTCGCAAGGCACGCAACGGGGAGTATGCGATAGAAGTAATCGATGGCTGCCTAATGGTCGCTGCTGGTGATGCAACCTCCATACGGCGAGCGATGTTGGCCGAAGCTGACGCACGTCTATTCGCTCTGAATGCATTTGGTCCTCCGGATATGGCAAAGAAATCGCCGGAGATGATCGCCCATGCAATGGACAAGGTTACCCTCACCGATTGGCTGGATGGTCTTGGCGCAATCTCGTTGCTGCCGCTGTGCCTGCGGCCTCTTTCTGCACGGACATTCCTCGATCTGGCGTTTGGCCGTATTCGTTTACTATTCTTTTTCCATCCACCCGGATTCATCAACCTGCTCCAGGAAGCCGGAATTAACGCGGAGTTCCTCAGCAGCAAGGAGACAAACCGCCTGCGCACCACTAAAGGCTTGCGAACAAGCGATCTACCGCCGCTGCACGAAGGTCGTGCGATGAGCTACTACATCAAGGACACACTCTGTTACGTGGGCTCCATGCGTTTCCATGAGATGGTTTTTAACTGGGCCTGCCCGCGTTCACTGGTAGCGCAAATGGCCGACGCAATCTCGACTGCACCGGATATTCCAAAACATCACAGTAGAACTCGGACGGAAAGCCGCAAACCAACGCTATAAACGCCTCGGATAAACTGGGGGAAAACCGGGAACAGGAAGCTGTGAAGAAATTGTCAATTGACCCAACGATGACGGGTGGCCCAGTTCTGACCAAGGGCTGAATGAATTCGTCTTAGGGTGCCACACATCTCGCGATTTTCGAGATGTGGGTCTGGTCCACGACCGCACTTTCTAAACTCTGAGGGAAAGATTTTGTTCTTCGAGCGAAATCCCACGTTTGCCAACAACAGGCAAACATGGGGCACCCAAGAGTGCCGGGTCGTGCTCCGTTCAAGATCAATGGTCCCCGCGAAGTTGGAAGCCACCCAGCCGAAAAACGCGCTAGGATGGGGCACGCGCTAAATCGCTTCCGTTTAAGCTGGGTGTCCATTAATGGCTTTCCGCTCCTGAGCGAGGTTGGCACGGATTTCGGAATCCGCGCCATCAAATTAAGCCTGCGGCTCCCTTTTGAATTTTGCGACGATACCCGATTGGCTCCCTAGCAGGCTGCGGAAAAAGTCGTTTCGGGCGCCAGAAGCCGCCCTCAGGCGCTGAAGCGCAAATCTATTTTCAGCGACTTAGCGGCACGAGTAGAACTCGTGCCCTTCCCAAAACCGCGGTGAATCTAGTTTTCCGCAGCCTGCTGTTGTGACTATCGTCACGTTACGCCTTGTCCCGCCTGGGATGATACTAGGATTTTGATCACCTCTAGGGAAGCTCTGATTAAGTTCCTCAGGGGCTAAAGCCCGACAAATTTTTGGGCAATTCTGCGGACGGCCTAAAGGCCGTCCCTTTCAAAACGTAATTTAATTAGAGCTTCTCTAATATGTTCGAGGACTCCGGGATGGATTCCCAGCCAATCCGTCGTTCTAATCCGCAGCCGTTTGTCGTCGCTGCGATCTACCTGCTGGCCTCCGGCATCTGGATCGCTTCGTCCATCCGGCTGGCAAAGTATGTGTCGGCCGATCCTCATATCCTCAGATACTTCGGTGTGCTGACCGGACTTTTTTACGTCCTGGCCTCCGCTGGCATTGTGCTTTTCCTGATGCGCAGGCTCCGTGACGAAAGACAAACACTTGAGAAAACAGTTGCCGTTCGAACAGCGGCCTTAATCGAAAGCGAAGCGCAATACCGCCTCTTCTTCGAGAGCAATCCGCTGCCCATGTGGGTGTTTGAGCTCAAATCTCTGCGATTTCTGGCAGTCAATGACGCAGCCGTCCGCCATTACGGGTATTCGCGCGATGAATTTCTGGCTATGTCGGTTCTTGACATCCGCCCAGAGGAGGAAAGGCAACGGCTTCTGGAGCGGCTTTCGAGGCCCTTGCGCGGACGCGAAGGCGCGGAGATCTGGAAGCATCGCAAGAAAGACGGCTCGATTATCGACGTAGAGGTTACAGCCCACGACCTGAACTTTCACGGTGCGGAGGTGGAACTGGTTCTGGCCCACGACATTACCGCACGGCGGCAAAGTGAGGAACGGCTGCGGCAGTCGCAAGAGAGATTCGCAAAAGCATTCCGCGCCAGCCCCCTTGGGATCACAATCAGCAGCGAAGGGGAGGGCCGCTATCTCGACGCCAACCCCGCTTTTCTGGCGCTTACGGGATACGGGCGGGATCAGATCGTTGGCCGAACGGAAGAGGAAGTCGGTTTGTGGGCGGATCCGAGCGAGCGCAGCCGGGTGCTTGACCAACTCAACAGCGGCCAGCACGCGACGCCCATCAACGTTCGCTTCAAATCCTGCTCGGGTCAGTTTCGCTCGGTTGACTTGGTGGCCGAGCGCATTCAGTTAGACGACCAGCCTTGCGTGCTTGCGATTGTTCACGATGTGACCGGCACCAAAGAACTCGAGAGGCAGTTCCTTCAAGCCCAGAAGATGGAGGCTGTGGGCCGATTGGCGGCCGGTATAGCTCACGACTTTAACAACATGCTCGGCGTCATCCTCGGCTATTGCGAGCTTGCCCGGGAACGCCTCGAGAGCGGACATCCGGCGCAGGAGCATCTGCTCGAAATCCGTACGGCCGGGATGCGGGCCGGTGCTCTCACCCGTCAACTCCTGGCATTCAGCCGCCAGCAGGTTCTCGAGCCGCGGAATTTGAGTCTCAATTCCGTTGTTCATCATGCCAGCAAGATGTTGCTGCGCATGATCGGTGAAGATGTTTCGCTCGTCTTTCGTCCCACAGAGCCTCTCGGCAGCGTCTATGCCGATCTGAGCCAGATCGAGCAGGTCTTGATGAATCTCGCTGTCAATGCTCGTGACGCCATGCCACGGGGCGGAAAGATCATCATCGAGACTGCCAACGTGGATTTGGACCAAAACAGCGGGCAGGGCGATCAGCCAGTCACGCCCGGCCGTTACGTGATGCTCTCCGTTACAGACACCGGTACGGGCATGGACGAAGCGACGATGGCGAAAGCCTTCGAACCGTTCTTCACGACCAAGGAGGCTGGAAAAGGCACTGGCCTTGGCCTCTCCACGGTTTACGGAATCGTGAAACAGAGCGGCGGTTACATTTGGGCCAGCAGTGAACCTGGCCGAGGCACGACGTTCAAGATTTATCTTCCCTATGTTGACCGGGCGCCCGAAATCCTTACCCCCCGAATCCAGGATGCTGCCATTCCCAACGGCACGGAAACCGTTTTGGTCGTGGAGGACGAAGTTGCCCTGCGCAACTTGACCGTCCATATCCTGAAGAAAAAGGGATACACGGTGCTCTCTGCCGAAAATGCAGCGCGCACGCTCGACCTGGCGCGCCGCTATGACCGCAAGATTGATTTGTTGCTAACGGATGTCATCATGCCGGATCGGTCTGGTCCCGAGCTTGTATCGGAAATCAGGAAGTGGTGTCCCCAACTGAAGGTTCTTTACATGTCGGGATATTCCAGAAATGCCATGGTGGACCAGGGTATTCTCGGCCAGGACTCAAAGCTCATTATGAAGCCATTCTCGACGCAGGCCCTGTTGACCAAAATGCGAGCCGTCCTCGAATCCTGAACAATAAGCGTTACGGACTGCGCCATTCCTCAATCCGCCTTTTCACCTTTTCGGCGTTGGGGTCTCCAATCTCCTGGCGAATCTTCAGGGCGGCTTCCGCGTACTCGATGGCCTTCCGCCGATCGCCAATTTCATCGAGCGCTAGGCTTATGTTCCAAAGCGCGTTGCCTTCGCTTTGCCGGTCCCGGATGCCGCGAGCGATCTCCAGTTGTTGTCGATACAATTCGAGCGCGCGCGCGTGTTGTCCCAAACGGTAATGTGCAATGCCGAGATTGCCCAATGCAATGCATTGCCCGCGCCGATCCCCGGCCTCTCGATCCAACAGCAGCGCTTGTTCGTGGTACGCAATGGCGTGGGCGTATTCGCCGAGCGAGTGGCAGGCGTTGCCCAGGCTGCCGAGCGCACTAGCTTCGCGGCGCTTGTCGTCGAGCGCTCGCGCTATCTGCAGTTGTTGTTTGAGATACTCAATCGCACGGCCGTACTCGCCCAACGAATCGTACGCATTGCCGAGGTTGGCCAGATCCTGTAGTTCGCTGCGCCGGTCGCCGACCTCGCGCGCAATCTGCAGGTGCCTGTCGTAGCACTCGATGGCACGACGATAATCGCCCAGGACCCTGTAGGCAGAACCGAGGTTGCCGAGATGAGCGCGCTCCGCACCACGGTCAGCCAGGTGTCTGGCAGCTGCCAGTGCGTCCTCCCGCCAACGAATGCGCTCGCCTGCGAGCTGCCTCGGAACAAGGCAATGAGAACCGGCAGACGGATAACTGCTGCACAGCGAGGCAGCTTTTCCGTCGGCGAAGATGCGCGTGGCGGCCCAAGATCTTCCTTCATTGATGTTCGCGCGTTCGCGATCGAGTATGGCGCGAGCGCGTGTTAACGACTCGCCGCCATCCAGATAAAGGTCGTCCGCGCTGCGGAGTATATCCCGGTAATATTCGGAATGGAGGAGAGCGGCATCGTTCCATTCCTCCGCTGTCATTTTGCGCCGCGCGAATTCGCGCATCACAGGATGCAGGCTATAGCGCAGGCGCTTCGCGTTCCTTTCCAACATCGCGGATTGCGACAGGCGAGCAAGCGTGGCATCCGCGGAGGCTGTGTCAGACTTCCAAACGGCTGCGGCAGCGGTTGCATCGAACGTTTCCGGGAAGACGCTCAGCATTCGCCAGCGTTGTTGCGTTGCGGCGTCGAAGCGCCCGTAGCTCAGGCTGATTACGGCCTCGGCCGTGCGATTTTCGGCAGCCAGCAGTTTGGCCCGGCCCTGCTCCTCTTCCAGTTCGCGCCGGTATTGAGACGGAGCGATGTCGGCTCGCTCTTTTAGCTCCGCCGCCGCTAAACAAAGCGCAAGTGGGAGGTATTCGCAGAGATAGGCAATGGCCGGCGCCTCCGCGCCGATGCGGCGTGAAATTCTCAGAAGCAACTCTTGCGCCGCCATGGGAGGAAGCGGCTTGAGGTCATTCGCGAAACGCAGCCGGGATGTAACCAGAAAACAGCAACTGCGGGGCGGAAGGAGCGGCTTGACTTGTTCTACATCGTTGGCGTCGTCCATCAGCAGGAGCGCGCGCTTTCCTTCCAGCACGGAACGATATTTCGCGGTCAGCTCAGGCTCCCGGTCTGGCAGCCTGGCTCCGGGATCGAAAGTGAGAATAACGTGAGCCATTGCTTCGCTGGGCGTCAACGTGTTTTCGCTTGAGCCCAGCAGGTTCAGATAGATTTGTGCGTCGGGAAACTGCGGTTTGATCTCGCCGGCAAACTGCAATGCCAGAGCGGTCTTTCCCACTCCACCTTGTCCGGTAAGCGCCAGAATGTGCGTGACCTGGCTCGCGAGCGTGGTCCGCAGTTCGTTCAATTCGTATTCGCGGCCCGAGAAGTTTTCCGGTGGGTCGGGGATTTGGTGATGTGGCGCAGGGGCGGGAATCGCGCTCTGGTCGCGGGAACTGGTTCGTGCCGAGATCTCACCGAGGACTCCGGCGCGCGCGACGGCGGCCGCAGCTTTTTTTGCCGCTTCCTCTTTCGGATTCATCCGCGTGCTCCGTCAGTTCGCATCGCACTCATTCATCGCGCCGATCGAAGCATCGTTTATCAATCTCATCATCGATGTACCCGCCGACACTTTCACCTATCGACGTGACCTCATTGACTTCTCCATAGATGTGGGAGCAGCCGAGCGAATCGACCCGGGATTCTGGCCGCAAAGCCATCACACAACAGGGTGTCACAGGTCGGCAAGGCGAGTAAAGACACAGGCGTTCAGAGGGATAACACCGATGGGGAACCGCAAGGCACTTTGAAAGAAATGGAGCCGACGATCAGACTTGAACTGATGACCTGTCGATTACGAATCGACTGCTCTACCAACTGAGCTACGTCGGCTTCTGGCTGCCTTATTCAGTTTACCAAACTGATAGTTTACCAAACTGTCCGGCAATTTCCGCTGGGTGAGTTCGGCGGTAGTGTCCTAAACTTGCGTTGAAGGAGTAGAAACCTGAATGGCCTCGTGTTGAGCGAGGTTCGAGACTTGAAACGCGGTCTCAGCCGTGACTGCATTAGGAATCGTTAGGCGAAAGGTTAGGGGCCCAGCTTCCCGGACGGGTATTCCCTGAAAATTAATGAGTACTCTCGCTAATTGGCCGTTCACAAAAGTTATCGGGACTTCGACCGTGAATATCGGGTGGTTTTTCGAGAATATCCCAAGGCTGCCTTTCACATTCGTTCCTTCATCCCTGTCGCTTTCTATGACCGAAACGAATGTGACGGCGGGAATTACAATAGGCAAACTAGAAGCGGGGAAATGGTCGATTACGTTGAAGATGCTCAATCGGTTAGAGTTGCGATCAACTGACGCGGATTGGGCGCACAACGCAAATTGCACTCTCATGGTACCGAGGGGGCTGGGAGTTCAAACTCCAGCGAGGTGGTAGGAACCGCTTCGGCACGCATAAGCCTTCGGATAGGTTCCCCCCATTCCAGATTGGATAAATCAAGTGACAAAATCTGTTGCCACAGTGCTTGGTCTTGAGGGTCAACAGTAGACAAGGCCGCTAGATACACGTAGCGAGGCACAATCTCCGTAACATCCTGAACAGGACGAGCCAATGCTTCGCGGAGAACCTTTATGATCTCCGGTGGACTCATATTGTCCAGTACGTACTGGACAGCAATATCCTTCCGCAAACGATCCAATAAAAAGGAAGGCGTATTCGCAACAAGCACGGCCTCCATAGCGGATGCCGTCGCTATAGCACGAGGACCGATTGCTGGGCCGATGGTTGTCTTCCCGGTATCCATCTTTTTAACCTGTAATATGTGACAACATCACCAATAGCCTCGAAATAAGGGCACTCGCCAACCGCATGAATCATCTCGTAGCCCTTACCCCATTTACTCCACACCATCGGAATGACGGTGTGAGTGCCGGGTACCAGTTCTACTTTCTTCCTCCACACGACGAATCCCGAGTGTGTGACTTCACCCCGCACATCGGAGTAGATGACAATGTCGCCCGGTCGGACGTCTTTTTCGGACGCCACTTTGTCAAACCCGTCATCCTCCAAGATTGAAAAAATCGGCGGACTGATCTGTGTTCTGCGACTGCCAAATGTGAGACCGTGGCAGTTGTAGACCGGACACGCTTCGCTGACTTGTTCAGCATTCTTGAAGCGTTCCAATGTTTCCCCCAAGAGATGCCACTCGAATTTAGAGTGTTCACATACTTGAGTATTTTCAATGGGATTATCTGCCCGCGTCCGCAATTCAATTTTCGTGTCACGGTATCGTCCTGAAGGCTCAAGGATCGGCAAAAATAATGCTCCTCGGGGGAAGAACACGTATTCTGGCATCCGAGCATAGCGCTGTCAACTTGTTAACTGTCTAATTATCATGCACTTTCTTTCACTCCAAGCGCAAGTAGGATGTCGGATTACGGAAGGGCGTTGTACCAAAATGCATTCCCAAAATGGTCCGGCTAAGAAGGGCACAGCAGATCTCTCAGACTCCATACATGATCTGTTAGATGCGCTTCCATCGCTGGGGATACACGTAAACCGCTGTGTATACGGCAGAAATTGTAGTAGGCAAAGTGCAGGGCGCGCGCCGCTTTTAGATTATCGAGCTTCTTGGAAAATGCGTTCGCCAACCGTGTAAATCTGCGGATAGCCAGTCGCATCGTGAGGTTTTGGCGTTTAGAACACTACCAGTTCGGCTCAGACTATCTGAGCTGAGACTCGGCAATGTGTGGAAGCACGCTATCGAGGCCGCTCCACGCCAATGAGTTCTCCATTACGGTTGTAACCGCGACCTTGCGCATTTCCCGCCGCACGGTCGAGGCACTCGCGCAGGATTGAGGCCAAGTGCCCGACATACGGTTCCACGAGGCTGCCCCGAGGGCTGATCGGAAGCGAAAAAAGCCGAACCCCGCCTTCCGCAACTTCTTCCCAGCCGCCCAGAGGCACATCAAAACCCAGCAGGCGACGCTCGGGCAGAAAGACGGTCAGCTCTCCCGGATAGCGTCGGACATTGTATTGTTCCAGGCTTTCTTCATAGATATCCGCAATCCTGGCTGCCGGAACCGGTAAGGAAGGATCCGGCAAGAGCCGATGCCGAAGCCGCGCCCAGCCAAACCGAGCCGAGTCCTGTATGCGCGCGATTTCAACGCGCAATTTCTCCATGAAAAAGGTCCGTTTGCCATCGCCCTCGGCCGCGATGAGATTCTGGAGGTGAAAATAGAGATTGATGATGAAGCGATTGATCAACCTCTGATGCAGCGGGAGCGGCCAGCGCATAGCGCCGAAATTATAGGTTTCAATGAGGGCGACGAGACCGACTGTTTCGCCTGCCTCGATCAGTTGCTGGGCCATTTCGAGCGCCAAAGTTCCACCCAGGCAGTATCCGCCAAGCATGTAGGGACCGTGCGGTTGAACCTGCTGCATCTCATGGATATATCGGCGGGCCACTTGCTCGAAGCGGCCGTCGATAGCAGAACGGCCATCGAGCCCAGCGGATTGCAACCCGAAGACAGGCTGGTCGGCGCCGAGATGGGCCGCCAGCGAGCGATAGAGCAGTATGTTGCCTTCCGCGGCGTGAATCAGAAAAAGCGGCGGCCGAACGCTGGATCGCTCGCCGGACTGTGCCCCGGACTGTTCGTTATATCGATTGATCGCTACCAGAGATCGCCAGTCGGCCACGTTGCTTCCGTGGTTCAAAACACGCGCGAGCATTCGTGGAGTCGATGCGTCGTAAAGAATTCCGAGCGGCGCGGTGCGGCCGAGTTGGCGCTGGATTTGGGCAAACAGTTCCGCAGCCGCGATAGAGTGGCCTCCCAGGGCAAAGAAATCGTCGTCGGGCCCAACCTCCCGGAGTCGGAGGACGCGCCGCCAAAGCGGCAGCATCGCCTGAAGGAAGCCAGACTCCTCCATCTCGGAGTTTGCCGGTAAATTCGTGAATTGCGGCGGCAGTTCCGGCGACGTGGACGCATTCGCAAAACCCGGTTCAGATGCTGTTTTCGGGTCCGCAGTCCAGGTATAAACAATCTCGTTGATCGCGGGAGCGTCGGCTCGCTTGAGCCGGGCCAGCTCCAGCGCTTCACTCGACGGATCGGCGACAAGATCCCGGAAGATGGAGCCAAGCGTGTCCAGCCATTCTCGTATGGTGAGGTCCTCAAAAAGATGAATGTCGTAATGACAGCGGAGTTCGAGGCTGGCTTCGCCCTCAACGGCGTTCAGATACAGCTCGAACGATTCATAGCCTTTGGGATTGGCATCGTAGTCTACGGTGAATCCAGATTGCGGCAGTTCGTGGGGCTTGAATTTCTTGACGTTCGTGAGACCGGCCGAGATGGGAGAAATGCCAAGCCCCGGCATGGCGGGATGCAAATCTTCCAGCAAGCTGACCAGCGTAAAGATGCCCTGGTCGTGGGCGGCCAAAAACTCGCTCTGTACTCGCTTGAGAAAAGTCGCGGCCGTTTCGCCGGTGCGCAACTCGACGGCAAAAGGAAGAAGATTTACGCAGTGCCCGACAAGGCCGGACTGACCGATGTCGGGTTGCTCGGCGGTTGGCAGAGCGATCACAAAACGGCGCTGCCGGGAAATGCGGGCGAGAAGAATTGACAAGGAACTGAGCAGGACCGCAAAGAAGCTGCACCCCTGTTTTGCGGCGAATTCCCTGAGATCGCGCACGACCGGCGCCGGGATAGCGTGATCGATACGTCGTGCGCTGAATTCGCGTCGCGCGCCGCGCGGGTGATCGGCGGGCAGCCGTAGCACCGGAAAACCGTTCTTGAATTTTGCATGCCAATAAGCAGCGGCCTCGGCGAATTCGGCGGACCGCTGGCGCGCGGTCACGCTGGCGACATAATCCGCGTAGTTTTTCGGAGGCTCAAGGTTCGCCATTGCGCCGGATATTTCTTCCGAATAGAAAGCGCAGAGATCGTGGATCAGGACATCCAGAGACCAGCCGTCGCAGATGACATGGTGCGCCGTGAAAATAACCGCCGCGCGATCTGCGCCCAGCAACACCATTTGGCAGCGGAACAAAGGGCCGCCAGGCAGCGGGAAAGCGAGCGCGGTTTCATCAGCAATGAGCTGGCGGAGGCGTGCTTCTTGCAGGGAGGATTCCTCTATCCAAGAAAGATCGGTGACCGGCATTGCAATTTTGTGTGCCGGCGCGATCTTCATTACACCGCCGGTTTCATCGAAGCTGGCGCGAAGCGCGTCGTGCCGGTCCACGAGCCGTTCCATGGCGCGCGTCATTTTCCCGGTCGAAATATTGCCGGTGAAGCGCACGGTCATGGATTCGTTGTAGGAAGCCGACAGGCGTTCGGAGAGGCGCGACGAGGCAAAGATGCCGCGCTGCGGAATTGTGGATTCAACTTCAACTAAACCGGAATACGCTGGCGCAACAATTCTTTGCAACTCCGCCAGCGAAGGGGTTGAGCTCGCGTCTGCTGGGGAAGTTGAATTCGCGTACACCGGCGCGATCGAGTCGGCCGGAGCTGCGCTCGTCGCCTGATGCAGGCCGGTCTTTTCGAGCAGCGCAACCAGCCGCGCGATTGTGCGCGCTTGTTCGGCGACCACTTCCTCGAGAGGGCTACCGTTCGTTCGCGGCTGAACTTCCGTTGCTGCGGTCGCGGGGGGCTGCGGAAGAAGAGAGAAGTCAGGCACCAAGGCCGGCGTATCCGCCAAAATTCCCGCCGGTAGTGTCGAGTCAAGGTGTGCCGCAAGCATCTCGACGTTTGGCCATTGGTTCATCAGCTGACTGAAACTTACCCTGACGGAGAACTCCTTGCGGATGGCAAATGCAGCCTGCGTCAGCGACAGGGAGTCCAATCCCTGCTCCATGAACGTGGCCGAAGTGCTCATCTGCATGCGGTCGCGTCCTGAGACTGGTACGAGCAGGTCAAGCACACGCGCGGCGATGCGGTCTTTGCGGGGAGTGGACAGGCTTGGTGCGACGGCATGATGCGACGGCGCAGACGGAACTGCTGGCGCGAAGAGCGTCTGAGGAGGCGAAAGTGGGCTTGCCTGCGCACTCTGTGCCCCTGGAGCCACCGCCGGGTCAACCCAGAACCGCTGGCGCTCGAAGGGATATGTTGGCAAAGGGATGCGGCGGCGATCTTCGTTGGCGTAGAAGGCATCCCAATCAATGGCGACTCCGTTTTGCCAGAGAGAGCCAAGCGCAAAGAGAAAAGTTGCCAGTTCGGTGTTGTTCTCGTGCGTGTCGGCAAGCGTGGGAATGGCTGTCGCGGGATGCTCGGCGGTGTAGTGCTGTCGAGCCAACGAACACAACGTGGCACGCGGCCCGCATTCTAGAAATAAATCAAAATCTTGCTCTTTAAGAAACTGGATTGCCTTTGAGAACTCCACGGTGGCGCGCGCGTGATGTGCCCAGTAAGCGGGATCGGTAGTCTCGGCGGCTGTAATCGCGCGTCCCGTGACGGTCGAAACGAATGGCCTGGCTGGCGCGTGCAACTGGATTTTCGCCACTGCCTCGCGCAGCGGCTCAATCATGGTGTCCATCATGGCGGAATGAAACGCATGCGAGGTATGCAGGTGGCGGCAGACAATGTTTTCGGCTTCTAGTCGCTTCTGGAACGCCGTGACGTCGACTTCAGGCCCTGAAACCACGCAGAGAGCGGGAGCGTTGTTGGAGGCGAGCTGGAGCGTAGCCGGAAGAATGTTCGCGATCGATTCCGCGCTGCTGTTCACTGCCAGCATGGATCCACGAGGCAGGTTCTGCATTAGGCGGCCGCGCAGAGCGATGATGCTGAGAGCATCCTCAAGCCTCCACACTCCGGCGAGCGTGGCGGCAACGAATTCTCCAATGCTGTGTCCGGCCATCATGGCCGGCTCGACGCCCAGGCTCTGCCAGAAGCGCGCCAGCGCGTATTCGATTACGAAAATCGATGGCTGCGTGAAGAATGTATCCTGCAGCGAAATCTGCGTGGTCTTTTCGTCTCCACTTTGCGGATAGAGAATTTCACGCAAATCCCGGCCCAGATGAGGCTTCAGGGATTCGCAGCAGTCGTCCACCACTGCGCGGAACAGCGGCTCGCCCTCATAGAGGTTGAGTCCCATGTTGACGTACTGCGTGCCCTGTCCTCCGAAAAGAAAAACGATGGGAGGATTTCGGCGATCGCACCGTTTGCTGCCTGCGCGCAATGGATTCGGCTGCCGGAGAAGTGCCGCCGCTTCGCCAGGATCGGCTGCGACCACAAACCGCCGGTGCGCCATCTGCTTGCGCCCGGTTTGGAAAGTGTAGGCAGTGTCCGCAAAAGTTTCAGGCGCAGCGTTCGCAAGATGCTCCACTAGCGCATTGCTGTAGGCCGCGAGTGCCGCCGGCGTTTTCGCCGAGAGTGGCAAAAGCTGAAGCGGCCGCGATGCGCCCGGTGGTTTCGTCGTAGGCGCTTCTTCCAAAATAACGTGGACGTTGGTTCCGCCGAAACCAAAGGAGCTTACCGCTGTACGGCGTACTTGCTCCCCACGGGGGAACGGGGTGAGTTTGTCGGCCATGACAAACGGGCTGCTCGCAAAGTCGATCTTCGGATTGGGCTTCTTGAAATGCAGAGTCGGAGGAATTTGTTCGCGATGGAGCACGAGCGCAGCTTTAATCAGGCCCGCGACGCCCGCGGCATTGGTCGGATGCCCGATGTTGCCTTTAATGGAGCCGACATAGCAGAACTGCTTTTTATCCGTCTGGCTTTCAAAAACACTTCGCAGCGCCTCGAATTCTATGGGGTCGCCGACGGGAGTGCCGGTGCCATGCGCCTCGATGTAGCCGATTGTTTCGACGGGAACGTCGGCGGTGGCCTGTGCCAGAGCAATGGCCTCGGCCTGTCCCTCCACGCTCGGGGCGAGGAACGAAGCGGGGCGCGCTCCATTATTGTTTTTTCCCGAGCCGCGAATGACGGCATAAATGGTATCGCCATCGGTGAGAGCGTCGGCAAGCCGCTTGAGCACGACTACACCGGCGCCGTCGCAAAACATGGTTCCGGTGGCATCGGCATCGAACGGTCGGCAGTGGCCATCCTTGGCAAACGTCCCTCCCTCCTGATAGAGGAATCCGCTTTTTTGCGGCACCGTAATGTCAACACCGCCGGAGAGTGCGATGTCACATTCATAGTCGAGGAGCGAGCGATAGGCCTGGTCGATCGTCAACAGAGTGGTTGAGCACGCTGTATTCACGCTCACTGCGGGGCCACGAAGATCCAGCAAATATGCGGTCCGAAGCGCGATATAGTCTTTCTGATTGCCGTATTCAACCGCCAACTTGCCGGCCATGGCCAACAACTCAGGGCGAGTGAGCAGGTTGGTTGTGTAGTAGTGGTTATCGCCGATGCCGGCAAACACGCCGATTCGTCCTTTGTATCGTTCGGGGTCGTATCCAGCATTCTCTAGCGCGTGCTGGGCGAGTTCGAGAAAAACGCGCTGCTGCGGATCGGTGACCTGTGCTTCGATCGGATTGATGCCAAAAAATGCCGCGTCGAAAAGCTCCGCCCCTTCGATCAAGCCGCGAGCCCGGATGTAATCAGGATCGTGGCGAAGGTGTTCGTCAATGCCAGGGCCAAGCTCATCGGGCATAAAAAACGAGATGGATTCGACGCCATTGCAAAGGTTGCGCCAAAGCTGATCGAGGTTCGCCGCGCCCGGAAAGCGGCCAGTCATGCCGATGACGGCGACCGCGTTGCTAAGAGGTTCGATCTCGCCGTGCGAACGGCGCTGCGAACCCTGCTGCGAATTTCCCCGCGAACTTTGCTTTCCGCCGGGCTGCGAACGCCGATGCCGGCTTGTACGGTTTTCCAGATCGGCAAGAAAATCGGTCTTGCTTCCGTTCGCTTCCAGAAATCCAGCGAGTTTCGCAATCGTCGGGTATTGAAAAACCTTGACCGGCGAAATCTCATGCCCGCAGTGGTTTTCATATTGCCGAACCATGCGGACTGCTGCTAGTGAATTGCCGCCGAGATCGAAGAAGCTGTCATCGATGCCAATTTTTTCGAGTTGCAGCAATTCACACCAAAGATCCGCTAATTGCTTTTCAGCCGCAGTCCGAGGGGCGATGAAATCCTGGGCAAGAAGCGGACGCTCTCCCTTGGGCTGGGGTAGAGCGTTGCGATCGAGTTTGGCGTTCGGGGTCAGAGGAAACTTCTCCAGGTGCACGAACACTGACGGGACCATGTAATCCGGAAGCGTGCCTTTTAGTGCCTCTATTAAATAGGTAGAACTCAGAGCGGAGCGGCCCGTGTAATAAGCGGCCAGCCGTTTCTCGCCGGGACGATCCTCGCGAAGAATGACCGCAGCCTGCAAGATTCCTTCGATCTTGGCGAGTGCGCTTTCGATTTCGCCCAGTTCAATGCGAAAGCCGTGCAGCTTCACCTGTTGGTCCAGGCGGCCCAGAAATTCTAGGTTGCCATCGGAGTGCCAGCGGACCTCGTCTCCCGTTCGGTAGAGCCGTGCGTCCGGACCCGCGCCTGAAGGGTCAGCCGCAAATTTTTCCGCAGTCAACTCGGAGCGCTTCAGATATCCGCGAGCCAGGCCTGCGCCGCCAATCCAGAGTTCGCCCGCCATCCCCTGAGCGACCGGCTTCAGGCTTTCATCGAGAACGTGAAATTGCGTATTGGCGATGGGCAAGCCGAGCGAGATATGGTCTGGGGAAGTGACGCGTTCGGTCGAAGACCAGATCGTAGTCTCGGTCGGCCCATACATGTTCCAAAGCTCGCGACACCGGGGAAGCAGCTGCTGTGCGAGGTCCGCGGAAAGAGCTTCGCCGCCGCAAAAGATTCGCAGGTCGCTCTTGCCTTCCCAGCCGCTTTCGAGCAGCATGCGCCAGCGCGATGGCGTTGCCTGCATGACCGTGACCGCATGCTGTTCAAGCAGTCGGTCGAGCTCGCGCGCATCGGAAGCCTCTTCGGTGGTCGCGATGACAATCCGCGCGCCGCACACCAGAGGCAGAAGGAATTCCAGGAGTGAGATGTCGAACGAAGCGGTAGTAACCGCCAGGAGCGTATCGGAAGCAGCTATCCCCGGCGTTTCCGCCATCGACAGCAGGAAATTGACCAATGCCCCACGCGGGATCATCACTCCTTTCGGCTTTCCCGTGGACCCCGACGTATATATAAGGTAGGCGAGTTGATCGGCTTTGCTGATCACGGAGAGATTCGTCGACTGGAATTTGG